>DASWTQ010000422.1:0-47181 GCA_036402055.1 Herpetosiphonaceae bacterium
TTGCGGCACAGCCTCGGATGTGGACGGGTGTGGCGGCGGCTGTGGTTCTGTCCTGACCCCTGGCCACTCCCGCCGCCCACCTTGCAGATCTGCTACCATGCCTCAGGCTAACCAACATACCTCATACCTACCCTTGTAAGCTTCGGCACAGGCGAGGGGGCAATGAAGGTACTTCTCTCTGCTTTCGTTTGGTTCTTTGTTCTTTGTTCTTTGTTCTTTGTTCTTCCGTATGCTATACTCGCCTGCCGATGAGTACCGAACAGCCGCTCGATGTTAGCACAATCTTGCAACAGCTTCGCCGCGAAGTCCGCGCCGCCCGCGACACGCTCAGCGATGATTCGCCGCACGCAGCGCAGCTTGGCGTCGATCTCGACGAGCTGCGCGAGGCCGTCGCCGAGGTGGAGGCGCTGCGTGCCGTGAGCGCGCACTGGCCGCTTACCTGGCACACGCCCCGGCAGCGCGCAGAGATCTTTGTGCAGCGGTTGATCCGGCGCGCTCTGCGCTGGTACATCGCGCCGATCGTGGAGCAGCAGAACGCTTACAACAACGCGGTTGCGCGTGCTTTGCAGCTGCTGGTCGACGCCAATCGCCAGCTTGCCGCCGAGGTTGCGCAGCTGCACGCGGCTCAGGTACAGGAATCGCCGCCCAGCACCCACGCCGAAGATCATGGCTGAGATCATTGAGGTCGACGAGCTTCAGCGGCAGATCGACGAGGCCGCCGAGCATGCCGGAGCCGAGCCCGGGTTTCCGCAGCTTGAGCTTCAGCGTTTGCTGCCGGTTCTTCGCGAGCAGCACGTGGTTGAGCCACGGCCACCGTTGATCGGACGCACGACCTATGAGCGCGTGTGGGTCCAGATCAACCAGATCGTGCGGCGATTTGCTGCTCACGCGGTCGAGCCTGCGGTCGCTCAGCAGAACGAGTTCAATCGTGCGACGCTGGATCTGCTGGAAGGCTTGATCGCGGCCGATGCGGCACTACGCGGCGCGGTTGTCGCGCGCCGAGCCGAGCAAGCTGATCGCAGCCAGAACGATGACCATGAGCACGAGTGAGCCGGTCACGGTTGTGCTGCCGTGGTACGGACCCGAGACCGCCGGTGGAGCCGAGGCCCAGGCGCGACACCTGGTGCGCGCGCTCACGCAGGCCGGCGTTGCCGTCGAGGTCTGGACGACTACCGCTCGTGACGCTCGCGCGCCGCTGACACCGTTCTATACTCCGGGCAATGATGAGGTGGATGGCGTGTGCGTGCGGCGATTCCCGCCCAATCTCGGCGCGGGCGCGCAGATCACCCGGCGCTTTGCGGCGAATCATCCGATCCACGAGCTGAATCTGCTCCAATCGCTCACCGGCAGCGACGCTTTGCTGGAGGAGCTGGTCCAGCTGCGAGAGCAGCGACGCTGGATCTTTTTCCTGTACGCGTTTCCGCTCAGCTTCTGGGGCGCGCAGATCGCCGGAGAGCGCGGCTATCTGGTCCCGTGTCTGCACGACGAGCCGTACGCCTACTACAGCACGACACGGCGCGTGCTGCGGTCGGTGCGGCGGGTGCTCGCCAACAGCAGCGGCGAGCAGCAGCTAATCTGTCGCCTCGCCGATCTCGACCCTGACCGCGTGCCGGTCGTCGGCGAAGGCATCGAGCTGAGCCGCCGGGGCGATGCAGAGCGTTTTCGCGCCGAGCACAACCTCGACGGGCCGTTCATCTTCTTCACCGGACGCCGCGACCACTCAAAGAATTTTCCGCTGCTGATGGCCTATTTCGAGGAGTATCTGGCGCGGCGCGGGCCACGGGCCAGGCTGGTCGTGGCCGGCGCGGGAGAGCTGCGCGTGCCGCCCGCGCTGCAACCGTCGATCATCGATCTGGGCTTTGTGGACGAGCAAAGCAAGCACGACGCCTACGCCGCCGCGACGATCTTTTGTATGCCGGGCTTGTTCGAAAGCTTCAGCATTGTGGTCATGGAAGCATGGCTGCAAGGAACGCCGGTGCTGGTCCACGCCGACTGCGCCGTCACCGTCACGCACGCCCGGCAGGCCAACGGCGGCCTGTGGTTTCGCAGCTATCGTCAGTTCGAGGCCTGTCTCGATCGACTGCTGAGCGACTCGACGACCGCGCGGCAGCTCGGCGCTCAGGGCCAGGAGTGGGTCAAGCGCGAATGCCGCTGGGAAGATGTCGCCGCCCGCTTTTGCCGCGCCGTCTTCGAAACGGGCCAAGATTAAGGCCCTCACCCCTGATGCTGCGCATCTTCCCCCTCCCGCTGCGGCAGGCGAGGGAGAAAACAGGCCCTCACCCCCCAGCCCCCTCGCCTGCGAAGCGGGCGAGGGGGAGTAGCGGTACTTGCTTGGTTCTAGGTTCTAGGTTCTTGATTCTTTTGGTTCTTGGTTCTTTAACCTATGCGTATTCTCGTCTGCACAACTCAAGTTCCCTTCGCGCGCGGCGGCGCTGAGCTGCTGAGCGAGGGCCTGCGCGACGCACTACGCGCTCACGGCCACGAGGCCGAGATCGTCGCGCTGCCGTATAGCTGGACACCACGGCCCAACCTGATCAAAAGCGCGCTGGCCTGGCGTTTGCTCGATCTAACGCAGATCGATGGGCGACCAGTCGACGCGATCATCTGCACCAAGTTTCCGTCCTACGCCGCGTCACATCCGCGCAAGATCGTCTGGCTGGTCCACCAGCATCGCCAGGCCTACGACTGGTACGGCACCGCGCTCTCGGATTGGGGCGCGCAGCCTGGAGACGTCGAGGCCAGACAGCAGCTCCAGCGTCTTGATCGGCGGACGCTCGGCGAGGCGGAGGCGCTGTTTGCGATCTCGCGCAACGTCGCGGCCCGGCTGCGGCGCTTCAACGATCTCGACGCGACGCCGCTCTACCCGCCCAGCCATCTCATGGATCGCCTCCGGCCGGGACCGTTCGAGGATTACATTCTGTCGATCTCGCGGCTGGATGCTGCCAAGCGCATCGATCTGCTGCTGCATGGGCTGGCCCGCTCGCGCTCATCGCTGCGGGCGATCATCGCCGGACGTGGACCTGAGCAGGCGGCGCTGCAACGTCTGGCGCGGGATCTCGGCCTCGGCGATCGCGTTCACTTCACAGGCTTTGTCGAGGACGCGCAGGCAGTGGAGCTATTCGCGCGCTGCCGGGCGGTCTACTACGCGCCGGTCGACGAAGACTACGGCTTCGCGACGATCGAGGCATTCGCGGCGGGAAAGCCCGTGCTCACTACCACCGACGCCGGCGGCGTGCTGGAGTTCGTCCAGCATGGCGTCAGCGGCTATGTTGCCGCGCCCGACGCCACCGCGCTGGCAGCCGGCATCGATCAGCTAGCCGACGCGCAGATTGCTCAGCGGCTCGGATCGGCCAATCCCGGTCGTGTCGCCGAGATCAGCTGGAGCCACGTCGTACACACACTCCTCGCAACCCCAGGCCAGCGCCGCACGTAGAGCATCCCGGACCATGTTATGAAAAAGCCGGTGGGCTTGCTTTTAAACAAGTAGCCCCTCGTCGCTTGATCGGAAGGAGCGCGCCATGATCGGCCGACAACATCCGCGTTCGTCGACTATCATCGAGCTGCTGGTCGCCAGCGCTCGCCTGTACCGCAACAACTTTCTACCATTCATCCTGATCACGGCGCTGGCACTGGTGCCCTACAACCTGCTGACCTTTGTGCTCGCCGACTCAACGACGCCCCTGTCGATGGAAGAGCTGATCAGCGGCGTTCTGCGCGGTGTACAGCGACCCAACGGCGGGGGCTGGCCTGGCCTGATCTACAACGTGTTCGTGCAGCCGATCATGTACGGCACACTGGTCCTTACCGCCGCGCAGTGCTACCGCCAGCAGACCGTATCGATCGGGAGCAACTTCGAAGCGGCACGTGGCCGCTGGATCACTCTGCTGGGCGTGGCTTTTCAAAAATGGCTGTTCTGGCTTGCAGTATACCTGGTAGGAGTCGTGATCAGCTTCTTGGTGTGGCTGCCATTAGGCATCCTTATACCGGACGATTGGTACATACGGTACTTGTCTTCAGGAGTGCTTACCAGAATAGGGGACGGATTACGAATGCTCGTGCCGGCGTGTGCGAGTGTACTCCTGATCGTCGCCGCGCATATCGTGCTGCTTGAGGACCGCTATGCCTCCGACAGCATCGCCCGGAGCTGGAGGCTCACCAAACATAGCTGGTGGCACACGGCAACATTCGCCGGCGTGGTGCTGCTGCTCCAGTTCGGCTTGCCGGCATTGATGGTTGGAGCAGCTATGGCCGGCCTCACTGGGCTGGGCCTGCACGCGCAGCTCGTCTCAGCGCTTCAGATGGCGCTGGTCACGCTCGCGCAGATTGTAGCGCTGCCGTTCAGCTTCATCGCCCACACGCTGCTCTTCTTCGATCTGCGCATCCGCAGCCAGAGCTTCGACCCCGAGCAGGACGATCCGTTTGCGACGGGATGGAATGACGATCAATATCCATCCTGGTTGAACGCGTAGCCTGCGTGGTAGCGCCGGCACAAATAAAGGAACCACCATGCTGAATCGTCCCCGGATTCGCGAGCTAAGCCTGGGTGAATTGCTCGACACCAGCTTTCGCCTGTACCGCAACAACTTTCTGCTCTTTGTGAAGATCGCGGCGCTGGTGCTGGTGCCCTACCACCTGCTGTCCTTCTTGCTCACCGCTCCCGAGTCGCCGCTTCAGAGCAGCGGCTCGACAACCAGCCTGATCACCAGCTTTTTGCGCAGCACGTCGAGTCCCACCGACTCCGGCTGGCTCAGCTTGATCTACAGTGTCGTCGTGCAGCCGCTCCTGTACGGTACACTCATTCTCCTCGCCGCGCAGTGCTACCAGCAGCAGCCCGTCGCGCTCGGCGCTAACTTCAGGCACGCACGACAGCGATTGTTGACGATGATCGGCGCGGATATTCTGCAAGGTCTGTGCATCATCCTGGCCGGCTTGCCGGCGATCTTTGTCGCCATCTGCGGCGTACGGTTCATCGTCGATCAGCGCATAAATGCTATCTTCGACGCCAGCAGCCCCAGCGAGACAATTCCAACGATTCTCTTCATTCTGCTTGGCGGATTATTGCTGGTGCTGCCGCTGCTTGTCCGCGTTCGGCTGATGTTTAGCACACAGGCCGTGATGCTTGAGGACCAGGGAGCGGTGGCCAGCCTCGACCGGAGCTGGAAGCTGACTCAGCAGCGCATGTGGCGGCTGGTCGGCTTTGTGCTCGTGGTGGGCTTGCTTGAGATGTGCCTGACAACATTGCCCGTTGGAGCGGCCGTGTTCGGCATATCGATGGCGGGCGCAAGCGATCAGCTGATTCTGGCGCTTCGGGTGGCGCTAGACGCGATCTCCGAGATCGTAGTCCTGCCGTTCACCATGATCGCCTACACGCTGATGTTCTTCGATCTGCGCATCCGCAGCGAAGGCTTCGACCTGGAGCAGCACGATCTCCTGGCGCCGCGCCCGGACGACGGCGAGTACCAGCCGTCGCCAAGCATGTGATCCAGGTAGCGGGGTCGCGCCGAGACCTACGGCGGATGTTGCGCACGATCGCGCGTGCTATAATCGGGCCCGGCCCCGGAAAGGAACCACCATGTTTGTTCGTCCCCGGATTCGCGCGCTGAGCCTCGGCGAGCTGCTCGACGAAAGCTTTCGTTTATACCGCAGCAACTTCGTAACCTTCGTGGCAATCACGGCGCTGATCATGGTTCCCTACAGCTTGATCAGCCTGGTGATGCAATGGCCGTTGCAAACACAGCTAGCAGAGCTTCAAAATCAGACGAGCAGCGGCAATCCGCTTGGCGCGCAGTCGCCTTTCGCAATCATGGGCGAGTTTTTCTTCTGGTACGCGGTCCTGATCGTCGTCAGCCTGCTCTACACCGTGGTGTTCCAGCCGCTGCTGGAAGGCGCGCTCGCGCACAGCATCGCGCAGCGCTACCTGAGCCGCGAGATCGGCGTTGGCAGCAGCTTCGGCATGGCGCTGCGGCACGCTCCCGCGCTGATCGGCGCGCGGCTGCTCCCGGTGCTGATCGGCGCGCTCTTCACGGGCATATTCATCGGCGGCGGCATGCTGCTGGCGGGCTTGATCATCGGGCAGGGCATCAACGACGAGTTTGATTCCAGCAGCCTCAGCGCGATACTGGGGCTGAGCATGCTGGGCTTTGCTGTGGCAGCTGCCCTGGCGCTGATCGGGCTAGCGCTGATGCTGCGTATTATGTTCACATCACAGGCGGTGATCGTCGAGAACGCGGGACCGTTGCAGGCGCTGGTGCGCAGCTGGCGGCTCACCCAGGGCTCGTTCTGGCGGATTCTCGGCTATGCGGTGCTGATCTGGCTGATAGTCTCTCTCCTGGCTGCGCTGCCGGCCGGCACGATCGGCTTCTTTGCGGGACTGACCGGCATGGACCCGCGCATCCAGCTTGTGCTCAACACCAGCGCCAGCGCCGTGCTTAACGTGATCGCAACGCCGTTCAGCATGATCGCCTACACACTGCTATACTTTGATCTGCGGGTGCGTAACGAAGGCTTCGATCTGGAATATCAGGCCAACGCGCTCCTGCCAGGAACTGTGGGTATGTCGGCGTTTGAGAGCCGCTAAACAGAATCGAACAATGCAGATACGACGTTTGTTAAGCCTCGCGCTGCTCTTTCTGGTTCTGATCCAGGGAGCCAGCGCCCAATCCGAGCCGCCGACGCTGGCTCAATACGAGCAGCTGGTTCGCGAAGCCTACGCAGCGGCCACGCGCTCTGATCGCATCGGACTGGACGAGACAGCAGCCCAGCTGACAGCTTCCGCCGAGATCGCGCTGCCTGACGGCACGACGCTGCCGGTCGATAACCAGTGGCTGGCAGATGCGCTCGCCGAAGAGCCGCCGCCCTACCGTTTGATCGCCGCTCGGCTGGGCGCGATCCTCGACGCCGTGGGCCAGACGCGCAATGCCCAAGATCCGCAGGCGCTGAGCAAGCTCGACGATGTGTTTTCGCGGCCGCCCTTCCAGGATCGCGAGGCACCCTCGGCCTGGACGCAGTTCTGGCGCTCGGTCGGCCAGGCGATCGAAGATTTTTTCAACAGTCTGGGCAACGCTATGCCCAACCCGCCGCCCGGCCCGGCAACCGCGCCCCAGCCTTCCTCGTTTGGCTCGCTCTCGCCCATCGGCTGGGTCATGCTGGTGATCGGCGTGCTGCTGGTGCTGGCGCTGGTGCTCTACGCAATTCGCGGCGTGCGCGGCTCGCTGGTACGCGATGCCAAAGCCCGCGAAGAGGCGGCGCTCGAAGAAGAAAACATTACCGCTACCGAGGCGCTCGACCGCGCGCAAGACCAGGCGCACACCGGCGATTACCGGACAGCAGTCCGCTACCTGTATCTTTCGTCGCTGCTGTGGCTGGACGAGCACAAGCTGCTCCGCTACGATCGGTCGCTGACGAACCGCGAATACCTGGACCAGGTACGATCCAACGGGCCGCTGTCACAGCAGCTTGCGCCGGTGGTGAGCACCTTCGAGCGCGTGTGGTACGGCAAGCGCGAGATCGCAGAGCAAGATTTCCTGGCCTACGAGGCGCAGATCCAGGAGCTACGCGGCAGGGAGCCTAAATCATGAAGCGCTGGCGGGATCTGCTGCTGATCGTGGCGCTGTTCGGCATCTTGATCGGCTTTACTATCTACGGCCCCGGCAACAACCAGGCCGACGCGCCGGATCAGGCCGGCTCCACGCATTCGGCCGGCGAGCAGGGCGCGCTCGGTCTTCAGCGCTGGCTTCAGTCGCTGGGCTACAACGCCACCAATCTCGAATATACCGAGTGGAGCATTCCCGACTCGGCGCATGTGCTGTTTACGATCGCGCCCGAGGAGCAGATCACCGAGGCGCAGGCCGAAGAAACGCTGCGCTGGGTGCGCGGCGGCGGCACGCTGATCCTGGTCGTTCCCGATCCGCCGCTCTTCGGCAATCAGAACAAGCTGCTGGATCAACTCCAGGCCACGGTCGTCAACGACGACGATCTCGATCCGGTCGAGCGCGCCGACGTGGTCCAGCCGCTGCTGACCGATCCGCCGCTGCTGAGCGTGCCCGTCAATACACAAAGCGTGCTGGAGCTGAGCCGCGACGATTATGTGCCGCTGCTCAGCACGAGACTCGGCCCGAGCGTGGTCGGCCTGCAAGAAGGTCGCGGCTACGTGTATCTCGCAACCTCGGTCTTTCCCTTCTCCAACCAGGGCCTGCGCGAAACCGGCAGCGCGGCGCTGATCCTGAATCTGCTGGCCCGCGCTCCCCGCGATGCGACGGTGCTCTTCAACGAGTTTCATCACGGCTACAATACGCCGCCCACATTACGCGGCGCGATCCTGCGCCAGTGGTGGGGCTGGTCCGCGTTCTATGCCGCGCTCGTGGTGGTGCTCTACATCCTCCTGACCGGGCGACGCTTTGGACGGCCAATCCCGCTGCGCGCCGATGTCGCCCGACGCTCCTCGGCCGAGTACATCCAGTCGCTGGCGATGCTTTTTCGCCGGGCTAGAAAACAATCCTACATGCTGGAACATTACCGCAATCAGCTGAAGCGCCGTCTGGCGCGGCCCTATGGCTTCGTGCCGCCCGCCGATGACGCGGCGTTTATTAAAGAGCTTCAGCGCTACCACGGCGCCGACGACGAGCAGGCCGAGCGGCTGCAAGCGCTGCTGGAACAGTTCCGGCGGACTGGCAACGACGAGCAGCTGGTACGGCTGGTGCGCGCTGCCGATGCCTTTGCCGACGCGAAAGGCCGCATCCGATGAACCAGACTCGCGCGCTGCCCTCGGTGCTTCAGGTGCTCGACGACGGACTGCGGCTCTACCGGCGCAACCTGTCGGGATTTTTGCTGGTCTCGACGGCCCTGCTGGTCGTGATCGCGGTGCTGGCGCTGCTCTGCACGACGCTTGTCCGCACGCAGCTTGGTACCGGCGTCGGCTGGACGCTGCTGCTGATCTTCGTGCTGGGACTGCTGATCTATCCGCTGACGCTGTACAGCTTCGCTGCCCTCTCACGCGCCGCCGACGCCGCACTCAGCAACCGGCCGATCACGCTGGCCGGAGCGCTGAAGATCGGCCCTGCACGCGGCTGCGGCATGGTCCTGTTCAACATGCTGTTCAGCCTCGTCGCTTCGATCTTTGCCGGCGTCATATCAGTCGTCGTGTCGTGCCCAATCTTCTATCTTTCGCTTCTGAGCGGCGTACTGCTGGGTAGCGTCAGCAACCTCGTCGGAGCTTCCGCCGGTGTGTTTATCGGCGTCGTCGGCCAGATCTCAACCCTGTGGTCGCTGATCTCATTCGGCGGTTGGCTGGCGAGCACCGTCTATGCGCTACAGGCATTCGTGCTTGAGCAGCGATCGTGGGGCGCGGCGGCGGGTCGCTCGGTGGATCTGATGTCGGCGCGCTTCGGACGCAGCCTGCTAATGTTCATGGGTGCCGGCGCGATCTTCGGCACGGTGAGCCTGTCGTTTATCGGCACGCTGATCGCGACGCTGCTGATCATCCAGGAGCGGCTTGGGCTGACGATTCCGCCGTTTGCCGGCGATGCGCTGATTATCGCGCTGGTCGTGGGCACGCTGGTTGTGCTGCTACCGCCGCTCTCGATCTGGATGGCGATGTTTCACCGGCAGGTCGCGCTTGAGCATGACGGCGACGAGCTGACACGCCGGGTTGCGGCCTGGCACGCGACGATCGCGGCCTGATCCAGAAGCGATCACCTACCTATTTCATCTCAGCTTTGAGGAGCATTCATGCTGGTTCAACAGGTCACCGAACATATCCGACGCGAAGCAGGCAAAGTTCTGGTTGGGCAGGAGGAGCCTTTTACGCATGTGCTGGTCGCGCTGCTGACCGGCGGACACGTGCTGCTGGAAGGCGTTCCCGGCACCGCGAAAACCTTGATGGCCAAAACGCTGTCGGCGCTGATCCAGGCCGATTTCAAGCGTATTCAGTTCACGCCCGACCTGATGCCGTCCGATGTGCTCGGCACCACGATTTTTGAGATGAGCAGCAGCGAGTTCCGCCTGCGCAAAGGCCCGATCTTTACCCAGGTGCTGCTGGCCGACGAGATCAATCGCGCGCCCGCCAAAACCCAGTCGTCGCTGCTGGAGGCCATGGAAGAGCGCCAGGTCACGATCGAAGGCGACCGCATGCCGCTGACCGAGCCGTTCTTTGTGGTCGCCACCCAGAACCCGGTCGAGTATGAGGGCACCTATCCGCTGCCCGAGGCCCAGCTCGATCGCTTTTTGTTCAAGGTCATCGTGGATTACGCGCCGCAAAACGTCGAGATCGAGGTGCTGCGCCGCTACCACCAGGGCTTCGACGCGCGGCATCTGGAGCGCACCAACCTTCAGGCGTCGGTCACGCCGCAGGTAATCGCCCGCTGCCAGGCTGAAATCGCCGCGGTTCGCGTGGAAGAAGGAATTTTCAAGTATATCTCCGACATCGCGCAGGAGTCGCGGCGGCTCCCAGATCTGATACTGGGCGGCTCGACGCGCGCCTCGATCAGCCTGCTGCTGGCCTCCAAAACCTGGGCCGCGATGCAGGGCCGCGATTTTGTGATCCCCGACGATGTCAAGTTTCTGGTCAAGCCGGTTTATCGCCACCGCGTGATTCTGCGCCCCGAGGCCGAGATCGAAGGCTTGACCGCCGACGGAGCCGTGGATCGGATTCTGGCACGCGTCGAAGTGCCGCGTTAGGCAGGCCGAAAGGCCGGGGGTTTGGGGGTGTTCCCCCAAATATTCCTTCCCGTTCGGTTGATTCTGCTTGAGACAGGACGCTTATGCTGCCTACGCCACGTTTATTGTTTCTGCTGCTGCTGGGCGCGGTCGTCGTCGCGGGCGCGAGCTTTGCGCAGCCGCTGACCTGGCTGGCGGTGATCTATTTTGTCGCGCTGCTCGGCCTGGTGATCGCCGATTATGTGATCAGCACCAAGCCGGATCAGATCACAATCCGGCGGATCAACGAGTCCAAGCTCTCGCTGGGCGTGCCCAATCTGATCACGCTGGAGCTTGAGAACGCCAGCCCGCGCGCTGTGCGCTTCAAGCTGCGCGACGAGTATCCGTACCAGTTTCGCGCCGACAAAGATCTGCTGGATGGTCAGATCCCGCCGCTGGATAGCGTCGAGATGCGCTATCATGTCACGCCGGTCCAGCGCGGCGATTACCAGTGGAGCGATACCAATCTGCGCTACCGCTCGACGCTGGGCACGTTTCTGCGCCAGGCGCGCTATCCCACCGCCGACGGCGTGCGGGTTTATCCCAATGTGCTCGACGTGCGCAAGTACGATCTGCTGGCACGCAAGGGCCTGCTGACCGAGCTTGGTCTGCGCAACGCCAAGGTCTTCGGCTCCGGCAGCGAGTTTGAGCGTCTGCGCGACTATACGCCCGACGACGAGTTCCGCCGCATCAACTGGCGTGCGACGGCTCGCCGCAACAAGCTTACGGCGATCGAGTACGAAACCGAGCGCTCGCAGCATGTGGTCTGTGTCCTCGACACCGGACGGCTGATGCGACCGCCGATCGGCGATATTCAAAAGCTGGACTACGCGATCAATGCGGCGCTGCTGACCAGCTACGTCGCGACACTGCGCGGCGATCAGATCGGGATGCTGACCTTCGCCGACGACGTTGGCGTGTATCTCGCGCCGCACAAGGGACGCGGCCAGTTCTACACAATGCTGGAGCTGCTGTACAACATCCAGTCGCAGCCCGTGGAGGCGGACTATCGTCGCGGGCTGGGCTATCTCAGCGTCAAGAACAAGCGCCGCTCACTGATCGTGGTGTTTAGCGATCTGGTCACGCTCGACGCCGCGCAGCCGCTGATCGCCTACATGGCCCGGCTGGCCCAGCATCATCTGCCGCTGCTGGTGATCATGAACGATCCCAACATCACCCGCATCGCCGCGCAGCAGCCCGTCTCCTCGACCGATGCCTACCAGCGCGCCGTGGCCGAGCAGCTGCTCGACGAGCGCCGGATTATTCTGGACACGCTGAATCGCGCGGGCGTGCTGACGCTCGACGTTCCCGCCGATAAGCTCTCGGTGGCGGTGATCAACAAATATTTGGAGCTGAAGACCAGAGGCGTGCTGTAGCGGAAGCCGCTAGCCCATCGTTAAAACGCAAGGCCCACCGACTCGATCGGCGGGCCTTTGCTGTGGGCTTGTGTGGTTGAAACTACTGGCCGCCGCGACGCTCGGCGTTGATAAAGCCCTGGATCGCGGTGAATGCCGGGCGCGGGCTCCAATCCGGGTTCAGAATGCCAAACGCTGCCTGCTCATGCAGTTCGTTGCCGGCGGTGCCCCAGGTGACGGCAAAGTTTAGATTCCAAATGAAGACCACGCCGACGAAATCCTGGTACTGAGTCTTGGTGCGGAAGAGCGCACCTTCCAGGTATTGCGCCTGCTGCTCGAACGAGATCGAGTTGCCGTACTCGTAGCCGGGCGTGTTGTTCTGTGTCGCCCAGCCCATCTCGGTGATCCAGATCTGCTTGTCGGCGAGGCCGTTGTCGACCATCACCTGGCGCACATCCTCGATGTGGCGGAAGTAGTGGGTGCGGCTATCCTGCCAGCCGGGACCAGGGCCGGGCTGATCGGGCCAGAGCGCATCCGGCGGATTGAGCGCCGTCGCGGGGTGGAAGCCCTGCGCATCCATGTAATTCTTGATCTCGCCGTTGTTGTAGGTGTACATCGCCTTGTAGTAGGTGATGTCGTCGACGGCGGTGTTGACCTCGGTAACGCCGGTCGAGGAGAGCGCGCCCACCACCACGGCGATCGATGGATCGACCGCTTTGATGCGCGTGTAGGCCTCTTTCAGCATCTCGACATAGCGCCCGGCGTCTGCCTCGGTGACGCGGCCACCGTTCTCGACGGCCAGGTTTTGCTCGTTCCAGATCTCGATCGAGTGAACCTTGCCCGTGTAGCGCTTGGCCAACTCTTCGACAAAGCGTCCAAAATCTTCTTTGTTCTGCGGCAGGCCATTATCGCCGGGCCGGCCGGTGGCCCAATCGGGCGACTTGGCTACGCTCAGCATCAATTTTTTATTGCTGGCTGCAACCGTATCGACGACCTTATCCAGCTCCTGGAAGCCAAAGGTCCGATCCGGCACCTCGGTGTCTTTCCACGGCACCTGCTGGCGAACCCAGTCCAGGCCCGCGATCTCCGCCAGCTTCATCACGCGAGCGGCGTCGGTGTAGTAGAGCTGCGCTGCCGCGCCATACTCAAGCTGATCGGGAATATTGGAGCTGTCTGTGCTGCCGGAACCTTGCGGCGCGCTGGTCGCCGAGGGCTCGGCCGTCTCGGCTGGCGCGGTGGCCGTTGCGCTGGCGGTATCTGATGGAGCAGCTGTCGCCTCGGCGGTTGCCGTCGCCGGAGCGATGGTTGCGGCTGCGGAAGGGCTGGCGGATGGAGCGGCAGTGGTTGTGCCTGGCTCGGGCGGCGCGGTTGTCACGCCACCACACGCGGCGATCAACGGCACGAGCAGTCCGATCAAGGTGAGAATGGCCCAGAAACGCGGTCCGTGCCATGATCGAGTCTTCACGAAAAGCCTCCTCAAAATCTCTTAGGTCTGTGTTCGGCTTGGATTGAAATCATAGTGCAAAGTGTACCAAACAAATAAAAAGGAAGAGCGCGAGCGATTCAAAGAATCCGCCCTGCGCTCCTCCCTCCAACATTCCAAACTGCTCGCTTAGGGCTTGGGCATGTTCTGGATCGCGTTGAACGCCGGTCGCGGGCTCCAGTCAGGATTCAGGATACCGAACGATGCCTGCTCGTGCAGCGGGTTGCCAGCGCCGTTCCAGGTGACGGCAAAGTTCAGGTTCCAGACGAACATCGCGCCGACCCACGGAGCGTAGTTGTAGCGGGCAAGCTCGATGCCGCGCTTGATGTACTGCGCCTGCTCCTCGGGCGAATTGCACTGGCCGTACTCATAGCCCGGCGTGTTGTTCTGCGTCGCCCAGCCGAACTCTGTGACCCACATCTGGCGATCGGCCAAGCCTTCCTGAACCATCACGTCGCGGATCTGCTCAAGGCGGCGGAAGTAGAACTCGGTGTTGCCGTTCCAGCCGTCGCAGACGCTGTTCTGCGGTCGGCCCGGGTTGGGCAGCTCATCGGGCGGGTTGAGCGTGCCGGCCGGGTGCACGCCGACAACGTCCATGTGCGTACGGAAGCGCGGATCGCGGAACATGGCGCGCAGGTAGGCCAGATCGCTGTAGGCAACCTCACGCTTGTTGGTCTCGGTAGGCGTGGGTGATCCCGAAACGACGATCGCGTTCGGATCGGCGGCTTTGATCGCGTCGTAGCCGGCGACCAGCAGATCGACGTAGTAGGGAGCTTCGGCAACCACACCGCCGTTCTCGACGGCGTAGTTCTGCTCGTTCCAGATCTCGTAGGCGTGGACACGGCCTTTGTAGCGCGTGGCCATCGCGCCCATGAACTGACCGAAGCGTCCAAAGTTGGCGCGAGTCGGCATGCCATGGCCGCCGTCGACGGTGGCCCAGCCGGGCGCGCGCACGACGCTGAAGAGCAGCTTCACGCCTTTGCCGCTGGTGGCGTCGACGATGCGGTCAAGCTCGCCCCAGGCGATCGAGCCATCGCTGTTCATGTGATCCTGCCACGGCACCTGCTGGCGAATCCAGGTCGGGCCGCCGCTGAAGTTATTGGCCTCGAAGCCACTCTTGGCCAGCGTCAGCACGCGCTCACGATCGACGTAGTAGAGCTGGGCGTTCGAGCCATAGATGAACGGCTCCGGCATCGACTCCGATGGCTGGCGATAGCGGAAGGCGCCGGTGTCAACCTTGGACGGGTTCTGCTTGGCGTACTGATCGCCGAGGCGACCCAGCAGCACGCGGAAGGCCGGATCGGGCTCGTTCGGGTGATATTCGAAGCGGTTGCGCTCGAAGTACTGCACCCAGTAGGTCTCGCCAGTATCCGCGTTGCGCTCCTGGAACGGCTCGGACTTAGGATAGCCAAAGACCAGCAGGCCGCCGTACTGCTCCCAGAAAGACTTGAACGGTCCACGGGTGGCGTCGTTGCGCAGCGTGTGCTGGGTTTCTCGGAACCAGGTCTGGTTGGCGTTGCTGGGGATCGATGCGACAGGCTGGAAAGGCGCCTCATTCTCGCGGCCCTTGATCAGCTCGTTGCCGAGCAGACGGCCCAGAACATAGAAGCGGTTGTTGTCGCGGCCGAAGTTCTCAGGATGCTCTTCCAGCACGGCGCGCTCGAAGTACTGCACGCGGTAGAACTTGCCGGGCTCGGTGAAGCTTTCCTGGACGAATGGCTCTGAAATGGGAAAGCCGAGGATGCGTAGCGCATTCGGCGTATTCTTCCAGAATTGCCAGTACCAGTTATGAGCAGCATGGCCCGTCTCTTGGAAATATTGAGCTTGCGGTGGCGGCGGGCTTGCTTCTGCCAGCGTGGGGACTACCAGCAGAGCGGCAAGCAGAACGAGCAGAGCGCTCATCGAGGCGCGTCGTCGCATGAATTCCTCCTTGGGGCCTTCTTCAGCCCAAAACCAGTAAGCAGACATCCGTAGAAGCGAACCTCATTATAGGGTCGAACCACTGATGTCGATGTGATAGACCGCTGAGCCAACACTTCCGCGCCGCTGACGGGCTGCGGCGACAGCAAGCTCCACGGCGGCCTCCGGCGTCGTGGCCGGCTCCACCAGGGTTTCTGTGCCGCTGGGCTGCCAGCTCTGCAAGCCGACAACCGTCAAGCCGGCTCGACGAGCCAGCGCGATCTCCGAAAGCGTGCCCCAGCCACCGCCGATGGCGACCACGGCTTCGGCGCTATGGATCAGGATCACATTGCGCGCCTCGCCCATGCCGGTCACGATCGGCAGCACGACCGCTGGATTGGCTGTGTGTGCATCCGTCGATGGAAGCAGCCCAACCGTTAAGCCGCCAGCCTGGCGTGCTCCCCGGCAGGCAGCCTCCATCACACCGCCCAATCCTCCACACAACACGATCACGCCAGCACGAGCCAGGGCAAGGCCAACTGCTTCGGCGAGTGCAAGCAGCGGCGGGTCCGCTTGTCCAGGGCCACAAACTGCGATTCGTAGAGGTGTAATCAAGGTGGATACTTTCTAGAGGCTGGCGGGGAGTGTCATGTCTATCAGCGCGGCCCATTATACCAAGCTAGGCGGGACCGTCAAGCTGCACATGCGCCAGCGTGTGATAGCGCGCGCCTGAAGGCCGAAGTTCGGAGCGCATCAGCACGATCTCGTGTACAGGAAGTACTACTGAATGTAGTACTTTTGTCTGCTGCACAGCACCACTAATGGATACGAGTTGCAGTGGGTCGGGATCTTTTACACTGCGACCTAAGGTCAGATGCGGGCTGAACGCACGATCCTCGTTCGGAAAGCCGAGTGGCTCGGTGTAACGCTCGACATCAGCTTGCAGCGCCTTGAGCGCCGGCATATCGCCGCGCACGCCCAGCCAGAGGACACGCGGCCGGATCAGGCTGGGAAATGTGCCCAACGCCTCGGTCTGGAGCTGAAACGGCCGGTGGTGGACGGCGAGGCGCTCCATCTCCGCGATGATCGCAGGGACGGCGTCTGCGCGGGTGCTGCCCAGGAATTTCAAGGTAAGGTGTGTGCCGTTGGGATCGGCCCAGCGCACGGCCTGGGTGTAGCGGCGCAGCTGAGCCTGGAGATCGCTCATCAGCTGCTTAACCGCTTCCGGTAGATCGATCGCGATAAACAAACGCCATAGTTGCATGAACCGGCTCCCTCTTCACTAGAGCGCGTCCGGCAACCTGTCGCCGAACCATCTCAGCGCGACAATCGCCGACACGCCTGCCATGCTTTCGTCATCTTGACAGTATAATAGGCGTCGATCATACTGTCCGCAGAAGGAGATCAGCGTGAACCATCCCGCTAGCCCACAGCCCGATGCCCTGCTCAACAACCTGCGACTGCTCTGCGCTCAATCGTCGGTTTCAGGACAGACGCGCGAACTTACCGAATGCGCCGACAGTGTTGTCGCGATTTTACGCGATGTCGGCCTGGATTGCCGAATCGTTGCGACAGCGGGCGCGCCGATCGTGATTGGACGCTATGACGCAGGCGCTGAGCGTACGCTGCTGCTCTACGGCCGCTACGATGTCGCGCCCGCCGGACTACGTCGCTCCTGGAGCATCGATCCGTTCCGACCAACTGTGCGCGATAACAAGGTCTATGCCCGTGGCGCGGTTGTCAAGGGCGAGCTGGTGGCACGTGCGGCGGCGATTCAGGCACTGATCGAACAAAAAGTTCCGCTCAATATCACGTTTGTAGTCGAGGGCGAGAGCCTGATCGGCAGCCCAAACCTCAGCGCGGCCCGCGAAGCGATCAGCGCGTGCAATCTTTCGCTGTGGAGCGGCGGCGGCTTCGATAGCGCGGGAACGCCGCTGCTCTATACCGGCGTCAAAGGCCTGCTCCAGGTCGAGCTACAGGTCGCGACGACGACCACGGTTGTGCCGGCGACTTATGCCGCGACCGTGCCCAATCCGATCTGGACGCTGGTGCTGGCGCTAAGCAGCATCAAGAGCGAGTTCGAGGAGATTCTGATCGAAGGGTTTTACGACGAGATCGCGCCGCCCAGCCGCCAGGCGCTTAACGCGGTTCAGGGCCTCGACATCGGCGATCAGGCGCGGCGCGATGCCTGGGGCATTCAGCAGTTTGTCGCCAATGTCGGCGGCGCGATGCTGACGCGCACCGAAACGTTCTCGCCGACCGTCAATATCAGCAATCTCCATGTCAGCGGCAGCGCGGTGCCTTCGATTCCGCAGCGAGCCAGCGCCGAGATCCAGTTCCAGCTCGTGCCGGATCTTCAGCCGGCGCGCTTGTTCGAGCTGCTGCAAGCCCATTTGCAAAACCGGGGCTTCAGCGATCTCCATATGAAGCTGCTGCCAGGCGCGTACAAGCCGCTGCAATCCAGCGAGCTGCCTTTCGATGCCGCACAGGCTGCGGTGCCAGTCTTTGGCAAGCCCGCACACGTGCTGCCGCTCACGCCGTTCTCGGCGCCGGCGGCGCTGCTCGCGCCCGACGTACCGCTGCTTAGCTGTGGGCTGGAGCGGCCCACCAGCTCGATCCTGGGCGCTGACGAGCATGTGCCGTTCGAGGACGTGCTGGCACACACGCGGCTGTTGACCGAGCTGATCACGCGCATCGCGGTTTGATCGGCCGGGCTGGCTCTCACTTGGCCCTCATCCCCGCCCCCTTTCCCCGAACCTCGGCGGGCTTCCGCCTCGGTTGCGACAGGAGAAGGGGAGTAGCGGTACTGCTTTGTTCCTTTGTTCGCTTGTTCCTTTGTTCCTCTTGGGTTCTCGGTTCTTGGTTCTTGGTTCTTGGTTCTTGGTTCTTGGTTCTCGACCGCCGTTTGACAACCTGCCAGCCGCGTGGTACTATTGCTCTCGTCGTCGCGGCGTGGAGCAGTGGCAGCTCGTCGGGCTCATAACCCGAAGGTCGATGGTTCGAATCCATCCGCCGCTACCAAACTTGATTGCTCATGTTGATGGTGCATTACGTATCACAGCATGAGCAATCACATTGCACGGCAACATGCGCTGGGGTAGCTCAGATGGTTAGAGCGTGGGATTCATAACCCCAAGGTCGGGAGTTCGATCCTCCCCCCCAGCACCACCGAGAACCGGCTCTCTGAAGAGCCGGTTTTGTCATTTCAGGATGGATCAGCATGGCGGCACAAATGGAACAGGTGCTCGCGTTCTGCGATCGGTATGCGCTGCTGCCCACGGGAGCGACGATCGTGGTGGCGGTGTCGGGCGGGCCGGACTCGCTGTGTCTGCTGCATCTGCTGCGTCGAATTGCGCCTGAGCGCCGCCTCCGGCTGCATGTCGCCCATCTGGATCACCGTCTGCGCCCGGACTCCGCCGCCGATGCCGCATTTGTCGCTCAGATCGCCGCCGAGTGGGAAGTTCCTGTGAGCGTTGGACAGGCGGATGTCGGCACGATCGCTCGTGAGCGCCGGACGGGCATCGAGGAGACGGCGCGCGCTGTTCGATCGCACTTTTTGCTGGAAACTGCCCGATCGATCTGCGCTGATACGATCGCGCTGGGACACACCGCCGACGACCAGGCTGAGACCGTGATCCTGCGGCTGCTGCGCGGCGCGGGCCCGAGCGGACTGGCGGCGATGCGGCCTAGCCGACCGGCTGACACGACCAGTGATCCACCCACCCACCCATCGATCAGACTGATTCGGCCCCTGCTTGAGACCAGCCGCGCCGAGATCGAAGCCTATTGCACGGAGCAGCAGCTCACGCCGCGCTACGATTCCTCGAACGAATCGCCGATTTTTACCCGGAATCGTGTTCGGGGTTACATTATTCCGCTGTTAAAAACGTATAATCCAGCTATCGTGGCAACTTTAGGTCGCACAGCTCGTGTTTGCGCCGAAGAAGACGAGCTGCTGAGCGAGCTAGCGGAGCAGGTCTGGGCCGAGATCGCGCAGACCGATGCCGGCGAAGTAGCCTTCGAGCGGCAGCGCTGGCAGCAGCTACACCAGGCGCTTCAACGGCGGCTGATTCGCAAAGCGGCGCAGGTACTGGACCCAGCAGCTGAGCTAGAGGCGAAACACATCGACGCGATTCTGGCGGCGATTGCGATCAACCGGCGACGGGTGCAGCTACCACGAGGATTATGGTTCGTGATCGGACGGACGCAGCTTAAGCTCAGCCGCGCCGAGACAGCCGGACCAGGCGAGCAGCACGTAGCTACGTAGTGAGCGACAGGAGGGGCAAATGGAGCGTGACAGCAGAACGATTCAAGCGATTCATGACGACATTGAGTATGTTCTGTTGGACCACGATCGTATCCAGCAGCGAGTTCAAGAGCTTGCCCAGCAGATCAACCAGGACTACGCCGATGTCCGGGAGCTGCTGCTGGTGGGAGTGCTGAAAGGTTCGCTGATGTTCATTGTGGACCTGGCACGTTCCTTGCAACGACCCATCAAGCTGGACTTCATCGCGATCTCGTCGTATGGTCAGGCCACTGAGACCAGCGGCGTTGTCCGTATTCTGAAGGATCTCGATACCGACATCGGCAACCAGCACGTGCTGATTGTTGAGGATATTGTCGACAGCGGCTTGACGCTAGCGTATCTGCGCGAAAGCTTGCAGCGTCGCAATCCGGCCAGCCTGAAAGTGTGCGCGCTGCTCAACAAGCCCAGCCGTCGCAACACCAACGTCGAGATCGATTACACCGGCTTTGATATTCCGAATGAATTTGTGGTTGGCTATGGTCTCGATTACATGGAGCTTTACCGTAATCTACCGTATGTCGGCGTGTTACATCCGCAGATCTACACATAACACTCTTAGCAGGCCACGCCATGCGGAAATGGCGTAGCACAATAACTGGGCATGAAAGGAACACATCATGGGAGATAACCGCTGGCTGCGTAACAGCTTTGTTTATCTCATCATCCTGGTTGCGGCCCTGGCGTTGATCGCACAGTACATCAACAGCTCCAGCACCGGTGGCGAGGAAACGCTCACGTTCAATCAGGTCATCGATGGAGCGCTGCGCGGCGACATCTGCCGGCTGGTCGAGTCGGCCGATGGCACAAGTGTAGCGTACTACCGCCAGCCCGACTGTGGCGCCAACGCCAAGGCGACCGGCCGGGTTACCAAGAGCGATCGCACGCCAATCGCAGATTATCTGGAGACGGTCAAGAGCACGCGGCTCCAGACGATCCAGGCGCAGATTGCAGCGGGACAGAACGTAGCGATCCCCGAGTTTAAGACGCCGGAGATTGCGACCGACAACCCGCCGCCGTGGGGTGGCATTCTGAGCGCCTTCACGGTGGTGCTGCCGATGCTGCTGCTGATCGGCTTCTTTGTCTTCTTTATGCGCCAGGCGCAGGGCTCGAATAACCAGGCGCTGAGCTTCGGCAAGAGCCGCGCGCGCATGTTCACGGGCGACAAGCCGACGGTGACCTTTGCAGATGTGGCCGGCCAGGAAGAGGCCAAGCAAGATCTGACCGAGGTCGTCGAGTTCTTGAAGTTCCCTGATAAGTTCGCTCAGCTCGGCGCGCGAATTCCTCGCGGCGTGCTGATGGTGGGCCCTCCAGGCACCGGCAAGACGCTGCTCAGCCGTGCGGTTGCCGGCGAGGCGGGCGTGCCCTTCTTCTCGATCTCGGGCTCTGAGTTCGTCGAGATGTTCGTCGGCGTCGGCGCGAGCCGTGTGCGTGACCTGTTCGATCAGGCCAAGCGCAACGCTCCCTGCATCATCTTCATCGACGAGATCGACGCGGTTGGTCGTCAGCGCGGCGCGGGCCTGGGCGGCTCCCACGACGAGCGCGAGCAGACGCTCAACCAGATCCTGGTCGAGATGGACGGCTTCGATACCAACACCAACGTGATCGTGATCGCGGCGACCAACCGGCCCGACGTGCTCGATCCGGCGCTGGTGCGGCCCGGCCGCTTCGACCGCCAAGTAATCCTGGACGCGCCGGATATTCGCGGACGGCTCGACATTCTCAAGGTTCACACCAAGGGCAAGCCCCTGAACGAGGATGTGAACATGGAGGCGATCGCGAAGGTCACGCCGGGTGCCTCCGGTGCGGATCTGGCGAATATCGTCAACGAGGCGGCGATTCTGGCGGCACGGCGCGGCAAGAAGCGCATCAGCATGCTCGATCTTGAGGATGCGACCGAGCGCATGATGCTGGGCGGTCCCGAGCGACGCTCGCGCGTGATGACGCCGGCCGAGAAGCGGCTGACGGCCTATCATGAGGCCGGTCACGCGATTGTCGGTGCGGCGATGCCGAAGGCCAATCCGGTGCACAAGATCACGATCGTGCCACGTGGCCGGGCCGGCGGATACACGCTGTTCCTGCCCGAGGACGATCAGAACTATCGCACGGTGCAGCAGTTCGAGGCCGAGATGGCCTACGCGCTGGGGGGTCGCGCCGCCGAGGAGCTGATCCTGGTGGACTACACCACGGGCGCGGGCAGCGACATTCAGGCAGTCACGCGCACGGCACGCGCGATGGTTACGCGCTTCGGCATGAGCGAGAAGCTCGGCCCGATCCAGCTGGGCGAGGCGCAGGAGATGATCTTCCTGGGCCGCGAGATCTCGGAGCAGCGCAACTACTCCGAGGATACCGCGCGGCAGATCGACGCCGAAGTCAAGCGGCTGGTCGATGTAGCGCATGAGCGCGCGCGGATCGTGCTTGAGCAGAACACCGACGTGCTGCATGATCTGTCGAACAAGCTGCTTGAGGTCGAGACCATGGGCGGCGAAGAGCTGCGCGAGATCCTGAGTCGCGTGCGGCGCTACGATCCGAGCGGCAACGGCCATGTCACGCCGACGCCATCGCCGCAGAGCAGCGTTGTCGTCGCGCCGGGCAGCACCGCGACCGAGCTGTAAGCCTTCACTCATCGACGGCAGCCCACGGGTATTCCCCGTGGGCTTTCTTCTTGCGATCGATTCAGCACCACATCAGTGGCCTCAACGTGGTTGCCCATCGGCGCTGCGCTGGCTATAATGAAGGCTGCAAACTATTTGAAAAGGAGATAGATGTATGTCCGGCCATTCCAAATGGCATTCTATTCGTCGCTCCAAAGGCATTTTGGATCAGAAGCGTGGCGCACTCTTTACGAAGCTGGCTCGTGAAATCACCGTTGCGGCGCGCGAAGGCAACAGCGGCGATCCAGATATGAATTTCCGGCTGCGGCTGGCGGTCGATAAAGCCCGGCAGAGCAACATGCCGATGGATAATATCCAGCGCGCGATCGATCGCGGCCTGGGCAAGGGCGCTGAGGCATCGATCGACGAGATCTACTACGAGGGCTATGCTCCCGGCGGCGTCGCGATCATCGTGCAGGCGGCGACGGATAATCGCAACCGCACGGCGGCCGAGGTGCGCTCGACCTTCACCAAGGGCGGCGGCAACCTGGGCGAGAGCGGCTCGGTGTCGTGGATGTTCGAGAACAAAGGCTTGATCACGATCGAGTTTCCCGACGGCCAGAAGTTCGATCCCGACGAGGTGATGCTCCAGGCGATCGACGCGGGCGCGGATGATGTCGAGGTCGACGGCAACCAGGTTGAGATCTACACCGCGTTCGAAGATCTTAACACGGTGCGGACAGCGCTTCAGGGCGCCGGGCTGCCGATCACCAATGTCGAGCCGCTGATGAAGCCGACCACGCCGTTTACGCCCGACAGCGAGACCACGGCGATGCAGGCGCTACGGCTGATGGAAAAGCTCGAAGATCTGGACGACGTGCAAAAAGTCTACTCGAATCTGGATGTCTCGGAAGAGCTGGCAGAGAAGTTTGCAGAATCTTAGGCAGAACCAAGAACAAAGAACCAAGAACCAGCAGTGCTAACCTGCCAGCGTGTTCTTGGTTCTTTGTTTCGCGCAGCTTCTATTCGTAACTTTGCCGGTATTGTTCCTGCTGAGCAAAACTAAGGACGAAGCAAAGTTAGGATCTTGATTCTTGCGTTGTTCTTCGCTCTTTTGTTCCTTTGTTCTCTTGTTCTCTTGTTCTCTTGTTCGTTCGGTTCTAGGTTCTAGGTTCTTGGTTCTATCTTATGCGTACACTCGGCATCGATCCCGGCACCGCGATCATGGGCTGGGGCATTGTGGAAGAAGACGGCGTGGGCGGTCTCAAGTGCGTCGAGTATGGCGCGCTGACGACGTCCAAAGAGCTGGCGCTGGCGCAGCGGTTGCAGCTGCTGCATCGCGGCCTGATCGCGGTGATCGAGCAGTACAAGCCAGAGACGGCAGGAATCGAAGAGCTGTTCTTCGGTAAGAACGTCAACACGGCGCTGGCGGTCGGTCATGCGCGCGGCGTGGCGCTTCTGGCGCTGGCGGATGCCAACATTCCGATCCAGGAGTACCGGCCGCTGGCGGTCAAGCAAGCCGTCGCGGGCTACGGAGCCGCCGACAAAAAACAGATGCAGGAGATGGTCCGGCTGACGCTGGGCCTGGATCGGATTCCCAAGCCCGACGACGCCGCCGACGCGCTGGCGATCGCGATCTGCCACGCCTACACCGGGCCAATTCTTGCGCGCTACGCTGAGGAGTAATCTACGGGAAGCGCAACGATCGACGTCGTTCGCTTTCTGAGAAGCTATGACACAACCCTGGCAACCACCGGATCTTGACGAAATTCGTCCTGACCGTTTCATCATCAATAACGATAAGCTGCGGCCGGTTCTGCGCGGCGAGGGCGTGACCGTCGGCAAGTTCTTTGAGCTTGTGACCTGGCGGCGCGAGGGCTTGATCGGGCGGATTCGCATGCGCGGCTTTAATGTCCGCACGCTGGAAGATCGCGTCACGGCGCTGCGCGGCATCAAGCCCATCGACCCGCCGGGAGCGGAAGGTTTGCGCGTGCTGCACCAGCCCAAGGAGCGCATCGCCCACTTCGATTCTGCGCGGCTGCACTGGTGCGACCTGCCGACATTCGATCACGGCGGCAAGCCTGCTGTTCGTCTGCCCGCTAACATTGCGATCCGGCGGCGCAAGGGACGCGGCCACGCCGACTACTACATCACCGCTCCGGTCGGCAGGGACGAGATCAACTTTGTGCCCACCAAAGAAGTCGCCGCGCTGATACACGCCTATAGCCAGATCGCGCAGGAGCACACGCCGGTTATGCGCTACACGCTCGCCGACGAGATCTACACCATTCCCCGACAGCAGGCGCTGCTGCCACCGCAGCATCAAGAGGTCCTCGAAATGCTGGCCGTGGACAAAGCCGAGCCGTGGAGCATTCCCGCACCCGTCTTCGATCTGGCAGCAGGCGTTTTTGCCAAGCTCGGGATCGACCTCCAGCCCCAGCGCTAGCCCCACAATCTGTGCCGGGCATCTCAAGTGAGATGCCTGCGCGCAATCTCCTTCTCCGCTAACTTAACCTCATCTGCCATCATTTTGCCTTTGAATCTGGGCTCGATTCTGCAACCGGAATCGCATTTTGTGTGTTTCAGAATATAGAGAGGATCGACGGACAGGCGACGTGACTCAACGCTTTCACTCCTTCGATCGGGAGCCAAACGCGTGAAATACACATACATGCAAGGAGGCAGTGATGTGGACAGGCAATGATTGGCTCGTGCGGGAGCATCAGCAGGCGCTGCTTGAGGAAGCCGAGCAGCGGCAGCTCATCGATCTCGCCGAGAGCGGACAGCCCGCCAGAAGCCGCTACTACAACCAGGCGCTCTTCTGGGTCGGGCAGCGGCTGACGGGCTGGGGCGTACGACTTCAGGAGCGCTACGCACCGTCGGCATGCTAGTACGAATTATGTAACGTCTAGCCGACTTAAGGTGCTGGCAGCCTGTGAGGCTAAGGTGTTAAATGCGGGTATTGCGGGAGGTTCATATGGCAGCGATGATAATCTTGAGTATACTGTTGATCGGTCTGATCGCCTTTGATCTTGCAGCGCTGCGCTGGGGCGTCGACAGCAGCGATCGTAGCCCACGACCCAGCCTTGAGCGGCAGCGCTGGCGAGGCATACATGGCAACTGAGCTGGGCTTCCATCCGTGCCCTGACGACCTCGAAGCAGCGCTGGCGACAAATGTCGATCGCTGCTTCGAGTGTCTGGTGCTGACGTATCAGGATCGGCTCTACTCGTTCGCGCTGCGTTTGACGCACAACGCGCAAGACGCCGAAGAGATCGCGCAGGATGCGTTTGTGCGCGCGTACCGGGCGCTGGCCGGGTATGAGCCCGAGCGCATCGCGACGCTGGCGCTGCGACCGTGGCTGTACCAGATCGCTCTGAACGTGTTTCGCAACCGCGTACGCAGCCGCCAGCTTCCGGTCCTGCCGCTCGACGAGCTGGGGCACGATCCTGAGTTCGTTCTGGTCGATCAGCATGAGCGGCCCGACGCGGCGCTGGAGCGAGTCGAGCGCGAGCATGAGCTGAGCGCGCTGGTTGGATCGCTTCCCGAGCGCTACCGGCTGGCGGTTGTGCTGCGCCATGTCGAAGGCTTTGGCTACGGCGAGCTGGCCGAGATGTTGTGCCAGCCCGTGGGAACGATCAAAGCCAACGTGCATCGCGGCACCAAGCTGCTGCGCGCGGCGCTCGAACAACAGATGCAAGAGGTGGATTAATGCCCCAATCAGAGAATAAGTCGCTCGCCGAAGCCCGTGAACTGATCCAGAAGCTGCGCCAGATCGACGCGGTGCAAGCTCCGCCCACGCTGCTCAGCAGCTGCATGGAGCGCATCGGCCCCGGCGATAGCTACGCGATCCTGGAAACGCCGATCGGCGTGCTTTTCGTGGCCTATAACGATGTCGGCATCTCGGCGGTGATGCAGGCGCAGGACGCGGCCGAGTTCGAGCGGACGTTTCGCGCGCGCTTTCAACGCCCGATTCGCGCCAAGTCTGCGCTGCCGGAGTCGCTCGCACGGCCGCTCGTCGAGCAGCTGAGCGGCAAGTCCAGCCCCGAGCTGCACTTCGATCTGCGCAATGTTTCGGAGTTTGAGCGCGCCGTGCTGCTTAAGGCGCTGGAGATTCCACGCGGCGAGGTGCGGCCGTACAACTGGATCGCCAGGGAGATCGGGCGACCGAAAGCGGTGCGCGCAGTCGGCACGGCGCTGGGCAGCAACCCGATTCCGGTGCTGATCCCGTGTCACCGCGTGGTGCGCAGCGACGGCCAGATCGGCGAGTATATTTTTGGCAGCAGCAACAAGCGCACGCTGCTGAACGTCGAGGGCGCCGATCCTGAGCTGCTGGAGCGGCTTGGTCGCTCGGGCGTGCGCTTCCTCGGCGACACCTCCGACCACTCGTTTTGCCTGCCAACCTGCAACGGCATGCATCATCGGGCGGACGGCCACATCGTGCGCTTCCACTCCGACCAGGAGGCGCTCAGCGCAGGCTTCCGGCCCTGTAACGCGTGCCGGCCGGTAGCAGTCTCGTGACAAAGCGCGTAGTCAATCCAAAAGGTAAAACAATGAGGCTGGATCAACATCCAGCCTCATTCTTCGATTCAATTGGACTATAAACAATTACCGGCGGCGATTGCGCAGGAACGGCGGAATATCCAGATCGTCCGACACGTTGTTGAACGACGGGGCTGGGCGCGGCTGCTGCGGCTGCTGCTGGGGCTGCGCCGGGCGCTGCTGATAGGCGGCCTGCTGCGGATGCGGCGGCTGGCTCGGCATCACGTTGCTGGCCACGTTCGGAAACGAGCGCGAGCGCTGCGGCTGGCGCGGCACGCTGTCGAAGCCGGTCGCGATCAGCGTGATCTTGACCTCGTCGCGCATGTTGGGATCGATCGTCGCGCCGAAGATGATGTTGGCGTCGGGATCGGCCGCGCGGGCGATAATGTCGGCCGCCTCGTTCAGCTCCTGAATGCCCATATCTTCGCCGCCTGAGACGTTGAAGAGCACGCCCTTCGCGCCGTCGATCGACAGCTCAAGCAGCGGCGACGAGATCGCCATGTTGGCCGCGTCGACCATGCGGTTATCGCCGGAGCCGCGCCCGATCGCCATCAGCGCCGAGCCGGCCTGGGTCATGATCGCCTTGACGTCGGCGAAGTCCAGGTTGATCAGGCCGGGCTGCATGATCAGATCCGAGATGCCCTGAATGCCCTGGCGCAGAACGTCGTCGGCCATGCGGAAGGCTTCAAGCATCGACGTGTTGCGGCTGGTGATCTGCAACAGCCGATCGTTGGGGATCACAATCAAGGTATCGACGACCGGCTTGAGCTGCTCGATGCCCTGCTCAGCCACCTTGCGGCGATGCGCGCCCTCGAAGGTGAACGGCCGCGTCACGACGCCGACAGTCAGCGCGCCAAGCTCCTGGGCAATGCTGGCGATCACCGGCGATGATCCGGTGCCGGTGCCGCCGCCCATACCGGCGGTGATGAAGACCATATCGGAGCCCTTCAGCTCCTCGTACAGCTCCTCGGTGGTCTCCTCAGCCGACTTCTGGCCGATCACCGGGTTGCCGCCCGAGCCCAGGCCCTTGGTCAGCTTATCGCCGATCTGGAGCCGGGATGGCGCCTTGGAATGCATCAATGCCTGCGCGTCGGTGTTGACCGTGATGAAATCAACACCCTGCACGCCCATCTCGATCATCCGATCGACCGCGTTGGAGCCGCCGCCGCCGGTGCCGACCACCTTGATCAACGCCTGTCCGGTTCCCGTGAAATCGAATCCGTTCCGACCTTCCATAACCTGCCTCCATAAGCAGTGGGAAGTGGGCAGCGTAGCGATTCTGGCCCTCCACGCTGTCCACAGCCCGCTGCACTAGGGTAGAAATTCTTTCAGCCAACCTTTGAAACGGTCATACACATTGCGCCAGTTGCCGGGCTCACGCGGCACTGTCAGCGAGCCGCCCGGCTGACGCAAACCATTGATCATGCCCCACTTGACCAGGCCGACGCCCGTCGCGTACGGCGGAGAGTCCACCGCGTCCGACAGGCCCGTGAGATTCGACGGGCTGCCGATGCGCACCGGCATGCCCAGCATCTCGCGCACCAGCTCGTCGAAGCCGGGCAGCTGCGACGAGCCGCCCGTCAGCACGATGCCTGCCGGAAGCAGGCCCTCGTAGCCGGAGCGGCGAATCTCGGCGGCGATCAGCTCCACGATCTGCTCGCAGCGCGCCTGGATGATCTGATTCAGATGATAGCGGCTGATATCCTGGTGCTCGCCCGGCGCGAAAGACTCGGTTTTGATCAGGTCGTCCTCGCCCTCCTCAGGCTCCCTGGCGATCGCCGAGCCGTACTTGAGCTTGAGATACTCCGCCGTGTTGTGCGGCGTGTGCAGCACATACACAATATCGTTGGTCAGATGATTGCCGCCGACCGGGATCACAACGCTGTGCCAGATGCCGCCCTGGATAAAGATCGCGATGTCGGTTGTGCCGCCGCCGATGTCGACCAGCACCACGCCGCGATCTTTATCCTCCGCCGTCAGCACGGCCTCGCCGCTGGCCAGCGGCTGCAAGACCAGATCGTCGATGATCACACCGGCGCGCTCGACGCTCTTGATCAGGTTCTGGATCGCCATGACCTCGCCGGTGACGATATGCGTCTCGACCTCCAGCCGATAGCCCGACATGCCGACTGGATCGCGAATGTTCTCGTGGCCGTCGACAATATAGGCTCGTGGAATCACGTGAATAATTTCGCGCTGCGTTGGGATCGCTACTGCCTGCGCCGACTCGACCGCCCGCGATACGTCCATGCCCGTAATCTCGTGGTCGGGCCGCGAGATCGCGACGACGCCGCGACTGTTGAGCGACTGCACATGTTTGCCGGCAATGCCGACATAGGCCGTGCCGATACGGTAGCCGCTCAGGCGCTCGGCCTTCTCGACCGAGGTTGCGATCGCGTTGACGGCATCGTCGATGTTGACGACCACGCCTTTATCGAGACCCTTGGAGGGTGTCAGCCCAACGCCCAGGACATTGATCCGACTATCGGGGCGGACCTCGGCCACCATGGTGCAGATTTTGGTGGTTCCTACGTCAATGCCGACGACAGTGCGATTCATAGTTCATCCTTTCGGCAGTTACGGTGGCTAAGGGTCGGAAAGTATTTGCGATTTTAAGTGTAAAGCCAGCCATCAACTTATCCCCGATTATACGATACACGATCGTGCAATGCAACGACACCTTTGTTAATCCAGCATTACAAGAAGTGCTGACGAATTTCCTAATCAATACTAAACAGTTAGTATCCGCTCACTAGTACTAAATGCTTTACGGATCGAGCAGGACCAGAGAACCAAGAACCAAGAACCAAGAACCAAGAACCGAGAGCTGAGAGCTGAGAATCGGCGATCACCGGTAATACGGCGTGCTTGTGCGCAGGTCCAGGATCGAGAACGGCGTGCTGTCGTGCAGCAGCTGCGCGAGAATCGCCAGCTTCTCGTCCAGGCGCTCGCTCTTGCCGATGATCGCCTGCTTGTTGTCGCCGACGATCAAGGACACGCCGAGCCCTGCGTCCCACTCAATGCGCTGCAATGGTGCCGGAATCTCAGCCGCCCGCAGCGTGACACGTCGCGCGACTTCCAGCGCGTCGGGATCGACTTTGTCGCCGGGTTTTAGCTCACGGTTGGGCGTGGTATCCTCGATCGCAACGCTGCTGACAAAGGCCGGGCCGGGAACATTGCCCTCCTCCGTTGCCGAGATCGTGTCGGTCGCGGAGACTGTCGACGGCGCGCTCAAGCCTTCGGTCGTCGTCACGGGCTGCGTGGCGGCTGCCGCACTCGGCGGCGCTCCCGCCAGCACCAGCCCGTCCCAGGTCACGGCGTAGGTCGTGCCGTGATGCGTCCAGCGCACCTCGGGCCGGCGCTCCGTCACCTGCACCACGACGGTATCGGGCAGCACCACGCGCGCCCTCACACGCTCGACATAGGGACTTTGCCGAATCCGCGACTCGATCTCGTCGTTGCGAACCAGCCAGATCGACTGGCCGGTCACATCGGCCAGCGCCTGCACATCGTCGTTGGAGAGCGCCGTCACGCCCTCCGCCGCAACCGCGCGCACAACATACTCCGGCGAGGTCAGCGCGTCGTAGAGCAGCCAGCCGGACACGGCAAGCACGATCAAGGCCAGCAGCTTGCCGCTGCGCAGACTCCACAGCAGCGCTCGCCGCACGCCTGGCCGGGCCTGCGAGCTATCTCGACGTTTTTCCGCCTCACGACGATTGTCTGCTACATTCGCCACGTACTATCCTTTGGAAGGAACAAAGGAAACAAGAGAACAAGAGAACAAGAGCGTCAACAATAATTTGTTTGTTCTTTTGTTCGTTTGATCTTTTGTTCTTTGTTCTTGGTTCTGTTGTTCTACTCCCGCGTTCTTCGGTCTTCGTGTCGCTCCTGCGCCAGCGCGATCAGCCGGTCCAGCAGCCTCGGATAGGGCAGTCCGGTCGCCTCCCAGAGCTTGGGATACATCGAGCCGGAGGTAAAGCCCGGAAACGTGTTGACCTCGTTCAGATAGATCGCGCCGCTGTCTTTGTCGAGCAGAAAATCGACCCGCGCAAGGCCGGCGCCGTCGATCGCTTTGAACGCCGCGACCGCCATCTCGCGAATGCGATCCGAGAGCGCCTCGTCGATCGGAGCCGGGATCAGATACTGCGTGCGGCCTTCCAGATATTTGTCGGCGTAGTCGTACCAGTCGTTGGCGGGAATGATCTCGCCGACGATCGACGCCTGCGGATCGTCGTTGCCCAGCACCGCGACCTCAAGCTCGCGTGGACTCACGCCCTGCTCGATGATCAGCCGTCGATCATGCTCCGCCGCCACGTCAAGACCAGCCGCCAGCTCATCACGGCTGCGGCACTTGCTCACACCCACGCTCGATCCGGCGTTGGCGGGCTTGGTGAAAACCGGATAGCGCAGCGACTCTTCGATCTGATCGAGCACCACCTCGCGCTGATGCTCCCAGTCACGACGCCGCACCAGCAGATACGGCACCTGCGGCAGACCAGCCGCCGCAAAGGCAGCTTTCATCACGCCCTTGTCCATGCCCACCGATGCCGCCAGCACGCCGCAGCCAACGTAGGGCACATCCGCGATCTCAAGCAAGCCCTGGAGCGCGCCGTCCTCGCCATACATGCCGTGCAGCACCGGCACGATCACGTCGAGCTGCTGAAGCGGCGTTGTCTCGGCCTGCGCCTCACTTCTGGCCAGCGGCGCGTCGGACTCGGCCGCCTGCGCTGCGTAGCTCGGGTTGGCGTGCGCTGTCTCATCGGGCAGCCGGCCGCTCGACGTATGCAGCGGCAGCGCCGAATGTACCACGCCCGGCCGTGGCTCGCAGTTGAGCAGCTTGGGATCGGCCGCCTGCTCAAGCGCCAGCAGCGGATCGCCGCCGACCATCCAGCGGCCCTGCTTGTCGATGCCGATCGGCACAATCTCGTATGTATCCTGGTCCAGCGCCTCCATGACCGAGCGCGCGGACTTGAGCGAAACCTCATGCTCGCTGTTGCGCCCGCCAAAGATCACGCCGACGCGGGGTTTGTTCGTCATATCTGCTCTCCCACCACCTGAACTTCCAGCTCCAGCTCGATCCCAAACTCGGCCAGCACCCGCTCACGCATGACCTCGGTCAGCCGCAGCACATCGCCGGCCGTCGCGCCGCCGAGATTGACGATATAGTTGGCGTGCTTCTCCGAGACGATCGCATTGCCGACCCGCGTACCTTTGAGACCGGCCTGATCCAGCAGCTTGCCCGAGGTTGTGCCCTCAGGGTTTTTGAAGACCGAGCCGCAGGACGAGCCCGAGGGCGTTTTGCTTTTGCGCGACTCGGCGATCGCCGCCATTTCCACCGCCAGCCGCGCAGGATCGTCGCGATGCAGGCGAATCTCAGCGGAGAGAATAACGCTTGGCAGGCCCGTACCGATACTCCCCTCTCCTGTGGCAACGGGAGAGGGGTTGGGGGTGAGGGCCTCTCGCTTCAGCGCGCTGGTGCGGTAGCCGTACTCGAACTGCGCCGCCGTCCACTCCTCGACATTGCCGTCGCGCAGCACCCAGGCCCGGATCAGATCGTGGGCCATGTCGTCGCCGTAGCAGCCCGCGTTGCCGAAGACCGCCCCGCCGATCGTGCCGGGCAAGCCCTCGGCCCAGACCAGGCCGCCGTAGCCCTGCGCCGAAAGTCGTCGCGCGGTGCCAGCCGTGGGCGCGCCCGATTCGATCCAGAGCCGAACGTCATCGCCGCGCTCCTCGATACGATACTGAGTCGCCCGGTTGCGGATCACCAGGCCGGGATAGCCGCCGTCCGCGACCAGAATATTCGTGCCGCCGCCCAGGATAAAGACCGGCAGCGACTCGGCGGTGGCCCACTGCATCAGATCGCGCAGATCGTCGGTGCTGGCGGCGTTGGCAAAGTAGCGCGCCGGCCCGCCGATCCGCCACGACGTATAGCGCGCCAGCGGCTCGTTTTCGAGAAGCGTTAAGTTGTGCAGCTCACGATTCAAAATAGTTATTCCTTGAGTGGGCCCTCACCCCTTGCCCTTCGGGCGTTCCCCTCTCCCGTTGCCACAGGAGAGGGGAAAGATGAAACCCTAAACTTTGCTTGATCTTGATTACTCGGTTTACCTTTGTTGTTCTTTGTTCTTTGTTCTTTTGTTTCCTTGTTCTTTTGTTCCCCGGCTCTAGGTTCTTGGTTCTAGGTTCTTGGTTCTCAGTTCTTCCAGCACCCACTCGCCGACCTGATAGCCGTCGCCGGCGCCGAGCGTCAGCAGCACATCGCCTGTGCGGAGCAGCGCCGCCAGCTCACGGGCCGACTGGTGCAGATCGCCGGATGGAGCGGCGGCCGGACGACGAATCCGCTGCGCGAGAAAGGCCGCGTCGATGCCGGGAAAGTCGGCGGCGCGCTCGCGCGATGGATAAATATCGCCGATCAGCAGCACATCCGCATCGCCGAAGGAATCGCCGAACTCGTCGATCAGCGCGGCCGTGCGGCTAAACGTGTGCGGCTGAAAATACACGACCAGGCGCCGATCGGGATAGCGCATCCGCGCCGCGTGCAGCGTGGCCCGAACCTTAGCCGGATTATGCGCGTAGTCGTCGATCACCGTCACTCCGGCGGCCTCGCCCTTCCACTCGAAGCGCCGCGCCGCGCCACGAAACGCCTCCAGCGCTTGCAGCGCGGCCTCGGGCGCGATCCCAAACTGCGCCACCGCCGCGATCGCACCGGCCGCGTTCTGCACATTATGACTACCTGGAACCCGCAGCCGTCCATCCAGTGATTGGCCGTCGGGCGTGCGCAGCGAAAACCGCGTCCAGCCATCCTCGATCCGCACATCACTGGCGCGCCACGTCGCGGCAGACGCAAACCCGTAGAGCTGCCAGTCGGCCTCAAGCGTAGGAGCCAGCTCACGCACACGCGCCACGCCGGGATCGTCGGCACACGCAATCACCGCGCCGCGCACCTGACGCACGAACTGAGCAAACGTCTGCTCGACATCGCCGCGCGTCGGGTAGATGTCGACATGATCCCAATCGACGCTGGTCACGATCGCCACCTGAGGCAGCAGGCCCAGCAGCAAACGATCGTACTCGTCGGCCTCGATCACAAATGGGCCGCTGCCCCAGCGCGCGAAACGATCCAGGCCGGGAACGGGACCGCCGGCCGGAACAATATAGGCCGGATCGACGCCCAGATGGCTAAGCATCACCGCGCACATCGCCGTCGTCGTGGTCTTGCCGTGCGTGCCAGCGATCGCCAGCGTGGGCTTGTGCAGCGACCACTCGCGCCACAGCTCGGCTCGCTTCAGCACCGGAATACCGCGATCACGCGCCGCGATCAGCTCGGGATGCTCGGCTCGCAGCGCCGAGCTGGTAGCCACCATATCCACGCCTTCCAGATGCTCCGCCGCATGGCCGATGTACATCGTCGCGCCGCGCTCTGCCAGCTCGCGAGTCAGCGCGTTGGCTTGCTGATCGCAGCCGCTGACCTGATGACCCTGATCCAGCAGAATATGCGCAATTGCACTCATCCCCGCGCCCGCGCTGCCGATGACATGATAGTGCGGCATCTAGCTTCTCCAAATATTCGGCAGCCGCAGAAACGCCAGCACCAGCAGAATAATCAGCAGAATCGCCACGAGCGTCGGCACGAACGCCACAACCGGCGAAAGATCGGTGATCGTCGGGATCGTGATCGTCGTTCCCTCGGGCGGAATCACCGGATCGTTGCGCAGCGCGCGCAGCTCGTTCAGAAACGAGTTGAGCGCGACAAACCACAGCAGGCCGGTGATAGCGCCAAAGATGATGCCGAGCAGCGCCTGTCCTCCCCCGCGCGCAAAGCGCGGCTTGCCGCCCTCATACGCCCACGAGTAGCGCGAGGTATAGACCAGCACGGTCAGCAGCACAAACAGCGCGAAGCGCGCCAGCAGGAAGCGCCCGCTGCTGGGATCGCCAAACAGAAAATCGTTGGGCAGCGCCTCCGCGTCGACGTTGAGCAGCAGCCCAAACACGCGTGGAACATTAATGATCACACGATTGATGAAGCTGATCAGCGCCGTCGGAAAGATAACGGTTCCCAGCAGCACCAGCGCCATGCCGCCCGTAATGCCGACTTCGCGCCAGAAGCCGCGCCGCAGGCCGATCAGCCCGAAGATCACCACGAACGGGACCAGCAAAGACTGAAAGCTGTTGAAAACAAGTGTCATCGCGTGGGCCTTTGACGCATCGCCAGATCCAACAACACATCCGCCAGGCGCTGCGCCGCATCCGGCAGTGCCAGTGCCGCGCTCTGCTGCGCCATCTCTTCTCGCGCCGACCGATCGGTGAGCAGCCGCCGAACCTCGCGGAAGAGCGGCCCATCAGCAGGAGAGCCTGCGCCGAGCAGCGCGCCATCCGCAACCTTAACCGCCGCGCCGCGCGCCACCAGATAATCGGCGTTCTCGTCCTGATGCACGTACGGATACGGCACTAGCACGGCCGGCAGTCTGGCCGCCGGCAGCTCCGCCAGCGTCGAAGCACCCGACCGCGCGATCGCCAGATCCGCCGCGCCGAACGCCTGCACCATCGTGCCGTGCAGATAGGCGAACAGGTGGTAGCGCGATCGCAGCTCCGCCGGTAAGCGATCCGCCGCCTCGCGCAGCCAGCTTTCGTCGCCTTCGCGGCCGCACACATGAATAATGTGCGCCAGTCCCAGCAGATCGGGCAGCAGCGCCGCGATCGCCTGGTTGATGCTGCGCGCGCCGCGACTACCGCCATACACGAACAGCACCGGCAGCTCGTCGTCGATGCCGAACGCGGCCCGGCTGGAAGCGCGATCGACCTCGAACAGCTCCTGCCGCACGGGATAGCCCGTCACCACGGTTTTGCCGCGCGGCAGATAGCTCAGCGACGGCTCGAACGAGCAGGCCACACGTGTCGCGATCTTCGCCAGCACCTTAACCGCCAGGCCCGGCACGATGTCCGGCAGATAGATCATCGTGGGAACGCCGAGCTGCCGCGCCGCCACAAAGAGCGGAATGCAAACATAGCCGCCCGTGCCGAGGATCGCTGCCGGACGCTCCTGACGAATCAGCGTGCGCGCCTCGGTGATACCCCGCACAATCAGGCCGCTGCTGCGCAGTAGCTCACGCGGGCCGCGACCACGCACGGCAGCCGCTGTGATCGAGCGAAACGGCAGCGCGCTCTCCTTCGCTACCAGGCCCTGCTCCATGCCATCGTGCGAGCCGACATACACGATCCGCCACGGATCGAGCGGCTCGTCGGGAGCGGCGACTAGATCAACGGCTGCGCCAGGTGCCGCCGCTGGGACTCGGTCCTTTACTACTGCGCCTGGCTGCGCGAGGCTTGGATTGGCTCTTGCTGCTGGAGCTGAGCCGCCGCCAGCCGCGTGTTGAGACCGTGACAGCCTCGCGCTCATCCGTTCGGGCAAAACTGACGCTACGGCGAGCGCTGGATACACGTGGCCCCCGGTTCCCCCGCCGCACAAAAGCAGCGAAGGCCGGGATGAGGCCGATGGCGCGGCGCTTGCGGGGCGCGGCGACGGGTCGCTCGACGACGGGCGAGACGACAGGTTCTGGTCGTTGATCATCGACATGCTTTGAAATATTGAGCAATACACCCATCGCGAAGAGACACATCGCGAGCGACGTACCGCCGACCGAGATAAAAGGCAGCGTCTGACCCGTGAATGGGATCAGCGACGACACCACCGCCATATTCAAGAACGCTTGAAAGGTGATCCAGCTGGTGATACCGACCGCCAGCAGCGCCGCGAACGGATCTTGCGATCGTGCCGCGATGCGGTAGCCGCGATAGGCCAGCAGCAGAAACGCGCCCATCACCGTCAGCGTGCCGATCAGCCCTAGCTCCTCGCCGATCACGCTGAAGATCGCGTCGGCGTGCGCGGACGGGAGCCACAGGAACTTTTGCCGGCCCTGGCCGAGCCCGCGCCCAAACCAGTTGCCCGACGCCAGCGCGTAGAGCGAGTGGATCGGCTGGAAGCCGCCGCCGCGCGGATCGGCCCACGGATCTTGGAAGACCTGGATACGCGCGCTGGCATGCGCCAGGGATTGGATCAGCGTCCAGCCCACGGTCACCGCGCCGACCATGCCGACGCCGATGTGGACCAGGTTTGCGCCGGCCGCGAAGTACACCGCGACCGCGATCAGCGTCAGCATCACCGCCGAACTCATGTTGCGCTGCGCGTACATGATGCCGACCAGCAGACCCACGATCAGGCCGAACGGAATCAGGCCGACCGTCATCGAGCGCAGCTTATCGCCGCGACCCATCAGCCATGCCGCCAGATACACGATCAGCGCAAACTTGGCGATCTCGGTCGGCTGGAACTGAAAGCTGCCGATCCTGATCCAACGATCCGCGCCGCCGGCGCGCGTCATGCTCTCGGGTAGCAGCAGCACCAGCACCAGCAGCCCGACCGTCGTGCCAAAAAGCGGCAGGGCCAGCCGTCGCCACAGCCGGTAGTCGATACGCTGCGCCACCAGCAGACCGACGCCGCCGACAAGCATCCACATCAGCTGGCGGATGAGATAATAGGTCTGGGTGTTGCCCTCGTTGACGGCGATGAAAAAGCTTGAGCTGTAGACCATCACCAGGCCAAACACGGACAGGCCCAGCACCAGCGCCAGCAGTGTGTAATCGGGCGGACGGCGGTTTGTATCGAACATCAGAAAGCTCCTCCCAATTCAACAGCTACGGACGATCATTATCGAGAACAAAGTTCTTTGTTCAGGCCCTCATCCCCCGGCCCCTTCTCCCACTACGGTAGGAGAAGGGGAGTGGCGGTACTTGTCTTTGTTCCCTTGTTCGTTTGTTCCCTTGGTTCTAGGTTCTAGGTTCTTCCTACGGCTGCGCTACCAGAAACCAGCCAACCAGCCCGATCAGCAGCACGATCGCTACGACCCAGCCGAGCAGCGGCATATCGCGCCGCTCCACGGTGGGCATGTATGCACGCCGCTCGATCACGTAGCGCGGCGCGAGCGCCAGACCACTGATGCCGCCGATGATCAACCCGCCGATATGCGCCGAGTTGTCGATGTTCGGCACGATAAAGCCAAACGCCAGGTTGATCGCCGCCAGCGTCGCCATCTGGCCGAGCTGCATCTTCGACGCCTCCCAGCCCACAAACGAGCGCGCGGTAAACGCGAACGCCGCCAGCGCGCCCAGCAGCCCAAAGATCGCGCCCGACGCGCCCACCGAGAGCACGTCGGGATTGAACACATAGCTCGCGATGCTGCCGGCCAGGCCCGAGAGCAGATAGATCGTCAGGAAACGCAGCGTGCCATAGACGCGCTCCGCCTCGGTGCCCAGCGCGTAGAGCGCCCAGGAGTTGAAAAGCAGATGCGTCAGATTGCCGTGCAGCACCATCGGCGTCAGCAAGCGCCACCACTGGCCCGCGTTGATCGCGTCGTTCTCTTTGCCGCCCAGCACATACAGCGCGTTGTTCCAGCCGATCTGGTTACCCAGCAGCACCGAGATGCCGTACATAATCACGTTGATCGCCAGCAGCACAAAGATCGCGCGCGGCTGAGAGAGCGGCAGCTCCAGGCGTACCCGGCGCGGCGCTCCGTAGGCTTCCTCCACGATCGGCGTCGGCGCGGGCACACCACTCGACGGCGGCATGTAACGATCCTCAGGCGACGGCGGCGTGTAGCGATTCTCCGGCGGCTGTGGCCGCGCGTGGAACTCTTGCTCCAGTCGCGACATCATCTCGCGCAGATCGCGATCATCTGGCTCGCGTGGTTCACTCATGACAAAGACCGTACGATCTGCCGAAATTGCTCGCCACGATCGAATTCATTGCGAAACATCCCGAAGCTGGCACAGCCAGGCGAGAGCAGAACGGAGTCGCCCGATTCGGCCGCCTCGTAGGCAGCCTCGACAGCCGCGCGCAGATTGTCGAACGGCCCCAGCGGCTCCGGCAGCTCACCCTGCGTTGAGTGTCGCGCCGCCTGAAGCGCATCGATCAGCTTATCCGTCGCGTCGCCTTTGAGCAGCACCACGGCCTTGGCACGCGCGATCAGGCTACGCGCAAAATCCATAAAATCCAGCCGCTTATCCGCGCCGCCGGCGATCACGATCTTGGGCGTCTGGATGCTGCGCAGCGCCATCACCGCCGCCGTGGGCGTGGTGGCCGTGGTATCGTTGATGAAGCGCACGCCGTTTAGCTCACGCACCAGCTCCAGCCGATCCGGCACGCCGCTGAAGCTCTGGATCGCCGCGCGGATATGCTCGGTCTTGACACCACAGGCCGTCGCCAGCGCCGTCGCCGCCGCGATATTTTCCAGATTATGCCGTCCCAGCAGACTGACCTCGTCCTTGCTCGCCACGATCTCGGTGATGCCGTTGTCCTGCCAGAACAAAAAGCGCTTATTCCAGGCGGCCAGCAGATCGCGAGGATGCTTGCGCGCAAACTGCTGCACATACTCGCTGTAGTCGCCGGCGAACCAGGCCACGTGGCCGGGGGCGCGCAGCGCCATGTCCGCCACCGTCGCATCGGTCATGTTCAGCACCACGATGCCGTCGCTGCCCTGATGCAGAAAGATCTGGCGCTTGGCCTCGATGTACGACGCCATCGAGGGATAGCGATCCAGATGATCGGCGGAGATGTTGGTTACGCAGGCGAAACGCGGGCTGAGACCGGCCTCGCCCAATCCTTCCAGCTGCCACGACGAAAGCTCCAGCACAACCGGACTGCTGGCCGTGATCTTGGGCAGCTGCGCCAGCGCCGAGACCCGCAGATTCCCCGCGACGACTGTATCGGGAAACTGCTGCTTGAGCATCGCCGCCGTCAGCAGCGTGGTCGTCGTCTTGCCCTTGGTGCCGGTGATGCCGATGATCGGGCCGGGACACAGCCGGAAAAACAGCGTCATCTCCATCTCGATCGCCGCGCCGGCCTCACGCGCGATCTGCAAATACCGCGACTCGCGCGGCACGCCCGGATTGCGGATCACAATCTCGGCGCTGCGGAAATCTTCCTCGCGGTGCTCGCCCAGCACATACTCGACAGGCAGACCCTTAAGCTGCTCAAGCGTCGCCGCGAGCTGCTCGGGACTGCGCAGATCGGTGACAGTGACGCTTGCGCCCTGCTCAACCAAAAAGCGCGTGACGCCCAGGCCACCGCCGTGAACGCCCAGGCCCATAACTAAAGCGCGTTTTCCTCGCAGTTCCATCAATACTGTCCGTATACACGAGCTTCGACATGCCCGATTGTGTGCGAGCTGTTGCCGCCTTCGGGAGCGCCGCGCGAGGCCGGCGTGGTCAGCGCCAGCGAGATCCCGATAAACGCCGCGATCATCGCGACCAGCACAAAGCGCTGCATCACCTGCGTCTCGGACCAGCCGACTAGCTCAAAGTGATGGTGTAGCGGCGCGATCTTGAAGAGCCGCCGTCCGATGCCGGTTCGTCGTCGCGTCCACTTGAAGTACAGCGTCTGCAAGCCCGACGAGGCCGCCTCGGCCACAAACACGATCCCGATCAGCGGCAGCAGCAGCCAGTGCTGCGACATCAGCGCGACGACGCCGAGCACCGCGCCCATTGCCAGCGACCCCGTATCGCCCATGAAGACCTGGGCAGGATGCGCGTTGTACCAGAGAAAGGCCGCGTTGGCGCCGACCATGGTAAAGCAGAACGCCTGGAGATAGACCAGACGCGGCGAGGCCACGAACGAGATCACGCCGTAGGCCGCGAAAGCCAGCGTCAGCGTCCACGCCGCCAGGCTGTCCAGGCCATCCGTGATATTCACCGCGTTGGACGTCGCGACAATCACAAACACCGCCAGCGGAATATACCAGTAGCCGATGTCGCGCGTGCCGACAAACGGAATCTGGACCAATCCGCCGTGCGCCAGGCCGTAATACTCGCGTGGCAAATAGATCGCCAGCGCCGCGATCAGCGCCAGGATCGCCTGCCAGACAAACTTGAGCCGGACGGTCAGACCAAACGTCTTCGACTTCGAGCCGGTCAGCGTCAGAAAATCGTCGAAGCCGCCCAGGATCGCGAACGAGATCAGCACCGACAGCGGCAGCAGCATCGACGGACGGCCAAACAGATTAAACAGCACCGTCATCACGACCGCGCTGATCACAATCATGATGCCGCCCATCGTCGGCGTGCCGGTCTTGGCCAGATGCGCCTGCGGCCCGTCCGCGCGCACCTGCTTGCCGATCTTCTTGGCTCGCAGCCAGCGCACCCAGTAGCCGCCGGTAAACAACGTGATCAGAAACGCGCCACTTGCCAGCAGCACGGTCGGCGCGGCATCGTTGACGACGATTGTTCGAAGTAATGTTTCATCCACAGCTAGCGCACTCTTTCACCTACACGTAGCGCATCCACGATCTCCTCGGTCTGCGCCACGCGCGCTCCTTTGACGAGCACCACATCCTCCGCGCTGAGCAGTGGTCGTAGCAGATCGGCAGCCTCGGCGTTGGAGCGCATAAAAAATACCTCGGGAGCGCGCGGGCCTTCCTGCGCGGCCTCGCCGATCCAGCGGGCCTTGGTGCCGACGACGACCAGACGATCGACGACGACAGCGGCGGCTCGACCAACCGCGCGATGACCGGACTCTTCGATCGGCCCTAGCTCGGCCATGTCGCCAAAAACGGCGGTCCGGCGTCCCGGTACCTGTGCCAGCAAATCCAGGGCCGCGCGACACGACGCCGGCGAGGCATTATAGGTATCGTCTAAAATCGTCGCGCCGTGCAGCCCGGGCACAACCACAATCCGCGATTGCGCAGCGCTGTCGCACAGGCCGGCCGCGATCTCGTCCCAGCTCAAACCTTTGAGCAGGCCCATCGCGATGCTCGGCAGGGCGATATACACGGCGTGATTACCCAGCAGCGGCGTTTCCAGGCGCCGGTATTCGCCGCCATAGTGGACCGTAAAGGCGATGCCGCTCAGGCCCCGGCTTTCGATCGCGTCGGCCCACAGATCCGCCTCGGGATCGAGACCATACAAGAACGGTCGCGCCTGCGTATGGTTGACCATATCGCGCACGCGCTGATCGTCGATGTTGAGGATCGCCACACCATTAGCCGGCAGCGACTCCACGATCTCACGCTTGGCGACGGCCACTGTGTCGGGCGTTTTCATGCGCTCCAGATGCGACACGCCGACGTTGGTCACGATCGCGTACCTGGGCCGCGCCAGCTCGCACAGCAGCCTGATCTCGCCGGGTCCGTACGTGCCCATCTCGATCACGGCGATCTCGTGCTCGGGCTCCAGACGCAGCAGCGTCAGCGGCACGCCGATCTCGTTGTTGTAGGACTTGCCGCTGTAGAGCGTCTTGAAGCGCTGGCGCAGCACGGCCGCCGTCAGCTCTTTGGTGCTGGTCTTGCCCACGCTGCCCGTGATGCCGATCGTCTCGGCGCTCATGCGCTGGCGGTGGATCGCGCTCAGCTGTTGCAAGGTTGCCAGCGGATCGGCCACCGCGAACACGATCGACTGATCCGGCTGCACCAGCGCCAGCGAGTCGCTGTCGGCGATCACGGCTACCGATTGATCCAGCGCTTGCAGATGCTCCGCCGCCCAGTCGCGCCGCACGATCGCGCCGGCCGCGCCACGACGCAGCGCATCGTCCACGAACCGATGACCATCGGCCTGCTCGCCCGGCAGCGCGACAAACAGATCGCCCCTTTGCACCAGCCGCGAGTCGATCGCGGCGCCGGCAAACGAGCGCTGGCTATGTAGTGACGGGAGCGCCGTTTCGACGCTCCCTCGCAGATTCATGCTTTGTATGATGTCAGCAAATGCGATCACAACCTTCGACTCTCCGACGAATTACGCGCCGCATTGTAGCACGGGTTCCCATTTTCGCAGCATCCTTATGTCATCCTTCAAGAGCTGCCCAGCGCCTACTGTGGACCGCCGATCACCTGTCCTGGCCCCACATAATTGGGATCGGGCGGGATACGGAAGTGCGTCATCAGCTTGGTGACAATTCGCTGATAGACCGGGATCGCGGCCTCGATGCCCCACTGCGCTTTCTTGGGCCGGTCGATCTTGACCAGCACCGCCACGCGTGGATTGTCGCTGGGCGCGAAGCCGATCACCGAGCCGATCACGCTGTTGTTGTCATAGCCGCCGTTAACCGGGATCTGCGATGTCCCGGTCTTGGCTGAGACATGGTAGCCGGGAACCAGCGGCTGATCCGCCCAGTTGCCGGTACTCGGCCCCCAGACCAGGTTGGCGTAGTGCTCGGCGTTGGTCGTCAGCATGCCACGGATCGCGTCGGTCACGCCTTGATCCACGACGCGCCGTACCACACGCGGCTTGACCGGCGTGCACTGCGTGCCGAGGCATTTTTCTTTGACCACGTGCGGCCGCATCAGCGTGCCACCGTTGGCGATCGCGGAGAACGCCGTGAGATGCTGGATCGGCGTGACGGCGATGCCCTGGCCGAAGCTGTTCTGGCCCAGCGTGAGATCGCTCCAGTTCTCGGGATTATCCTCGGGCCAGTTGACGATGCCCTGGCCTTCGCCGCCGAGATCGATGCCGGTCAACTGGCCGTAGCCAAAGAGCTTCACATAGTTGTAGAAATCGTCGCGCCCGACCATCTCGCTGAACTGGACCGCCGCGACGTTGGACGAGTTATAGAGCATCTGGCCCGGCGTCTGCGATCCGTTGCCCGCGCGGTTCCAGTTGCCGACGTCGTAGCCGTAGCGGTGAATAACGCCGCCGTCGTAGACCGTGGTGTCGGGCGTGAACGCGCCGGTCTGCAGGCCCATCGCCGTTAGGATCACCTTGAAAGTCGATCCGGGCTCGTACACATCGGTCAGCGCGTTGTTGCGGTTGACTTTCTCGGGCTCGTACTCGGTGTAGCGGTTGGGATCGAAGACCGGCCAGGTGGCCATGCCCAGGATCTCGCCGGTGCTCGGGTCCATGATCAGGATCGTGGCGCCCTCGGCCTGCTGATCCTCGACGACATGCCGCAGCTCGTCCTCGGCCAGCTTCTGGATCGTGCTGTCGATCGTCAGCTTCACGTCGACGCCGTCCTGCGGCTCGACGATCTGCGTCGGCGCGATCCAGATCGGGCGCTGATCGCGGTCTTGCTCGGCCTGAAGCGTGCCCGTGATGCCTTTGATCTCGTCGTTGTAGAACGCCTCGACGCCCGCGATGCCGGTGCCCTCGTAGTTGGCCGCGCCCACGATGCGCGAGGCGAACTCGCCCTGCGGATAAACGCGCTTGGCCTCCTCGATCAGGAACAGGCCGGTCGGCGGCTCGCCGTCCTCGCCCAGCTTGCGGATCTGATCGGCCGCCTCAAGCGGAATCCAGCGCGCCAGCCGCGTCCACTCACGAGTCTTATCGCTCAACACCGGGAGCAAATCCGAAACCTCGCGATTGATGATCGGCGCGAGCAGAATCGCCATCTTCTCCGGCTCGTCGATCTTGGTCGAGTCGACGTAGAGACTGTTCATGTTGACGTTCATCGCCAGCGCGACGCCGTTGCGATCGGTGATTGTGCCGCGCCGGGGCTGCAACACCACATGCTTTGTCAGCTCGCCCTGCACCAGCTCGTCAAGCCGCCGACCTTTCAGCTCTTGATAGACCTGGATCAGAACCAGCTGCCGCGTCGTGAGCAGGCCCATCACAAACACCATCAGCAAGATGATGTTGATGCGCCAGCGCGGAACAGCGGCACGTCGCGGAGCAGTAATCTGGGCCATAGTTGCTCACCGTGGCATACCGCACGGGCTCAGCCCGTACGGCACGCTCGATCATTCATTGGAAGCTAGAACCGGGACGGCGGGCAGTTCGATCGTGGCGTAGCGCAGCTGATCGTTGGTGGCCGGACGCAGGCCCAGCTTCTGCGCGCGCTCGACGAGCGTATCCAGGCGGCTGGCCGTCGCGATACGATATTCGTACTGCTCGGCCTCGTGGAGCAGCTGCGTGTGCTCACGCTCCAGCTCCTGAAGATGATAGCCGGCCGTTGCCACGCGGCCCGTCTGGGCCAGGAACAGGAGGCTCAGAATGCAAACAATCACCACCGCGCCCACAATCAGCCCGGAGTCGCCGAGCTTCATGTAGCTGCTGGGAGACTGCGTGCGGCGCACGCGCGCCGTCTGAAGAGGAAGAGGTTGCTGTGTTATTGCCATTACCGGGCTCCTTTCTTCTCTGTTTGGTTCGCGCCGCCGGCTATACGCTGAGCGACGCGGAGTTTGGCGCTTCGGCTGCGCGCGTTGGCGCTGACCTCGTCTGCCGTCGCCGCGATCGGCTTGTGTGTCACCTGCTCTAGCCGTGGCGCGTAGTCGCAGTCACGACTGCCGATGTAGATGCACGGTCGCGGCCCCTGGCCTCGATCCACCAGATGCGGGCATTGCTCCGCAAACAGTCGTGGTGGCAGCAGACAGACCGCCGATTCGCGCCGCATGAACTCCTTGACGATCCGGTCTTCCAGCGAGTGAAACGTGATCACCGCCAGCCGCCCGTCGATCGCCAGCAGCTCGGTCGCCGCCGGCAGCGCCTCCTCTAACGCTCCCAGCTCGTCGTTGACCGCGATCCGCAGCGCTTGAAATGTGCGAGTTGCGGGATGAATGCGCTCGTCTTTTCTCCCACCAAGCGCGCGCATCACCAGCTCCGCAAGCTCTGTCGTGTTGGTAATCGGCGCGCTGCGGCGCCGCTCGGCGATCCGCTTCGCAATCCGCCGCGAGGCTCGTTCCTCGCCGTAGCGGTAGATCACATCGGCCAGCTCGTCCTCGGGCAGCGTGTTGACCAGATCCGCAGCGGTCAGGCCCTGCGTGGGGTCCATCCGCATATCCAGCGGCGCGTCCTGCCCGAAGGAAAATCCGCGCTCCGCCACATCCAGCTGCGGCGACGAGACGCCGATGTCGAGCAGCACGCCGTCGACCTGCTCGAAGCCCTGCTCCCGCGCCAGCCTGCCGACATCCCGAAAGTTGCCGTGGACCAGCGTCAATCGGTCGCGATAGTCGTGGAGCCGCTCTGCCGCCGCCTGAAGCGCCGCCGGATCGCGATCGATCCCCAGCACTCGGCCCGCGCCGCGCTCCAACATCCCGGCCGTGTGCCCGCCGCCGCCCAGCGTTCCATCGATGTACGTGCCGCCGGGCCGAACCGCCAGGTTATCGAGCGTTGCCGCGAACAACACCGGAATGTGCGCAAATCCTGCCAACGTGCCGGCCCTTATCCTTCGGGCGAACAAAGGAACAAGGAAACAAAGGAACAAAGGCTTAGGCTATTTCTTGTTCTTTTGTTCTTTTGTTCTTTTGTTCTCTTGTTCTTCGTCAGATTCCGATCTCTGCCATCTGCGCCGCGATCACGCTCGCCGACTCGTCCAGCGACTCCATCGCGGCATTCCAGGCGTCTTGCGACCAGATCTCGAAGTAGGTGTTCATTCCGGCCACGACAGCGGTATCGCCGATCCCGGCGTACTCGCGCAGACTGGCGGGAAGCAAGATTCGGCCCTGCTTGTCCAACTCGGTGTCGGATGCGCCGGCGAACAAGAGCCGCCGCAGCTGCCGCGCCTCGGTCGAGCCGAGCGAAAGGCCGCTCACCCGCTCCGACAGCGCCTGCCACTGTTCCATGGGATATACTTGCAGGCAGCGCTCGAAGCCGCGCGTCACGACCAACCCGCCCTCAAGCTGAGTACGGAATTTGGCCGGAACCGCTACGCGGCCTTTTGTATCGATGCTGTGCTCGTATTCGCCAAGAAACATCTGCGTCGTTCCCGTTCAATGTTGTAAAAGTAGGGATTTAGAACATTTGTACTTTTTCCCCACTTTTCCCCACTTTTCCCCACCTGTTTTGCGATTATATACCACACTATATCCCTTTTCAAGAGCTTTTGGTACTACTTTAGGGAATGGGAGCATTTTTTCACAAAATACCCTTGACACATTTGTTCTGATATAATGTACTGGAACGGCTCTGGATGCGGATCGACGATCGCCGTCCTTGTCGAGCGATCGGCCCGCTGCTATACTGCTGCTATGACCGAAGAACTACTAAAAAGAGTCATGGATTTGTCATGAACCAGCCTATACTGACGTCCGACGCGATCGTGCTGCGCTCGGTTGAGGAAGCGCGCGACGAAATTTTGCGCCACTTTTCCCCACTTTCGAGTGAAAACGTGCCGCTGCTGCAAGCGCTTGGCCGCGTGCTGGCCGAGGATGTGCAGGCCGACATCGACGTGCCGCCTTTCGCCAACTCCGCGATGGACGGCTACGCTGTGCGCGGCGCGGATCTCCAGAGCGTTACGCCCGATGCCCCGGCGGTCCTGCGCATTGTGGGCGAAGTTCCGGCGGGCGGCACCACCGAGACCGCCGTCGAGCCCGGCACCGCGATCCGCATCATGACCGGCGCGCCGA
>DASWTQ010000423.1:0-7667 GCA_036402055.1 Herpetosiphonaceae bacterium
CGACGCGCTCCTGCGGCTCTAGCTCTTCGAGCACGTCGGCGCCGTCTGCGGGATGCAGCGCCGAGACAACATCGGCGGCCTCGGCGGGACGGAGTGCGCTGATCGTCGCCGCAGCTTCTTCCACCTGTCCGTGGGCGAGTAATGAGCGGACCTGATCGAGAATCAGGTCCAGATCCTGAACCGGCGGCATGGCGCACCTCCTTCAAGCGCATACAAAAGGGCGGGTCTAGCCCGCCCTCGCGTATCGGATGCGATACCGCTGGTTTGACTATCCCGTCCGCAATCGTATGCGGTAACTAGAATGTCCGTCTGTACTCATACTTTGCCATTGTACTCCAGACATAATCGAGTGGCAAGCGCTGTGCCACGTCCTTGAATAGAAGCGTCTGGCTCCTAGTCGATCGTCGGCGCGACAGCCTGCCGCCTGCTGCCGGCCGAGAAATGCGTCTGCGTCAGCTGCTCGGAGCTTTCCCAGAGCCTGCGGGCGGTGGCCTCATCTTTGGCTCGGCGCGGAATGCCGGCTAGCTTTGGCAGTCCGGTAAGCTCGGCAAAGCCATCGGGGCCGTAGTATGCGCCGCCAACAGCGCGCGGGCTGGTTGCCGCGAAGAGCGCCGGCAGGCAGCCCTGCTCGATCTCTTGCCAGAAGCCGGGAATCAAGTAGCTAAGACGCAGGCCCAGACTCGGGCGCGTGCTGGATCTGCCGAGATTCGGCCCCGTGCTTTGCAGATTGGTGTGCGTGGCTCCTGGATGCGCCGCGTTGCTGAGGATGCCCCAGCCATGCGCCAGGCTGCGGCGATTCAGCTCCATGGCGAACAGCAGGTTGGCGAGCTTGGACTGGCTGTAGGCCGTGTACGGTGAATAGCTCCGCTCCGACTGCAAATCGTCGAAGTTGATGCGGCCCATGCGATTCATGATGCTGCTCATCGTCACCACGCGCGACGAGCTAGCCTGCTGAAGCAGTGGCAGCAGGCGGGCGGTCAGCGCGAAATGTCCTAGATGATTGGTCCCGAACTGCAATTCGAATCCGTCGGCGGTGGTCTGACGGGTAGGCGTGGCCATGATGCCGGCGTTATTGATCAGTAGATTGATCGGCCGTCCAGCCGCCTGCAATCTGGCGGCGAAGTCCTTGATCGACTGTAAGCTCGACAGATCGAGCTGTTCGATGGAAAGCTTAGCCGCCGGGTTTGCGGCAAGAAGATCGTTGATGGCTTTTCTTCCCTTGTCCAGATTACGTACGGCAAGAATAACCTCAGCGCCAGCCGCCGCCAGCCGCCGTGTGATGCCAAAGCCGAGGCCGCTATTTGCGCCGGTGACGACGGCCAGTGTTCCAGTCTGCTTGGGAATGTCGATGTCTTCGTTGCTGCTCACGCTGATCGCTCCTTGTGATTGAGTGATACGTTCAGTATAAAATGCCTGACTGAATCGAAGGTCGTCAAGTATCGATTGCACGTACGCACAAAGTTGATGGTAGCCCACGATTGCCTGCTGTATCCTGAGTTGGCTCGCGTACACACGTCATCTATTCCTGGTAAGGGCACAAACGATCGAGTGATGTGTCGATGTTTTGTTGCCCGACTGTTGATCTAACAAAGGTCTCAGCTATGAGCATCAGAAGTCGCCTGGTTCTTTTTCTCTTGAAACATCGTCATTGGTTCCACCTGCGGCTGAAGCGCGAAACCATTGATTGGAATACCTCAATTCCTGCGCTGCGCCAACAGGTTGAAAAATCCGCTGTGCGGCTGGGCAAAATGCCGCCTGGACTTGAGGTCACCGCTGCCGCAATCCCTGGCCTGTATGCCGAGTGGCTGCGGCGATCCGAATCGCCGCGTGATCGCGCCATGCTCTACTTTCACGGCGGCGGATATGTCATGGGTTCTGCTCGCTCACACCGAGGAATTATTGCCAAATTCGTCGTAGGCAGCGGCATTGATACGCTCTTATTCGACTACCGGCTCGCCCCGGAGCATCCCTTTCCCGCCGCTCTCGACGACTCATTGACGGCCTATCGCTGGCTGCTTGAGCAAGGATTTTCACCCGAGCGGATCGTGTTCGCTGGCGATTCGGCCGGTGCCGGTCTGTGTCTCGCGACGCTGCTGGCTATCCGCGACAATCACATGCCGCTGCCGGCTGCGGCTGCGGTTCTTTCGCCATGGACCGATCTCAAATGTACCGGGAACTCCTACGCTCGCCGCGATCCGCTCGCGCCGGATGGATCATTGGCCGTGTACAGCGCCTACTACGCCGGCGGCCACGATCTTACAGATCCGCTGATCTCGCCCTTGTACGGCGATCTGGCGGGCCTGCAACCCGTGCTGATCTATGTCGGCGAAGATGAGGCGATGCTGGATGACTCGGTTCGCTTCGCCGAGAAGGCCCAGGCCGCTGGGGTCGATGTCAGGCTGCATGTCGGGCGCGGCATGGTGCATTGCTATCCGGCTCTTTCGCCGCTCTTTCCGGAGGCCAAGGCAGCGCTTGACGATATTTGCGCCTTTTTGGCCTCGTCGATCGGCCAGCCTGCTCCAGCGGTGGAGCACCAGGTATAGTCATCATGCTCCTGAAGCGAAGGAGGATCGCTGTATGGATTGGGTCAAAGATTTCTACACGCGCAAAAGCGAGTGGTTTGGGCCATCGGGCATTCTTGATCATCATCGCGCCCGAGCGGCTACTGTCGAGCGGCTGACTGGGCCAGGACCAAAGCGCGTGCTTGAGCTGGGCGCGGGCGCTGGTGGCAGCGCTGCTGCTACCGCCGATCTTGGCCACAGCGTCACCGCGATCGAGCTGAGTCCGCTCCGGGTTGCCTACGCGCGCGAGCTGGCGACCATACCGCGTGCCGGATCGCTCACGATTCTTGAGGCGGATTTCTTCACCGTGGATCTTGCCGGGCCATTTGATGTGATCACCTACTGGAACGGCTTCGGGATCGGCTCGGATGCGGATCAGCGCCGGCTGCTCCAGCGCATTGCTGCCGAGTGGCTGGCACCTGACGGCTGTGTGCTGATGGACGTGTTTAGCCCCTGGCAGTGGGCGCGTGTCGCGGGCAACGAGGAGCGCGACGAGGAAAGCGGCCTGATGCAGCGCAGCGACTTCGATCCGCTCGGCTGCCGCTTCCTGGATCAATGGTGGTCGCTGGAGCAGCCCGCCGATGTGATCACCCAATCGATTCGCTGCTACTCGCCCGCCGACTTGCTGCTGCTGCTGCAAGACACGGGACTTGTCGTCCAGCGCTGGGAGATCGACGGCGCGGCTTTCGATCCCCTGGGCCAGCCGCAGAACATGACCTCGCCGCTGTGGGCAACCTGGGACTATTTCGTTCAGCTCGTTCCCGCCGGCCGCGCTTGATAGCAAAAGCGGGTGATGAATTCTCGCCGCGCGTGTGATCCTGTGGCGTATTTCCTGCTACACCATTGCCAGTGCTACAACGTGGAATGGAGGGCGCAGAATGATTCGATTACCATCGCCGTTGAATACAGTCAAAAATGTGCTACAAGGCAAGGGCATGATGTCGCACCCGATCCACGTAGCGATTAATCATGTCCCGCTCGGTTTCTGGGAAGCCAGCGTCATCTTTGATCTGATGTCGCGCCAGCGCAAATGGCGCAAGTTTAGCGAGGCCGGCTACTATCTTAACCTCTTCGGCATTGCGTCGGCGGTGCCGACCGCGCTCACGGGAGCGGCCGAGTGGCTGGATATTCCCCAGGATCATCCGGCCTGGAAAGTCGCCACAACCCATGCCGTGCTCAACGATGTCGCGCTGATGCTGTCGCTCTACAACTGGTGGACGCGCCGGGATCGCCGCAACTACGAGCCGGACCAGTCGAACCTGATCGCGAGCGGCGCGCTCGTGGCGGTGCTGGGCCTTTCGGGCTATCTCGGCGGCGTGCTGGCGCATGAGTACGGCTACGGCACGCATCGTCAGGGCTCGTCGATCGAGAAGCAGAGCGAGTCGCTGGTAGGCCCCGAGGATCAGCTGACGCAGCCCAAGACGCTGGTGTCGTCAACTGCGGACGGTCGCAGCCTGGACAGCTGGGCGGGCGTACAATCCGAGCAGGTGCAGGAGCGTGATACCGCCGTCGATGACACACTTGGCGCGCATGGCGAAAGCCGCGAGGTTGGTGGGACCGGCATTTAGAAATCGATCGCAGATACGCAGCAGGCTTCGTCGCAGGACGGAGCCTGTTTTATTTCGCCGGCTGGGATTGGATTTACATAAGCCAGGATTTTGATTGACAATGATCGAGGCCGAGTGTTAGACTCCCTGCCGATTAAGCTTCTTTAAACTGTCCAAAAGGAATATACCTGCATGTCCACAGAAAGCGCGCAGACGAGCAGCCGGCCGGATCAGTCAGCCGCTGCCGTAGATCTTCGGACGCCGGGCGTTGCCACGCTCTTTGAATCCGGTGCGGAATCCTGGGCCAGGCTCGATACGTACGTGCTTGCTCTGGCGGTCGTGTGCGCGCTGGCGCTCTATTTCTGGCGGCTGGACGTGCCGAATCGCTATATCTACGACGAGGTGTATCACGCCTACACAGCGGCTGAACTAGCCGCAGGCAACGGCGCCGCCTATCGCTGGGATACCTCGGTGCCGGAAGAAGACAAGCCGCTGCGCGTCGCCTACGAGTGGTCGCATCCGGCGTTCGCGAAGCTGCCGATGGAGCTTGGCATCAAGCTTTTTGGCGATAACTCGTTTGGCTGGCGCTTTGCCAGCGCGATCTTCGGTGGCCTCGGCATCGGGATTATGTATGCGCTGGGCCGCACGCTCTTCAATCGCATGATCGGCCTGTTCGGCACGGCGCTGCTGCTCTTCGACGGCATGTGGTTTGTGCAGTCGCGCACAGCCATGAACGATGTGTTTCTGGTCTGCTTTTTGATGCTGGCGTATATCGCCTTTTACTTCTATCTCAGCCGCACGACTAGGCGCTGGCGCTTTTTGTGGCTTACCGGGATCGCGCTGGGCTTCGCGGCGGCCACGAAATGGTCGTCAGCCTACTCGATCGGCCTGCTGGGATTGGTTGCCGGGCTGCGCGAGATCAAGCTGACGCTCTTCAATCCCGAGATTGAGCGCTCACCCAAAGTGGTGCTGGGCGCGCTCGGAACGCTGATCGGCGCGTGGCTGATCGTGCCGTTTGTGATCTACATCGGCAGCTACGTGCAGTTCTTCGCGATGGGCAATACGCTGGCCGACTGGCGCGAGCTGCAATGGCAGATGTGGTGGTATCACTCGAATCTCAAGGCGACGCACGCCTGGGCCTCGCGCTGGTGGACCTGGCCGCTGATGATCCGCCCGGTGTGGTATTTCGTCGATTATCAGGATCAAACGATCGCCAACGTTTTCACGATGGGTAATCCGATGATCTGGTGGCTCTTCCTGCCGGCGATCTTTCTGGCAGGCTGGCACTGGATCGAAGGTCGCTTCCGCTCGATCGGCCTGGCGCTGGTGCTGCTGGGCTTTCTGGGCCAGTGGCTGCCCTGGTTCTTCTCACCGCGCATCTCGTTCGCCTACCACATGCTGCCGAGCGTTCCCTTCGGCTGCCTGGCGATCGCCTATGCGCTGGGCCAGCTTCGCCAGCAGCGGCTGCTGGTCGGCGGCTACCTCGCGCTCGTGCTGATCTCGTTCGTCTACTTCTACCCGATCTATGCGGCGGTGCCGATCTCCCGCGACTTCACCAACCAGCACTACTGGCTACCAACCTGGCGTCCGAGCTAGACGATCCGCGCTACCCAGCGAGCCTGCCGGACTCGACCTCAGAGTTCGGCAGGCTCTTTGATTTTCGGAGCAGCTTGTATATACGTTGATCTCGGACTCGTAGGGGTGTATGGCATACGCCCTGGGCGTGCGCAGCACGCCCCTACAAGCCAATGATTCTCCCCGACGCTGTAAGTTTTTCTTCGCATTGTGTCCGTTGGCTCTATGGCATACGTCCAGGACTCGCTGAATGTTCGATTTGAGTGATACCAGCGAGCAGTGAACTACAGCTTGCATACGCCCGGACACGCCACCGGCGTGTCCCTACGGATCAATCATCTTGAAAAACGCTGTAATACTCAATCTTCCCTTCTGCCCAAAACAAACACGCCTGGAAGTTTATTCCAGGCGTGTCGTGCTTCGAGAGACTGAATTAGAAGCGGCGCGTCTGCCAGGCGCGGATGCCTGAGCCAACGGTGATCATGATCGACGCCAGGGCCAGCATCAGCCAGGTCAGGATCTCGCTGGCGCCGGTGGCCGGAAGTACGGCCCGTGGCTGCTCGCTGATCTCGTCGCTGGCACCGGCAACGGCCTCATTGCGCGGCTGCTCATCCGTGACCTCGTCGCTCACGCCACCGACGTTCTGCGGCGGCTGCTGCGCGGGTGGTTGCTGCGCGGGTGGCTGCTGTGCAGGCGGCTGCTGCGTCGGCGGTGTGTTGCCAGGAACCGTCGTCGGCGCCGTGCTCGGCGAGGGCGAAGCACTTGGGCTCGGCACATCCGACGGGCTCGGGCTGGCGCTCGGCGAGGGCGAAGCACTCGGGCTCGGCACGTTCGACGGCGAGGGTGAGGCGCTCGGGCTCGGCACGCTCGACGGGCTCGGGCTTGGGACGTTCGACGGGCTCGGCGATGGGCTCGGCACATCCGATGGGCTCGGGCTGGGCGAAGCGCTCGGCGACGGGCTCGGGCTATCGCTCGGGCTGGGTGACGGCGAGTCGCTCGGGCTCGGGCTGGGCGAGGGCGAAGCACTCGGGCTCGGGCTGGCGCTCGGCGACGGGCTGGGCGAAGCGCTCGGGCTCGGCGATGGTCCAACCTCGCAGTTTTCGAAGTACGGGCTGTAGGCCGTCTGCTGGTTGCCGCTGAACGTCGCGTCGACGCGTACACGCAGATCGTTGACGCCTGAGTTCAGGGTGTAGCTCTTGAAGAGCACCTGGACATCGTACGTTCCCGGAGTCAGCGTGCGACCAACAATATCTGACGGCGTGTAGGTGATCGTGCCGCCGGTAGTGCCTTCCAGCGTCGCCGTGAACTGATTCACAGTGACCGAGCTACCCGTCACGACGATGCGAACGTTGGCGCGAACGTTATTGTTATACTCGTTGGCGCAGTTGGCCGTCACCGACATGCGCACTCCCGGATCGGGTGAAGCACTCGGGCTGGGTGAAGCACTCGGGCTGGGTGAAGCACTCGGGCTCGGCGACGGATCGGGCGACGCGCTCGGGCTCGGGCTGGGTGAAGCACTCGGGCTCGGCGCCGGATCGGGTGATGGAGATGGACTTGGCGACGGCGACGGGCTTGGTGTCGCGGTCGGCGTTGGTGCAGCCTGCGTGTGGAACTCCACATGCGAAATGTCTTTGCAGCTCGGGCTGCTTGGTCCGGTCTTGGTGGCCGTCGCGGTGCGCGTGCCGATGCCGGAAACGGTGTAGCAGCCGTTCGAGCCGTTGCTGGTAAAGGTGAAGCAGGCCTCGCCCTGGTTCTGGCTGCCGGCCTTGACGACGACCTTGGTTACGATCTGGCCAGCGGGAGCCGTGTAGCTGAACGGTGAAGATTCATCCTTGAAAGCGAAACCAGAAGAACAATTGCCTTGGCCTTGGGCCAGAGGAGCCGCCGCTACGCTGTCGGCGTGGCGGGCAAGCGCGATGCTTGTCATCGAACCGCTGAATAATGTTGCGATCGTCGCTAGGATCGTTATGACCCGGAACGCCAA
>DASWTQ010000424.1:0-3701 GCA_036402055.1 Herpetosiphonaceae bacterium
GGTTTTGGTACTCCCAAGTTCTTGGTTCTTGGTTCTTGGTTCTTGGTTCTTCGGCGCTACTCGTTGACGATATTGTCGAGCGCGGGGTAAAGCTCGGGATAGCGGAATTGAAAGCCCGATTCTAGCAGCCTGGTCGGCACAACGCGGCGGCTCTTGAGCAGAAGCTCGGTCTCGGTGCGTAGAAAGAACGCTCCGATCTCAAGCATCCAGCGCGTGGCCGGCAGGCCGATCGGCTGGTGGGAGACCAGGCGCAAGATCCGCATAAAGTCGTCATTGGTGCGCGGGTTGGGCGACGCGACGTTGATCGGTCCCTCAAGCTCGGGATGGTCGATGATCCACTGGATGCTGGCGATAAAATCGTCGAGATGTACCCAGCTCACAAACTGCTTGCCGCTGCCCTGCTTGCCGCCCAGGCCCAGCCGCGCGATCATCTGGAACGCTTCCATGACGCCGCCGTGCCCTTTGCCAAAGACCATTGCCGAGCGCAGCGCGACTTTGCACGTGCGTGGCGTTGGAGCCTCGAAAAAGATGCGCTCCCACTGCTGGCACACATCGACCGAAAATCCGCTGCCAATATCGCCGCGCTCCTCATCCATCGGCCGATCGTAGGCGTCGCGGTAGATCGTGGCCGAGCTTGAGTTGATCCAGAGCCTGGGCGGGTTCTGCGTCTGGGCGATCGCCTCGCCGAGCACACGAGTCGAATCCAGGCGCGAGGCGTAGATCGCCTGGCGGTTCCTGGCATTGTAGCGGCAGTTCACGCTGCGTCCCGCCATATTGATCACCACGTCCGCGTCCTCAAGCTCAGCCGCCCACAGCCCCAGCGTTCGGCCATCCCACGCGACAGTCTTAACGCCGTCTCGCTCCTCGGCGGCACTGCGCGACAGCAGCACCACACGATCGCCGCGATCGACAAAATAGGCGGCCAGCGCACGACCAAGGTAGCCGGAGCCGCCGGGAATAACAATCTTCTGAGATGTAGTAGCCATAGCTCTTGTTATCCTTCTCTGATTAAGTCCTTATGTGAAGATTATCACAAACAAGGTAGCTGTCAAGAGCAGGTGCAGGAAGAGGCTGTGGCAGCAAATAAAAAACGTTGGGCTGAGCTATCCCAACGTTTCTGCGATCGCTAGCAGGCCGTGCCTTCGGGCGGCAGATGCTGTGCTTTCCAGCGGCCACCACGGTTATATACCGACCAGACCATACATTCGGCCAACTGGTTGCCACGCCGGTCTTTGGCCGGAAGCTGCACCTCGTCGTAGGTGAGCGAGCGCAGCAGATAGACCAGCGGCGCGTTATGGGAGACCAGCGCCACCACGCGCGCCTCGGACTGAGCGAGCGTCGCGCGCAGCATGCGCACCGTCACGTCGGCCTGAGACTCCTCGGGCTGTCCCTCGCGCAAATCCTGGTCGAGCAGCAGATCCAGTCCCAGAGCGGCCGCCAGCGGCTCCGCCGTCATCACGCAGCGCCGGAGCGGCGAGCTGACCACGCGCTCGATACCCGCGCCGGATAGGATCGTGCCCAGCCGCGACGCCTGCGCAATACCCTCATCGGTCAGGCCAGGGCCGGGCGGCAGATGATATGGGCCGGGCGCGGAGTAGAACGGCTGCGCGTGACGAATCAAATACAGATACATGGTGAGATCCTTGTATGATCGTGGCCGTATGGTCACAGAATAAGCGTTGGCTGCACTGTACCACTCGCAGCCGGCGGCTGTCACCACCGCTTCGGCTTGGCTTGACCTACCCGTTCGACCGATCAGGTCATGCTACAATGCAGAGAACGTTCTGATCCGCGCGGCGCGCCCCGGCTGAGGAAGCGCCTCCAAGCAGAAGGACTGCGCTATGCAGCTAGATTTTTCTTCCTTACCTTATCCAGGCTCACGCCAGCCGCTCTTCGCGAGGCGCGGCGTGGTAGCCACCAGCCAGCCGCTGGCCGCTCAGGCCGGCCTGGCGATCATGCAGCGCGGCGGCAATGCGGTTGACGCGGCGATCGCCACGGCGGCGGCGCTGACCGTTCTGGAGCCGACCTCAAACGGCATCGGCAGCGATGCGTTTGCGCTGGTCTGGGATGGCGTGCGGCTGCACGGATTGAACGGCTCCGGGCGCGCTCCTGCCGCGCTGACGCTTGACGCGGTGCGGCGACAGGGACACACAGCCATGCCCACGCGCGGCTGGCTGCCGGTAACAGTACCGGGCGCTCCTGCGGCCTGGCGCGATCTCCACAAGCGCTTCGGCAGCCTGCGCTTCTCGACGATCTTCGAGCCCGCGATCTCGTATGCCGAGCAGGGCTACCCGGTGTCGCCGGTGCTGGCACGCTACTGGAACCGCGCCGCGCAGGCCTATCGCGGCAATAGCGACCCCGAGTTCAGCGGCTGGGCTGACACCTTCGCGCCAGGCGGCCACGCGCCCCTGGCGGGCGAGATCTGGCGCAGCCCCGGTCATGCGCGCACGCTGAGCATGATCGCGGAGTCGCAGGCCGACGAGTTTTATCGCGGCGGCATCGCCCAGTCGATCGTGCAGTTCGCGGCACAGACCGGCGGCCTGCTCACGCTCGAAGACCTGTTGCGGCACAGCAGCACCTGGGTCGAGCCGATCCATACCAGCTATCGCGGCTACGATGTGTGGGAAATTCCACCTAATGGACAGGGCCTGGCCGCGCTGATCGGGCTGAATATTCTGGAAGGCTTTCCGCTCGATCAGTTCCCGCGCGAGTCGGCGCAGAGCTATCATCTCCAGATCGAGGCGATCAAGCTAGCCTTCGCCGACGCCCAGCGCTACATCGCCGATCCCGATCGCGTGCCGGTGCCGACCGAGGCGCTGCTGTCGAAAGACTACGCCGCCCAGCGCCGCACACTGATCAACGAGCGGGCGCTGCTGCCCGAGGCCGGCGATCCGCTGCGCGGCGGCACGGTTTACCTCTGCGCCGCCGACGGCGACGGTATGATGGTCAGCCTGATTCAATCCAACTACATGGGCTTTGGCTCAGGCATCGTCGTTCCCGGCACCGGGGTCGCGCTGCAAAACCGGGGCGCCGGCTTCACGCTTCAGGCCGGGCATCCGAATCAGGTCGAGCCCGGCAAGCGGCCGTTTCACACGATCATTCCCGGCTTTCTCACCCGCAAAGGCCAGGCGATCGGGCCGTTTGGTGTGATGGGTGGCCATATGCAGCCACAGGGTCATCTCCAGATGATCGTCAACACGATCGACTACGGTCTCAATCCGCAGGCCAGCCTGGACGCGCCGCGCTGGTACTGGGAGCAGGGCCGCTCGATCGAGGTCGAGCCGGGCGTCTCCGAGGCGATCGTACGCGCGCTGCGAGAGCAGGGCCACGAGGTGCAGATCTGCCAGGACATCGGAACCGTCGGGCGGGGCCAGATCATTTGGCGGCTGCCGTCAGGCGCGTACGTCGCAGGCAGCGATGGCCGCACGGACGGCTGCGCGGTGGGATACTGAAGAACCTAGAACCCAGAACCTAGAACCGAAAGCCCACCGAAAGCAGAGAGAAGTACCAAAAACCCCCTCGCCTGCCGCACAGGAACGGGAAAGGGACCCGTGACGGCGGCTTACAAGGGTAGGTATGAGGTATGTTGGTTAGCCTGAGGCATGGTAGCAGATCTGCAAGGTGGGCGGCGGGAGTGGCCAGGGGTCAGGACAGAACCACAGCCGCCGCCACACCCGTCCACATCCGAGGCTGTGCCGCAA
>DASWTQ010000425.1:0-3941 GCA_036402055.1 Herpetosiphonaceae bacterium
CACAGCATGAGCTACATCGACGATATTCAATCCGCCTTCGACGCCCACGCCGACATCCTGAACTATCGCATCAACCTGAGCGAGCGGCGCTCGGTGGGCATCGGCATTCGCGACAACGACGTGGGCAGCGTGTATAGCCCATTCTCGTTCAGCGCCGGCACCAGCGGCAGCTTTCTGGTGCAGTGGCAGGATCAGCGGCTCAGCCGAGGCAATCTCGACGGCAATAGCCTGGCGATTCTGGATCAGATTCTGACCAATGCCCGCCAGGCTGCCTACGACGATCCCGACGCCGCTCAGTTTCTCGGGCCGCAGAACGTACATGAAGTTCCGCTCTTTTCCGACGATATTCTGCCGCTGTTTGCCGAGCGCACAACCTATTTGCTCGACGTTGTGGCACAGCTCCAGCAGCTTGCCGAGCGCTACCAGGCTAAAACGCTCAACGGCGGCATCGGCGTGAGCCAGGGCCAGGGCTATCTGCGCACCTCACAGGGCCTGGCGCTGAGCAACAACGGCACCACGTTCTCCTACTCCGGCTCGTTCGACGGCATCATCGGCGAGGGCAAAAGCCAGCGCACCGTCACATCGCTGGACGAGATCGCCGCGCAGATCGAGCTGGCCGGTGATTATCTTCAAGCGCTGCGCACACCTGCCGGCGGCATCGCCAACGGCAAGCGCATGGTAGTATTACATCCCAATGTCGCCTACAACCTGTTCAGCTTCTTTGTCTGGGGCAACCTGGGCGGCTCGTCGATCTTCCATGGCCAGTCGCCGTTTCGGATCGAGGATTTTCACGAGCGCAAGCAGATTCTACGCGAAGATCTGATGGTTTCGATCGAGCCCTGGGAGCCGCTGGGGATCGGCTCGTTCGGCTACACCAGCGAGGGTGTGCCCAGCACGCCGACGACCTACATCGATCACGGGCGGCTGACGCAGCCGGTGCTGGATCTCAAATATGCGCGGCGGCTCAACCTCCCGCCCAACACACCGCCGGGCAACGAGGAGAGCGTACGCATCCGGGCTGCGACCGAGAGCACCTGGCAGGAGCTACAGCCGCAGCTCGACGAGGCGATCCTGGTGCTGAGCGTGCTGGGATTGCACACGCAGGATCGAACCAGCGGCAACTATTCGCTGTCTACATCGCAGGCGCTGCTGGTGCGCGATGGCGCGGTTCAAGGGCGGATCAAGGCGACGCTCAACGGCAACCTGTTCGAGAATCTCCGCGACGGAGAGCTGCGCCTGGTGCGCTTCCCGGGCCAGCATAGTCTCGGCTTTGCACTGCCGATCACCGTCGCGATCGAGCAGACTTAATCAGGCTCACCGCGTCGAGGCCAGGGGTTTCGGGGCGTGTGCGTCCGGCTTGGGAAGCATACCAAACAAGTATTTGACGCGGACGAATCCCTGCACTAGAATATCACCATATCGTTGTATGACGAAGCTGTGAAACTATGCTGCGCATTCAAAGCTTTACGGTCGGGCCGCTGGCCGAAAATCCATACTTGCTCGCCTGCACCGAAACAGGTCAGGCGATTCTTATTGATCCCGGCGCTGAGGCAGAGCTGCTCCAGCAGGCCGTGATCGACGCCGGCGTGACGCTTACCGCAATTGTGCTCACGCACGCCCATCTCGATCATATCGGCGCGGTCGAGCCGCTCCGCCACTGGGCCAACGTGCCGGTCTATCTGCATCCTGCAGATGACTGGCTGCTGGCCGGGGCGGTCATGCAAGGCCGCATGTTTGGCTTTTCCATGGAGCCGGTCGCGCCCGCCGAGCACAAGCTCATCCACGGCGAACGGTTCTCATTCGGGAACGTCGAGCTTCAGGTGCTGCACACGCCAGGGCATAGTCCAGGCAGCGTCTGCCTGTACGCGACAGCCGACAAGGCGCTGATCGCAGGCGACACGCTCTTCTACCGCAGCGTTGGGCGCACCGATATTCTGGGCGGCAACGCTCAGACACTGATCCAATCGATCGAGCAGCAGCTGTGGCCGCTTCCCGATGACGTCCGTGCGTATCCGGGACATGGGCCCGAAACAACGATCGGTGAAGAAAAGCAGCTTAATCCATTCGTAGGTCTACACGCAAGCTGGGGCCGCTAACTCCGAACCTGCACAACTCCACGCCACTTCCCTGGTTCGCCTGGGGCGACGTACCAACAATTGAAAGGATACATGGATGAACCTCTCCTTAAAGTCCGGCTCCATCGCCGAGCTTCAAACACCGCTTGCCATCGTAGGCGTCTTCGCCGACGAAGCGCTTCCACCGGTCGTAGCAGATCTGATCGAGGCCGATGATTTCAAAGGCGGCTTCAAAAAGACGTTGCTTGTGACTCATGCCGGCAAAAAGGTTGCCGCGCGCCGTGTCTTGTTGCTCGGCCTGGGCAAGCGCGACGCCGTGACGACTGAGCAGCTGCGCCGCGCATACGCCTATGCGCTGGTCAAAGCGACTGAGCTTAACGTTAGCGCAGTCACGGTCGCTCTGCCTGAGACCGGCAGCCTGGATCGCGATGCTGTGCTGCGCGCGGTCGCCGATGGCCTGCTGCTGGCCGACTATCGCTTTGATCGCTTCAAGGGCACGGGCAGCCAAAAGAACGCCGAGCCGCAGACCGACATCGGCGAGGTTACGCTGATCGGCGAGGGCAATGCGGAGATTGTCGATCTGGCGCAGAAGGTGGCGCGCGGCGTGAAGCTGGCCCGCGATCTCGGCAACGAGCCGCCGGCCGTCTGCACGCCTACTCGCTTTGCCGAGGTGGCAGCTGAGATCGCTGAGCGCGGCGATATGGAGCTGACGGTGCTGGATCGCGAGCAGATGCGCGAGCTGGGCATGGGCGGTATGCTCGGCGTGAGCCAGGCCGCGCACGAAGAGCCGAAGTTTATTGTGCTGGAGTACGGCAAGAAAGGCAACGGCAAAACGCTGGCGCTGGTCGGCAAAGGCATCACCTTCGACTCGGGCGGCATCTCGATCAAGCCCGCCGAGAAGATGGATCTGATGAAGATGGACATGATGGGCGCGGCGGCGGTGCTTGGTACCATGAGCGCGCTCGCCGATCTCAAGCCCGCTAACGTCCATGTCGTCGGCATTGTGTGCGCGACCGAGAACCTGCCCGGCGGCCATGCCTTCAAGCCCGGCGACATCCTGACCGCGATGAACGGCGTCACCATGGAGATCCTCAACACCGACGCCGAAGGTCGCCTGGTGCTGGCCGATGGCCTCTCGTATGCCCAGCGCTACGAGCCCGATGCCATCGTGGATCTGGCGACGCTGACCGGCGCTGTCGTGATCGCGCTGGGCATCTACATCACCGGGCTGATGACGAACAACGCCGCCTTTGCCGAGCGCGTGAAGCAGGCGGGCGAAACGACTGGCGAGCTGGTGTGGGAGCTGCCGATGCTGCCGGAGTATCGCCAGGCCGTCAAGAGCAAGATCGCCGACGTGCGCAATACTTCATCGCTGGGCCGCGCCGCCGGGACGATCACCGCAGGCGCGTTCCTGGAAAACTTCGTCGACGATCGCCCATGGGTGCACCTCGACATCGCGGGCACCGCCTGGGTTGAAGAGCCGCCCCGCGCCGAGGATCAGCCACAATCCTACAACCGGCGTGGTGCAACCGGCGTGGGCGTGCGCTTGCTGGTCGATCTTGTGCAGAGCTTTGCCGCCGAGAAATAGCGAGAGTACGGGCGCAGCCAGCTGTTGTGCGGCTGCGCCCGCTTATGCTTGCCGCTCATCGTTTGACGCATAGATAGCCTTGTGGTAATATTCACCAAGTCGCGCGCAGAAATCCCGCGACAACCAGTGGCCCCATCGTCTAGCGGCCTAGGACGTCACCCTTTCAAGGTGAAGATCGCGGGTTCGAATCCCGCTGGGGGTACCGGGAAGGCGATGGCCCATGCGGGCTGTCGCCTTTTGCGTAGGGGGACCAAATGCGCGCTGAGGACGTGATCGAG
>DASWTQ010000426.1:0-1552 GCA_036402055.1 Herpetosiphonaceae bacterium
CGCTCCAGCAGATCGCCGAGACCGCGATCACGCTGGATCTGATCCCCGACAGCCTGCGCGAGATCATGACTGCCGGCGAGCAGCTGCAAACCACGCGCTCGCGCGTGACGCTGTTTCAGCGGCTACCGCACTGTACGCTGCACAATCAGTACGGGCCGTCCGAGACGCATGTGGTGACGCACTACAGCCTGAGCGGACCGCCCGCAACCTGGGCTGTGCTGCCGCCGATCGGCCGTCCGATCGTCAACACCCGGCTCTACATCCTGGATCGTCAGCTGCGCCCGGTGCCGCTCGGCGTTGTCGGCGATCTCTACCTCGGCGGCGAGAACCTCGCCCGTGGCTACCAGCAGCGCCCCGATCTCACCGCCGAGCGCTTCGTCCCCGATCCCATCGGCGGTCCAGGCTCACGGCTGTACAAAACCGGCGACCTGGCCCGCTATCTAGCGGATGGACAGGTACAGTTTGTCGGTCGCAGCGATGCGCAGCTCAAGATTCGCGGCTTCCGTGTCGAGCTGGGCGAGATCGAAGCGGTGCTGGGCCAGCATCCCGAGGTGCAGGCGGCGGTGGTCGTGCCCCATCGCCGCGTGCTGCCCGACGGCCTCACCCACGATACGCGCCTCGTCGCCTATGTTGTTCCGCAGAAAGAACAACAGAACCAAGGAACAAACGAACAAACGGAGAACCAAGAACCGAGAACCAAGAACCAAGAGGACGAAAGCTTCCCCTCGCCGATCGCCCTGGGTGCCGGCCACACGCTCACGCCCGACGATGTGCTGGCCTTCTTGCAGCAGCGCCTGCCCGACTACCTCGTGCCCGGCGCCTGTCTCCTGCTCGACGCCCTGCCGCGCACGCCCAGCGGTAAAGTCGATCGTCGTGCTCTACCCGCGCCGGATGAGGCGTTCCAGCCCATCCAACATTATGTCGCGCCGCGCACACCCCAGGAGGAGACCATCGCCAGGCTATGCGCCGAGCTGCTGGGGCTGGAGCAGGTCGGCATCCACGACAACTTTTTCGCGCTGGGCGGTCACTCGCTGCTGGCCACGCGCCTGCTGGCCCGAGTGCGTCTCGCAGAGCAGATCGATCTCCCGCTGCGCGCCCTCTTCGAGACGCCCACCGTCGCCGGCCTGGCTCAGCAGATCGTCACGTTGCGCCGCGCGCTGGCCCAGGCGCAGGAGATCAGCAGCCCACTCGCTGACGATGAGATCGAAGGAGAGCTATGACCACCGTTGAATTTCTGGCCCAGCTTCAGGATCTCGGCGTCAAGCTGTGGGTCGAGGGCGATCGACTGCGCTACCGGGGATCGAAAGAAGCGCTGACGCCCGCGCTGATGAGCGAGCTGGTCGCGCGCAAAGCCGATCTGCTGGATCTGCTCAAAGCCGCGACGCCGGTGGTCACGATCCCACGGGCTCAGCGCGATCGACCGCTGCCGCTGTCGTTTGCCCAGCAGCGGCTCTGGTTCTTCGACCAGCTTCAGCCCGACACTGCCACCTACAATCTGCCGATCGCGCTGCGGCTGACGGGCGCGCTCGACGTCGCGGCGCTCGGCGAGACC
>DASWTQ010000427.1:0-3217 GCA_036402055.1 Herpetosiphonaceae bacterium
GCGGCATACGAGTACCAGCGCCAGCAGCAAGCTTTAGCAAACCAGCGCGCGTGGGGTGCCGCTTTCACCGAGGTAATCCGCTATGGAGGAATCGCTCTAGCCTATGCGCTCTCTGGCGCGATCGTCGTGATTGCCATCTCCTACGCCGCGCAAATTATCGTCGACGCGATGATCGGGCTACGAGCTTCCAAAGCCACTCATCCAACCAGTCCGCCACGAGCAATGCCCAAGCCGGCGCTTGAACCAATACCTTTCCCGGACCCTCAACAGGCGCGGCGCATGAGGAAGGTTTCGTAAATGTGACCACACAACGCAGCTTGCAACCAACCACAACAGTAGCGTGTGCCGAGTACGGCACACGCTACGCCATTTGCACCAGCTCCACAACTCATCGTTCGATCTGCTCGACGTGAGCCTCATTCTATCTCTTCCGCATCGGAATCTGCTGCATCCACTGGCCGTGATTGAGCCGCTCGTCCGGCCACACCCGGCTCATCGGCATCACCGATCGACCGCACCTGATCCAGCTCCTCGCCGCTGCGCTGGCTCAGCTCGGCAAACTCCGCCGGATCGATCACGCTCTGTAGATCCCGTGTAGTCCGCTCGTGCTCGTTGAAGAGCGGCATCGGCGCGGGCGTGTCCTGATCCAGCACCGGGCCCGGTCCCTGCGCCGTGTCGATCGCCTGCTCGCGGCGCTGAGCGTCCTCGGCGTCGGTATGTGCGGGTTGCTTGTTTTCAGCCATATCTACTCCTTCTGCTTGCTGTCTTTGTTTCAGGCAACTTATATACCACGCTCAGCTAGCGCGCTTGCCGTTCCTGGTGAGTACCGGTATGATCTGAGCAGGGCGAGCGGTTGTGGCTCGCTCTCGATATAGCAAAGCACAAGGTTGATCCGATGACACAACCATTTCTTTGGTGGCAGACAGGATCGGTCTATCAGATCTATCCGCGCTCGTTCATGGATAGCGACGGCGACGGCACCGGCGATCTCAAAGGGATTGTCGCGAAGCTGGATTATCTCTCGTGGCTCGGCATCGACGCACTCTGGCTTTCGCCGATCTTTCCCTCGCCGATGGCCGACTTCGGCTATGATGTCGCCAATTATGTCGACATCGATCCGCTCTTCGGCACGCTGGCCGACTTCGATGTGCTGCTGGAGCAGGCGCACGCGCGCGGCATCAAGGTGCTGCTGGATCTAGTGCCCAACCACACCTCGGATGAGCATCCCTGGTTCGTCGAGTCGCGCTCGTCGCGGGATAATCCCAAGCGCGACTGGTACGTCTGGCGCGATGCGAAGCCTGATGGCAGTCTACCCAACAACTGGGACGCGTTCTTTGGCGGCGATGCCTGGGAGTTCGATCCGACGACCGAGCAGTATTATCTGCACCTGTTTCATAAGAAGCAGCCCGATCTCAACTGGCGCAACCCCGAAGTTCGCGCAGCCATGTACGATGCGATGCGCTTCTGGCTCGATCGCGGCGTGGACGGCTTCCGGGTTGATGTGATCTGGCTGCTGATCAAGGACGAGCAGTTCCGCGACAATCCGCTTAATCCCGATTGGAAAGAGGGCGATGCGCCGTTTGCGCGCTTCCAGAGAGTGTATACCGAGGACCAGCCCGAGACGCATCAGATTGTGCGCGAGATGCGCGCCTTGCTCGATGAGTACGACGAGCGCGTGCTGATCGGCGAGATCTATCTGCCATTGCCGCGGCTGATGAAATACTACGGCGAGTCGCTTGATGAGGCGCATCTGCCGTTCAACTTCCAGCTTGTGCTGCTGCCCTGGCAGGCCCAGGCGATCCGCAAGGCCGTCGACGACTACGAGACGGCGCTGCCCGAGGGCGCGTGGCCGAACTGGGTGCTGGGCAACCACGATCAGCATCGTGTGGCTAGCCGCATCGGGGCGCAGCAGGCGCGAGTGGCACAGATGCTGCTGCTGACGTTGCGCGGCACGCCGACCTGCTACTACGGCGATGAGATCGGCATGCATGACGTGCCGATTCCCCACGAGCTGGCCTACGATCCGCAGGAGCTGCTCTCGCCCGGCTATGGCCGCGACCCTGAGCGCACGCCGATGCAGTGGGATGCCAGCGCCAACGCCGGTTTCTCGACGGCAAAGCCCTGGCTGCCGATCGCCGACGATTATGCCGCCAACAACGTGGAGGCGCAGCGCGACGATCCGACCTCAATGCTTAGCTTGTTCCGACGACTGATCGAGCTGCGCAACGCAGTGCCGGCCCTGACGATCGGCTCGCACCGCTCGCTGGATGCCGGCAGCGATGAGGTATTCGCCTACCTGCGCGAAACGCCCGAGCAGCGAATACTCGTGGTGCTGAATCTGGGCTCGTCGGCGCAGACGCTCGATCTCTCAGCGGCTGGCACGCTGGCCGACGTGATCTGCTCTACGCATATGGATCGCACCGAGCGCGTCGATCTTACTCAGCTCGCGCTCCGTCCCGACGAAGGCGTTGTGCTCGCGCTCGGCTAGCCAACAAAATCAAACAGCACACAGCCCGAGGTTGGTGTTTGAGCATCAACCTCGGGCTGTTTTGCGGAGATCCGTAAATATTGAACAGGCTCGTTTATAATACTTCTTGTGGAGGAATAGTATGGCTATTACCCTTGAGCTACCTTATGAGCTTGAACAAGAACTATCGGCGGAGGCTGCTCGTCAAGGCTTACCTTTAGCAGAATATGCCGTGCGTATTCTTGCTACGGGACGGACGGTGCAGCCAATGCCCACCACGGGCGCGGAGCTTGTAAGATATTGGCAAGCGGAAGGATTGATTGGTAGCAATCCAGAAATCGCTGATAGCCAGGAATACGCGCGGCAGCTTCGAGAACAAGCAGAACGTCGTGTACGGGAGTAGCGTGTGTACATCGTTGACACAGACGTTATTATCGACATTCAGCGTAATTATGTGCCTGCTGTTGTCTGGTTCCAATCCCTTCCTGAATTACCAGCTATCCCAGGATTTGTCGTGATGGAACTGGTGCAAGCTGCACAGAATACACAACAAGTTCGTCAAGCGCTCAAGCTTGTAGCACCATTACCCGTCGTTTGGCCGACCGAAACAGATTGTAATCATGCGCTCGCAGATTTTACAGCCTACCATCTGTCGCATAATCTTGGTCTCATCGACGCGCTTATTGCCGCGTGTACAGTAGGTGTATCCGCGACACTGTGTACTTAACGTAAAGCATTATCGAATGATTC
>DASWTQ010000428.1:0-1901 GCA_036402055.1 Herpetosiphonaceae bacterium
GCTAATCATGTACGTTTCGCATCTCAGCCTGCGCAACTTTCGCAACTACCGCGAGCTAGAGCTGCCGCTTCAGCCGGGAACGACGCTCTTCTACGGCCCGAACGCGGCGGGCAAGACCACGCTGCTGGAAGCGCTCTACTACCTCGCCACGACGCGCTCGCCGCGCACCTCGGCGGATCGTGAGCTGATCAACTGGGATACCACCGCCGATCTCGGCATCGCGCCGTTTACGCGCATGGTGACCAACGTGATGCGCCGCGCGGCCAACGCCAAAGACGAGAAGCTGCTGATCGAGCTGGTCGTGCAGCGCAAGCAGGACGCCAGCGGCAATCTGATGCCGATGACCCAGAAAACGATCCGCATCAACAAAACCGCTCGCCGCGCGCTGGATCTGGTCGGGCAGCTGCGGGTTGTGCTGTTCACGCCGCTGGACATCGAGCTGCTCACCGGGCCGCCCGCCGATCGACGGCGCTGGCTCGACGTGATGCTCTCGCAGCTCGACGGGCGCTACGTGCGGGCGCTGGCCGAGTATAACAAAGCGCTGCTTCAACGCAACGCCCTGCTGCGAGGCTGGCGCGACCAGCGGCACTCGCGATCACGATCCTTCAGCCTGGACGAGGCGCGGCGGCAGCTTCAGTTCTGGGACAAGCAGATCACCTCCAACGGAGCGTATATCATCGCCGAGCGCCAGCAGGCCATGCAGCAAATCGCCGAGCTGGGAGCGCCGATCCACCTGGATATTGCAGGCGTGCCGCAGCGGCTCAAGATCAGCTATGTCGGCACGATCGAGGCCGGAGACGAGCGCGCCGGGCTTCAACAAACGTTCGCGGCCTGCCTTGAGCGCGGCCTGCGTGAAGAGCTGGATCGCGGCCAGACCTTGATCGGGCCGCACCGCGACGACGTGATCTGCCGCCTCGACGACGTCGACATCGGCGTGTACGGCTCGCGTGGCCAGCAGCGCAGCCTGACGCTGGCGCTCAAGCTGGCCGAGGCCGAGCTGATGCGCGTTCGTACCGGCGACGCGCCCGTGCTGCTCCTCGACGATATTCTTTCGGAGCTGGACGCCGCGCGGCGTGCGCATCTGCTCCAGTTCATCGATCGGCCCAACCAGCAGACGCTGATGACCGCCGCCGACCTGGCCGACTTCGATCCGTCATTTCTGGCGCACATCAGCCGCGTGCGCGTCGAGCATGGCCGCGTGCTGTAGTCACTTCACGTTCAAAACCGACACATTTTTGGAGGGCGATGATGCCAGATCATGGACAACCCGATCCAAGCGTGCTGACCGTGTTTTTTGCGCACAATACCTGGGCTAATCTCAAGCTGCTGGACTTCTGCGAGGGATTGAGCGATGAGCAGCTCGACGCCACGACGATCGGCGGATTCGGCTCGATCCGCGATACGCTGGTGCATATTATTGGCGCCGAGGTCGGCTACGTGGAGCGCGTCAACGGCAGGCAGCCGGCAGAGCCGATCTCATTCAAACAATTTCCCGGCTTCAAGGCGTTGAAGGATGCGGTGCGCTGGGCCGGCGACGAACTGCTCCAGCTGGCGCTCTCAGCTCGATCCGACACCATGGTTCGGCAGCGACCGCCGCGTATGCTGATCGCGTACAAGCTCGCCAGCCTGATCCCTCAGGCGATCACCCACTCGACCGAGCACCGAACGCACATCTCGGTGATTATCACGCAGCTCGGCATAGAGCCGCCCGACATGAGCGTCTGGAATTATCTTGACGAGATCGGGGAGATCGAGGAGCTAGGAGCAGAGGTTGAAGGGGCGTAAGATCGCATCTCTCATTAAACGCAACCCGGACGACTCAGTGAGTCGTCCGGGTTTGTTGTGATGAGCGGATTTTATTCCTGGGTCGCGGCAGGAATGTAGGTGTGATACTCGCTCAG
>DASWTQ010000429.1:0-1651 GCA_036402055.1 Herpetosiphonaceae bacterium
GACGGCTGGTCGTCGGGCGTCTTCCAGCGCGAGATGATCGCGCTCTACACCGCCTTCAGCCAGGGCCGGCCGTCGCCGCTGCCGGAGCTGCCGATCCAGTACGCCGACTTCGCGATCTGGCAGCGCGCCTGGCTCCAGGGCGCGGTCCTGGACCAGCAGCTCGGCTACTGGCAGCGACGTCTGGCGGGATTACCCGTGCTGGAGCTGCCCACCGATCGGCCGCGCCCGCCCGTGCAATCTCATCGTGGGGCCTACGAGTCGGTGAGCGTGCCGCTGACGACGTTGACGGCGCTGGAGTCGGTGAGCAAACAGTATAGCGTGACGCTGTTTATGACGCTGCTGGCCGCGTTTCAGGTGTTGCTCGGCCGCTACAGTAGTCAGGACGACCTGGCCGTCGGCAGTCCGATCGCGAATCGCGACCTGGTAGAAGTCGAGCCGCTGATCGGCTTCTTCGTCAACACGTTGATTCTGCGCGCCAATCTGCGGGGTAATCCGCGCTTCTGCGACTTGCTAGCACAGACTCGCGAGTCCACGCTCGACGCCTACGCGCATCAGAATGTGCCGTTCGAGCAGCTCGTTGAGGTGCTGCGCCCGGAGCGCGACCCCAGTCGCCCGCCGCTCTTCCAGGTCATGTTCGCCCTGCAAAATCTGCCCCAGGGCACTCATGAGCTGCCCGAGCTGACGATCATGCCGCTGCGTCCCGAGGGTGGCTCATCGAAGTTTGATCTGATGCTGGGCCTGGCTGTCACACCGGCGGGACTGCGCGGCACCATCGAGTACTGTACCGACCTCTTCGATCGAACCACGATCCAGCGCATGATTCGTCACTTTGCCGTGCTACTCGAACAGATTGGCAGCGCGCCGGAGCGCCGCATCGCCGAGCTAGCGCTCCTGACGCCGGAGGAGCGCCACGAGCTGCTCATCGAGTGGAATACTCACGCAGTAGCCGAGCCCACACATCAAAGTGTACATAATCTCATCGCTGTGCAAGCGGAGCGGACACCGGACGCGCTCGCGGTGATCAGCGGCGATGCGGCCCTGACGTATGCAGAGCTGAACGCGCGGGCAAACCAGCTGGCGCATCTGCTGCGCGCGCAGGGCGTCGGTCCCGATGTGCCGGTCGCGCTGTGCCTGCCCCGTTCGCTCGACCAGATCGTGGCGCTGCTGGCGATCTGGAAAGCCGGCGGCGCGTACGTCCCGCTCGATCCCGCCTATCCCGCCGCCCGGCTCCAGTTTCTGCTCGCCGACTCCGGCTGCCCGCTGCTGGTCACGCACGAAGGTATCCTTACCACACTGCCGCCCGTCGACGGGACAATTATTTGTGTCGATCGCGACCAGGAGTGGATCGCGCAGCAGCCGGCGACGAATCCCGCCGTCTTGGTGCTGCCCGAGGCGCTGGCGTATGTGATCTACACCTCGGGCTCGACCGGCCAGCCCAAGGGCGTGCCCATCCCGCAGCGGGCGCTCGTGAGCTACGTGCACGCGGCGCAGCAGCTCTACGCGATCACCGCCGCCGATCGGGTGCTCCAGTTTGCCACGCTCACCTTTGACGCCAGCGTCGAGGAGATCGTCACCACCCTGAGCAGTGGCGCGACTCTCGTGCTGCGCAGCGAAGAGCTGCTGGCCACGCCCGAAACCTTTTTCGCGGGGT
>DASWTQ010000430.1:0-19983 GCA_036402055.1 Herpetosiphonaceae bacterium
GGAATAATCACAGCTAGAGAGGTGCTATGCCAGCCAAAAAACGGGTACAAGCAGGCGACATCATCGCGATTCCGTTTGGGGAGCAGCAGGTTGCGGTGGCGATTGTGCTGCATCTATCGAAGGAGATCGTCAACGGGATCATGGTCGGAATCTATGACCGCTGCTATGGCTCGATCGACGAGATCCGCGTCGAAGATCTAGGCGGCGACTTCATCGACGTGCCCAACTACACGGGAAAGCAAATGGTGCGCGATGGCGATTGGCCGGTGATCGGCCACCGCGCCGATCTGCTGGCAGCCACGCCGATCCCGGAGCTGCGCTCAGCCAACATCCTGTATCACAAAGATACGGTGGTACGTATGCTCTCGCGTGAAGAAGAGCGCAACTATCCGGTTCAGGGCGGTGCCGGAATGGGCTATGTCGAAAATCAACTGCGCAAACACTTTGCTCAGCGCTGATCCTCGCGCAATGATCTGCCGGCAGCGCGCCTCTGGCGGCGGCGCTCAAGTAAGCTTACCAGCCGCGCATGTCGGTCGCGTGTCAGCGGGTAGCGCCAGACGACGATGATCGCCGCAAGCAGCAGCAGCGCTCCGCCGGGACCAATCAGCACGCGGATCGCCATCAGGGCCGGCTCCGGCTGCTGGAACGATGTTGCGCCTGCGCCCGGGCGGAAAAGATCAGGCTCCACACCCGGCCCTCTTGCCAGCGGACATCATGCTCGCGTAGCCGGCACATGTCTGCGATGATGTCGGTGTGAGGTCGCCCTTGTGACGGAAGCGTAATTCGCGACGTGCGCATGTATAGTCTCCACTGTGGCGGGCTGGTCTGCTCCTGCCGATCGAAATGCGCGAGCGTGTGTGCTGCGGCTGGTGCGAGTATAGCAAGCGCTGCAACCGGAAGCAGACGATTGGTGTCGTGGCGATCTGGGCGTGCGGATGCGCGCCGCGCTCATGCCGGAGGTAGGCAATAGAATGCGCCGGCAGCGTGCGCACTGCGCGGCGCGGACAGTGGAGCGTGGTGTGCGGTCGGTGGTGATCCTGTGTGAAGCGTGCAGATGCAGCCGGTCGCGATGAGGCTAGCCTCCATCTACCAGCAAACGTGCGGCTTTATCGAGCAGCACCACGTTATTTTCGAGCAGATCTTGCTTGGTCATGTAGTGTCTTGCATGGGGAACCACCCCGAGATCTTCGATCGGAATGCCGGCGTTTTCGCGCACACGCAGGCAGCGACGCATGGCAACCCGCATCTCTGCCCCACGCGGAAGCGGCTTGAACGCCTTGCGCATAGGGCTGCGCGGGCTAAGCCGTCCGACGAGCGCGCATAAATCGCTGTGAGTCCATACGTTGGCGCCTCCCGCGCCGGTGTTGCCCGACGTCCCAAGGATCTTGCCGATGCGGTGATCTTGAAAGCCGGCGGCGAAAAGATCCGTGGCACTGTAGCAGCGCGCATCGGTGATGAGGACGACCGGGCCGTGATAGACGCGCCCAATCGCATTGCAGGACTCTTTGGATGTGATCGGAAAGCTGAGCGACTGAATGGCTCCCGTTTCAACGGCCTGCGCGATCGACGGCGACCACTGCTGAAGGTCGAGGTAGCGCCGGCTTAAGGCTAACGTTAGGGGACTATTGATAAATTGAAAGCGCGCCGGCTCTATCTCCGTGGATGTAAACAGCTGCAAAAGACGTTCGCACGCCAGGATATTACCGCCGCCATTGCCGCGCACATCGATGATCAGCCCGTTCTGTGGCAGCTGCTGAATCAGGCGCTGGAACTCGGCGACAAAAACATCGGCTTCCGGGTGCATAAAGGTGAAAACGCGAATATAGCCGAACTGGCCAGCGGCTGTTTGATGCACGCGGGCGCGGAACATCGTAGGCAGCGACGTTGGGTAGCTATCGGGCGAGGATGAGCGTTTCAGCCGCTCCTGCTCGGACATAGCCTCGATGCTGGCGACCTCGGGAAAAAAAAGCTCGACGCGCGCCGGCTGCGACCGCGACTCCTGAATGTCGAAGCCAAACGCTAACGCCTCGCCGGTTGCTCTGGCCTGGAGATCGGCGCTCGTGTTGTTGGGCAGCGAGGAGACCTGCCAGGCAAACTCGTCGTCGTACACCTTCCCGTCGAGCCCCAGATAGCGCAGGCTTACCCAGTCTTCATCCGGTGGCAGCGTTCGCACCAGCGGGCGAATCGTCAATGCTGCCAGGCCGCGCTCGAAATACGCGTCGGTGTTGCTGCCGGCCTGTCTGGCCGCGTTCAGCTCGACCGCGCGCTTGATCGGGACGCCGTTCCAGTAGAGTACTTCGACTTCTTTAACAAAATGCGGGCCAAAGTCTGCACCAGGGTCAATCCAGGTGACGATAAAGTGCGGCTGTAGCTGGTCGTCAAAGTATTGTTCCATGAGAAACGGTAAGTAGGCGATCTGGTCGTTGTAGGGAGCGGGTAGAAGATAGTTCGTGTGGAGGTCACGCACCTGGGTGAAAATTTCAAGCATCTCCGCGTGAAACAGCAGCTCATCCGGCAGCTGGCCGCGTCGCGTCTGCTCGATGCGGTACTTTAACAGCCGCAATCGCTGAATCGGATCAACCGCGTACATCGCCCGTTTCTGCGGCAGGTGGATGTAGCTCAGCTCAAGCAGCGCGAGGGCCTGCTCCACGATCAGCAGGCGCTCATCCCGGCTCAAGCCGACCGGCATTTGACGCAGACTGCGCAGCTGGATCGCCATACTCCGCATCTGCTGCTTGGCAGAATTCATCATCAGCTTCATGTCCTTCCCTAAAGACCATAGAGCGCCGGCAGGCCATTCTTGATCTGCGCCGGTAGATTCGCCTGCTGAGCCAGCTGATCAAGGTACTTTTGAGGATTGTCGGCGACGGTCAGCTCGTCGAGATCCATGCTCGTCACCAGCTGCTTTAGATCGACAGCTGCCGCCCACATCTCGCCGATCACCTCGGCGGTGGTCAGTGGCGCTAAAAAACGTGACGCATGTGCCTCGTCGCCATCGTTGTCGAGGGCCAGGCGCCAGGGTGTCGGTCGCTCGTCATCGCCGAAGCCGTCGAAGGCAGCGCCGATAACGGGCGCCGACTGGAGAGCCGGCGGATTGGGAAGCCGCGCTAAGCCTGTTGTGAGCGCGTCCACAGCCTGCCTGAGGGTCATCGCGCTCACGTCAGCGTCCGGCGCGCCGCTCAGATTGAGCAGTCGATCTTGACCGTCTACCTGCCACGGCTCACCTTCCTGACCGAGCTGCTGCATCAGGTCAAGCGCCCCATAGCGAGGAATGCCGCCGATGACGACCAGCCGGATGTCGGCCTCAGTACTGGAGAGCAGCTTGCGATACGGATCGCCGCGCTGCCCGTTGACCACGAACAGGTCAGCCAGCTTCGACGGCTCGATCGATCCCAGCGCATGGCCCCATCGGAGGATCTTCGCCGGCGTACTGGTCGCCATCCGCACAAGCTCAAGATCCGTAAACAGATTCCCGCGCATCTGGCTGTAGAGCTTGGCTATCTTCAGCTCTCCGAGAAGATTCTTGCTGCCGCTCGGCGACCAATCCGAGCCGAGGGCGATGGGCACCTGGTTTTCTTTTGCCGCCTGCACCTGTGCCGTCTCGCCGTACAGGAGGAGATTGCTCAACGGCGACCAGATCATCGCGCCACGGCCCTGCTGGAGAATAGCGAAATCTTCAGCTTTGAGTCCGGCAGCGTGAATGCCCGCCAGCACGTCGGTGATCGCCCAGCCGCTCTGGTCGGCGAACTGGAGGTTGAGAAAGTGCTGGCGCGCGCGCTCATCAACGCCTTCGCTCAGGTGCAGCAGGTAGCAGCCTCGCTGGCGCTTGAGCATTGCCAGAAAACTGTCGAGATCATCCGGGTCGACATCGGCGATGCGATGGCCGGATTTTGGCAGCGTGTCATCATCCGGCTCTTCGGCGTTGCGCACAATACCTCGGTATTTTTTCTCGATCCCGGATGCGTTCATCAGCGTCAGGCCCTGCGACGTGGTCACACCGGCCAGCAAGCATTTTGCCTCGACATAACGAATGATCGCGCCGAGATAGCCTCCCGCCGCGTTCAACAGCTGCATGGGGCCTGAGATGAGCTGCTGCTTGCCTATAGCGCCGGTCCATTGCGCGCGATTGGAGTACTTCTTGGGAACATTCCACAGCGGCAGAATGTTGTACGAAAGATGATTATGCAGCTCGATCATGCCTGGATAGATCGTTCCGCGTGTATTCAAGCGCAGGCAATCCTCGAAGCCTGCCGGCGCGGGCTGGTCCGCCGCCGCTACCTCGACGATACGTCCATCACGGATATAGATCGCGCCTTTCCTGATCACCTGTGCTGCGTCATCCATCGTCACGATACGGCCGAGCAGCGCGTAGGGCGGCATCGTTTGAGGTCTATCTGACATACACGCGACCTCCTTTAGCTCTGATCTGGGCTGGTCCAGACAATTTTTGTGGTTGAGCCGCCGCGTGTGCTACGCGTGCCTCCCGTGCCATGCCAGTCGGGAATGCCGAAGGGGAGATCGAAACGCGGGATGTTCACCTGGTCCTGCTCGGTGAGAGCCGGGCCGTACAAGGCCGGATTCGGGGCTGCTCCGGCATCGGGCTGGATCGTGGCCAGCATCTGGGGCAAATGCTGGTTCCAGCTTTCGGCGATGCCCTGGCGTGCTGTGGGATGAATCAGCTTGAAGACCGGCAGCTGCTGCCCGCCTGGCCAGCTATCAACCGTGCGATGAGCACCGTTGCCGAAGGCAATGATCGCCTCAAGCTGGTTTTCCGCCGCAGCCTGGTCAAGGATCGTGTTGCGAAACGCCAGAATGGGATCGCCGGCAGCCAGGTTGCGCATGGTTGTATCAAACTGTCCGCGAATACCATACAGAAATGTGTTGAACATCGCGTACGAGTGGGTGATTCCCAGCTTGCCGAGTAATCCCTGTACAAGCTGTCCCGCCGACCCTACCAGGTTGCGCTGGGCCAGAATCTCGTCGGTTGAAGGATCTTGACCGATAACCAACACGCGCGCGGTACCATCCAGCCGGCCGCGATAATACACGGGGCAAAACTCAGTGCGAAAGCGCGGATGCTGTTGATAAAAATCGAGCGGTGCCTGGGCAAAAACACGCTCCCATGCCGGAGGTGGTCCATGATCGAAACTGTCTGGCATGATTTGCTCCTGTGGTCCTACTCTGATCAGTGGTCACGTCTGATGCAATGCGGGATGTCAGCAGCGGTGTCGGCCAGGGTAGCTTGGACCCGTAATCATTTCGATGTGAGGCTGTCTGCGTAGTATAGATCAAACTCGCGGCCAACTACAAGAGATCTGTTTCCTGAAAGGTGGCGATATGCGCGGCGCAGGCTGGAGCGAGGTAGTTCCAGCCTGCGTCTCTGGTATGCGGTCGGGTGCACGGCGCTGATTAATCGGCACGTGCAGTCGCCGAGCGAACTTAGACCAACGCCATCAGGCGAGCCGGGCCGCCTGATCCGCCGTAGTGCTTGGGCGCTCCCACAACCAGGGTCGCGCCGCGCGGCGGCACGTCGGCCAGATTGGCGACGTTTTCCAATCCCCAGCGTCCGCTCGGTAGCCACGAGTAGTGCACGGCGAAATCGGTGGATGCGCCGAAATCAAGGCTCAACGTATCCACGCCGATGCCGATCACGTTGCGCTCGTTGATCAGCAGATCGGTGGCGGCTTTGCTCCAGCCGGGAAAATGCAACGTGCCGCCACTGTCGGCGTTTAAAAACGCGGCGGCATTGCCGATGCGCGTGGCCCAGCCGCTGTTCATAATCACCACCGCGCCGCTGGGAATACGCCCGTAGCGCCGCTCCCAGGCCAGCAGATCATCGGGCGTGACCTGTGTATCGGGATCACGCGCCGCCCGTCCCTGGACATCGATCACCGCCAGCGGCCCGATCAGCCGACTCGGCGGGATCTGATCCACCGACAGGCCATCAGGATCGAAATGGCGCGGCGAATCCATGTGCGTTCCCGAATGCTCGTTGAAGTTGAGCTGATTGGCGTAATAGCCGTCTTGCTGGTAGGAGCGGTTCACGCGAATCTCTACCTGATCGTAGCCGGGAAACAGCGGTGTTTGCGTGCCCAGAACATGCGTAAGATCGATCACGCTTCGGTAGCGGAGCGCTTGAGCAGGCGCGGCCTGGATCGCGCTGGGTGCGGCGGCGGTGAGTGCGGCGGCGGCAGTGGCCTTGAAGAGATCGCGGCGGCTGACGTTGGACCGAACGGAGGCGAGCGTTTTGGGCAAACACATGCAAATACCCTCCTCAAATCGCGGGGCGGAGCAAGCGACGGAGCTGCCAGCTCTGTCGTGTCCACGGCCTTATGCTAGCATGCGCGCCGATCCTTAGCAACGATCCTGTGTAGCAAGTCCTGCTCTTAGCTTACGGCGCGGGCATCGTTTCAAGCCGGCTGTGGCGCAGCACAGCGCTCCAGAGCGTATACAGCGCGGTCAGGCCATACAAGAGCGCGGCAATCGCGTAGATTTCACGAATGCCGATGCGATCGGCCATCTGCGAGAACAGTAGTCCGCCGATCAAAAAGGCCATGCGCGCGAACATCTCGCGGAGCGCGTACACGCGGCCGAGCATGTCCGACGATACCTGAGTCTGGAGCAAGGAGTCCTGGGCGACATCGCGGAGGGCAAATGGCGGGCCAAAGGCCATCGAGACGAGGACCGCGACGATCACCGACGTCGAGGCGGCGTAGGCGAAGGTCAGGGCGCTCATCAGCACGCCGTTGGCGATAATGATCCACCCTGGCCGTCTTCCCAGCGGTCGCGCGAACGAGAGCGCCAGAGCCGCGCCGATCAGCTGCCCGGCGAAGAACGCCCCGCTCTGGTAGCCCCAGGCATCGACGCCGGCGCCAAGGGCCTGCACCGTAAAGGTCAGCATCAGCGCCGACGTCCACACACCGTGGGGCCAGGACTCAAGGAACTCGACCGTAATCAGGGTGCGCGCCAGCCGGTGCGATCGCAGATAGGTGAAGCCATCCACAACATTGCGCCAGAAGTGAACACGCGCGACCGAAGACGCGGCGCTGGCGATGGCACCGATCAGGCTGGCGCTTCCGGCGGCGAGGAGAAAGAAGCCGAGGTTGAGCAGCGCGAGTCCATTTGGCCCGGTGGCTGTGGTGATGATGCCACCCGCCGTGTAGCCGATGGTGAAGACCATCTGGGTTGTCGTGAAGAGAACGCTATTGGCCCACAGGAGTCGTTCGGCGGGCACCACGACCGGCAGCGTGGCAAGCATGGCCGGCTTGTGCATGACCTCAACCATCGTCAGCCCAAAAACAAGCAGGTAGCCGGCCCACAGGCCACCGAAACCGCTCGCCGCTGCAAACAAGAACACGCCAAGCAGGCCGGCACGCAGCAGATTGGCGACGACAAGCACGGGACGGCGCGGCCAGCGATCCACGATGCTGCCGGCGAATGGTCCAAACAGCAGCGGTGGAATATTGCGCGCGACGAGGACTCCCATCGCCTGGAGCGCCGAGCCGGTGGTGCCGAAGACCAGCACGACCATGCTGATCGACGTCAGCTCGCCGGCCAGAGTCGCGACCAGGTGGGTTATCCAGAGAAAAAAGAACGCGCGGTGTTTGATCATCTGCATCGATCGCCGAAACTCCTGCGGAACAGGTCCAGTGTGGCCCCCGCAATGATACCAATCGTGTCGAGCGGGTGCAATCTGCGCTACTGGCCTGCTCGTGTGGAGACAGGATCACGCCACATCTGCTTTTCGGTATAATGCAGCGATCGTTGAACAGGATCTGTATCTGCGCTCCGTCGCGCATGAGGCATACGGACTCCGTGATCCGTATGCAAGGAGGCCCACGATGGCGTTCGACGAACGAACCATACCGGGATGCCGATCATCCGGTCGGCGACGATCCCTGTCCATTGGCCTGCTGCTGGCGATCCTCTTGGTCAACATTGCTCCACATGTCCACGGCTCCTTCTCGCCTGTCGCCCACTCCGCAGCAAAACGACGCGTGTTTGTCCCGCTTGTGGCGGGCGCGCGCATGAGCCCACCGGCTCCCTCAGCGCCACCATCGCCGTCGCCGTCACCAGGGCCGACTCCGCCGCCGGGTGGCTCTTTGGCGGCATTTCCGGGAGCCGAAGGCTTTGGAACGACCACGCCGGGCGGTCGCGGTGGCCGCGTGCTCTACGTCACCACGCTGGCAGACGCGGGTCCAGGCAGCCTGCGGAGCGCGCTGACGGCGTCCGGCCCGCGCATCGTGCTCTTCCAGGTTGCCGGCACGATTACCCTCGGCGATGATATTGTGATCACATCACCGTTCCTGACTATCGCCGGGCAATCGGCGCCGGGCGAGGGCGTGCAGATCCAGGGCGGCATGCTCCACATTCGCACCCATGATGTCGTGATCCGCTACCTTCGCCTGCGCCCTGGCGATGCGCTCAATGACAGCGCCGTGCAGACGCGCGACGCGCTCACCGTCAACGGAACGGATCAGGATGATGTTTACAACGTGGTGCTCGAACATTGCTCCCTGATCTGGGGCCCCGACATCGGCGGCGCCTCGCTCCTCGGTGGGCTACATGACATAACGATTCAAAACACCATCATCGGCGAAGGACTGTATCTGTCGAATCACCCTGAGGGCACCGCCGGGCAAGACGGCCACTCCCTGGGCCTGAATATCACCCAGCTGAACACCTCGGCCTATCCCACGCGCATCACGCTGCATCACAACCTGCTGACTACCTCGGATCACCGTATGCCGCAGATTATGGGTGGAGCGTCGATCGACGTGGTCAATAACGTCGTCTATAACTGGGGCGTCAGTCCGGCACAGGGCAATCCACGCTCGGTCAACCTCATCAACAACCTGTTTATCAAGGGTCCCATGACGACAAGCCTGGTCGCCTGGGAGACGCGCACGAATCCGGAGAATCCCGAATTGCGTCCTGGCTCGGTGTATGAGCACGGAACGGTCGTAGAAGGATTGACCACCGTGCGCGGCGATCCGCAAATGGTCTATGCCGGCACACGCTTTGCGCCCTATTCGATGCGCGCCGAGCAGACGCCACAGGATGCCTACGCGCGGATCGTGCAGGACGTTGGAGCAACACGACCGGCTCGTGATCGTGTGGAGCAGCGGATCATCGACAATCTGCGCAACCGACAGGGATCGTTTCTCAATGGCACCGATCTGGTGTGGCCGTCCCTCGTGCTGGGTCCGATCGCGGTGGATGTCGACCAGGACGGCATGGCGGATGTGTGGGAACTACAGTGGTTTGGCACATTGAGCCGGGGAACACCGACGGATTCGAGCGGTGACTTCGATCGGGATGGATACACCGATGTCGAAGAATATCTCAACAGCTCCGATCCGACCCGGTAGCCCATCCTACTTCCCGATCCTGATCATCTCCACGCGCCGCTGATGGGTGTGAGATCTCGCTGTCGGCACCCATCAGCGGCCCGCTCGTCGTCACACTCATCTACGCCTTCTTCGGCACGGCTGCACTAGAGTCAGACCATCCTGGCACTTCGTATACCTAGCGAAGAGGAACGTTGCATCTGAGATCGGGGCTGCTTGGTCGTGATCACACGTGAGCTGCTTTGTTCGGGGAAACGCAGGTGTTTCCAGAAAGGAGAGACTCGCATGCACCGCAGCATTCGCACCATCCTACCCACCATCATCGCCCTGACATTGATCGCCTGCCTGGCCGTCCCGGCGCAGGCCCAGAGTTCGGGGTACACCTTCACCATCCTGATGGACAGCGCCCAGGGTTTGACCGCCGACCGCTGTGCGGCAATTAACAACAATGGGCAGGTGGCGTTCACCGTCACAGACGAGAACTTCGATCAGTTTATTATGCGCGCCGAGCCGGATGGAACCCTGACCACGGTTGCCGATACGACCGAGCGCTTGAGCTTCGTCGGTGCCAACCCTTCGATCAATGATCAGGGCGACATCTCGTTTGCGGCGCGGCTGGTAAAGGGCGGCGAAGTCATCCTGGTGACGCGGGGCAAGAGCCTCAAGACCGTCGCAAAAACAGGGAACAGTGAGTTTAACTTCTTCGGCTTCAACACGTCGCTCAATAATCAGGGACTCGTGGCCTTCTCGGCTGAGCTGGATGAGGAGTTCGACTTTGATGAGGGCACCTTCGTCGGCGATCGGCGCGGCAATATCACGACCATCTACCTGGCCTCCACCAGTCAATTTACCGGGAGCGACAGCCGGCGCTCCATCAATGACGCAGGGCAGATCGCGTTCGAGGAGAGCCTGGACACGACCTTCAACAACGGCATCTTCCTCTTCAACGGCAGCTCGTTTGTTACGATCGTCGACCAGACCAGCCCACTGGTGGATTTCGCCACCAAGCCACAGGTGAACAACGCGGGCGTCGTCGTCTTCCAGGCTTTCCTGGACAGCAACGAGCAGGCGATCATCACCGGGAGCGGTGGGGCACTAACCGTTATCGCCGACACGCTGGGGCCGTTTGGCGACTTCAGCTCGTTCGGCGGGCCGTCGATCAATGACAGCGGCGAGGTAGCCTTCAACGCGGCGCTCGACGGCACCTTTGACTATGGCATCTATACCGGACCAGATCCGCTGACGGATAGCGTGATCGACGTGGGTGATCCGCTGGGTGGCTCAACCGTCGTGGGTACTGTCATCTGTAGCGAAGGCTTGAATAACGACGGTCAAATCGCCTTCGTCGCATTCCTTGAGGATGGCCGAACCCTGATTGTCCGGGCCGACCCGATCGGGTAGCGGCGTGCAAAGCTGAGGGGCGCGAAAGAGCTGGTGTGTTGCGAGAACCGTCGCCTGTGTATGCGGGAGTGCCCGGCCACAGATCACGGGCGACGCCGCACATCGTATACTTTGATACAACAGGTTCTGCGTCTCTGCCACGAACTCGTACGGTGTGGGTCACGCTTCTGTGCACCTGCCTGGTGCGCGCCACACCGCTCTTCGCGAGGAGGAACCACCATGATCGGACGGCCTCCTTCCCGGATCACCGCGCGCGCTACGGCGCTCGTGCTGCTGATCAGCTTTGTATTCGGCACGGCGCTGACCTCCGCCGCACCCAACGACCGCAAGCCGCCCACCACACCCACCAACCTGCGCGTTACGGCTACGACACCGGCCAGCGTATCGTTTGCGTGGAACCCGTCGACCGATAACTCGGGTAGCGTTTCGTACAGGATTCATCGCGAGGGCTACCATATCGACTGGTCGACCAGCCAGACGAGCTACACCTGGACCTCGCTAGCGCCAAGCACGACCTATACCTTCTATGTGTATGCCGTCGATCGGGCCGGCAACCGCTCGGGGAACAGCAACACGGTGACGGCTACGACAGCCGCCGACGTTACACCACCAACAGCGCCTGTGCTCTCAGGCAGTGTGCTGAGCCCCTCGCAGATCGCGCTGAGCTGGACGCGCTCGACGGATGATGTGGCGATGTTTGTGGGATACCGTATTCTCGCGAACGGCAGCCCGGTGACCGAGCACCTGAACTGGTATGCGGAAAGGTCGGTTCGCATTCGCCATCTCACGCCCGCGACGACCTATGTCGTCACCATTGAAGCGCGGGACGGCTCGGGCAACACGGCGACCAGCAATGCTATCTCCCTGACCACGCCGCCCAGCAGCGATACGAGCGCACCCACGGCGCCGACCAATCTGCATCTCATCTTTGACCAGGGATGCGCCGAGGTCTGGTTGGGCTGGACCCAGGCGACCGACGACGTGGACCCTCAGTCGCTCATCGAATATGAGATCTATGTGAACGGGGTGCTGAGTCCGCTGCCGGTCTCCGCCGGAGTAGACCAGGACTTCGTGTACGGCACGGCGCAGGGTGATAACACGTTTGTCGTCAAAGCGGTTGACCAGACTGGCAACACATCTGCGGCGAGCAATGCCATCACCCTCTTCCTGTGGCCGTGCTGATAACCTCGCCCCCCAGACGGCCAAATGCACGAGTCCCGCCAGTGAATGCGGGACTCGTTGCCTCACCAGAAACGCCGCGCCGATCCATTGTTTGGCGCGTTGCTCCTTGCTGGCTTCCCGGCATCTTGGAAGCTGCAACCTTTGCCTGGAGCTGTGAGTACTCCTTGACACGGATGATACGATACAAGTGCTAGGTGCCTTAACTTATCCACTCCCATAGCTTAACAGCGCTGCACAGACGCGCAAGCTATGAACCATCACCTCACGTTGCAGGCACGAAACACCCATCCCTTCGCACCCTACGGAATCTTTTGCCGCGCAGCTCTGCCCGCTCGATGCGGTATCTGACTCGGCGTGTTGCTGCCTACCCCTGGCGAGAACTTTGTCTGCGGCCACGTGTTGCCGTGCCTCGCCGTTGGCGCAGCGTGCGCGTGACGATCGTTTCGCGGCGAGCATCATGGCACAAGGAGGGACGCTACCATGAACGAGCCCTGACCCCGCGCACTATGGATGTTGCTCACCGAGATGTTCATGTCGGTCGCGTGCTTGACGTCGTGATGGAACAATCATCGCAGCAGTCATGCAGCATTGCTCCGCTCCCAGGAGGTCCGCTCATGAAGACACGATCACCGCATCATCGGTTCCGTATTGTAGCGCTTGCCCTTGTTATCTGTATCGTTATTTCCGCCTTGAGTACCGGCCGCGCCGTACCTGGCGCTGTAGCCGCCTATGCCGCCGATCCGGCGTTTGTCTGCACCGGAACCTGGTTCTTCGCGCCCGCCGGCGATGGAGCCGTGTTCAACGTAGGTGACACCTGGCAGGGCGGCACCTTCACCTATATCGAAGACGACGGAATCATGCGCGTGCGCGAGGAAGAAACCGGCGACCTGGTTGGACGCTTCCCGGTTCGGTTTACGACAGGCGATCAGGCCACCATTGAGTTTGACCGCATTATTCGGATCATCAGCATTTTGTGGCACGACAACGATCCCAACCCCGGCGAGCAGGGATGGTCGTTCAACGGCATCGCCGGCCCGATTACCGGGCAAAAGATCACGATCATCACACCAGTCGACCTGGCGACGGATACGGTGATGATCAATGCGGGCGGCGATTCGGGCGGGATTGACTTCTGCTATGAGGAAGTCGTGCGCGATGCCGGCTGCACGCCGGGCTATTGGAAGAACCACCTCGCCGCGTGGTCGCAAACAGGCTACGCGCCCGCGCAGACGCTGGAGTCGGCCTTCGATGTGCCGGATGCTTTAGGCATTGACAATACGACGCTTGCCCAGGCGCTTGGCTTTGGCGGCGGCAGCGGTGTTGCCGGCGGGGCGCGGATTCTCCTGCGTGCCGGCGTGGCCGCGCTGCTGAACGGCGCGCACTCAGGCGTCGCCTACCCGTACACGGCCAACCGCGTTATCGCCGATGTGAACGCCGCCCTGGCGAGCAATGACCGCGCCACGATGCTTGCACTGGCAACCACGCTGGATAACGCGAACAACGGGGGCTGCCCGCTCAATTAATCGCATGTAGGTGCTGCCCGACCACCTAGCAGACCAGGACGCTGCGAAGCCTTCTCTCACACGAGGAGGCTTCGTCTTGATTAAGGTGGCTGACGATCAAGCTTTTCACCATGGCGTGGCTGTGCGCGAGAGCGGCGCGGTCGGGAAGAGCGCCTGATACATCTCCTCCAGCTGCTGCACCTTGGCCGTCGCACCCCAGACCACGAAGGCATGGCGCGCATCGGTCAGATACACGCGCGCCAGCTTTTCTTTGGAGCGGCTGAGGAAGAACTTTGCGGCTAGCTCGTTGGCGACGCCCTCGTAGTGATTGAAGCCGTGCTCACGGCTGGTGTTGATCGCCTGGTCGTACAGCTCCATCGCCGCCAGCGCATCGTCGCCGAGCCGCGCCATCTCGGCCTTGAGCAGCAGATACATGCAGAGATAGTTGGCCGGGCTGTGCTCCGCCCAGGTTTTGAACTGCTCAAGATAGCCGTTGAGCCGATCTTGATAGGCGACCTGATCTTGAGCCGTCGCCGTGGCATACAGTCCGGCAAAGGTCAGCGCCGACCAGAATGTGAAGGCCGGCGGAATATAGCTGCCCAGGTTCGCGCCGATCGTCGCCTCGGCCTCACGCTGCATCGCGAGCGCGCGCTGGTAATCGCCGTAGATGATGAAGATCATCATTTTGTAGATGTAGTGCAGATTGCTGATCAGGAGCAAGCGCTGCTCCTGCATCTCGGCCAGGAACTGCTCCTCGTCGAAGGTCGCGTCATCGAGGCGATCGCGGCTGGCGGTCTCACCACGGAGCGCGCGTATCATATGCTGCGTCACGATCGCCGTCGAGAGCAGGCCATGATTCTTTGACTGGCGCGCAAAGGCAATTGCGTGATCGATCTCGGCGCAGAGGGCATTCAGCTCAGCGCCCGACAGCAGGCTATTTTCTGTCCATGCCCAGCAGGCCAGCCCGGCAAACACGAAGTCGCCGACTTCCAGGCTTTGCAGATACGCGCGCTTCTCGTATTCCAGTGTATCGCGCATCGGCGCGCGCCAGTGATCCAGGAAGTAGGAGACCAGGTGAAACACCTTGCCTTGCAGCTCGGCTGACTTGAACTGCTCGCTGAGCTGAAGCGCCAGCCGGCCGTAGGCGTAGGCCGCCGTATAATCGGCGAGCGTCGTCGCGCAGAGCACGCCGAACATCGCGTAGCCGAACGCCGACTCGGGAGCGTGTCCTTCGGTGAGCGAGATTGTCATCATGCGCAGCACGATCACCGACATCAGCACCGGGTTGGTATTGTAGGCCGGCGCGATCAAGGCCATCAGGTAGCGCATCTCGGCCAGGCGCTCAGGATCGGTCAGCACCGGGCTATCGACCAGATCCTCGATCGAGCGCGCTCCAAACAGCGTCGGAATCGTCGCCATGCCTGCTGCTGCCGCCTCCTGGAGCAGCGCGTTATCTTCGACAATCTCGACGCCGAAGATCTGTTTCAGGCCATTCAGGCCGATGATTTTGGCTGTGGTAAAGTTGGCCAGGTTGGTGTACAGCAGCGTATGCGTGATATACACATCGACTTTTTCCAGGCTCGACTGCGCGTGCTGCAAAACCACCGCCAGATATGCTTCCGCCGTCTCGAAGTTTCCGGCCAGGTACTCGCACTCGGAGCGCTGCTTGTAGTAGTCCAGCGCCAGCGCGTAGTGCCGCTCCCAGACATCTGCGGACAGGTACTGCATACCTGCGGCAAGGGAGTCGCGGGCGGCGGCGTAGGCTGTGGACGCTTTCGCCTTCTGGCCGGCCAGCAGGTTCATCTCGGCCAGGCGGAGACGCTCGGCCGGCTCGCTGATGAGCGCGCCTCCATAGTTCAGGTGGTTGACCACATCGAAGACGCGCTCGTCGATCCGCTCGCCGGGCGTGTTTTCCAGGATCAGCCGTCCCACCGTGAGATGAATCTGCTTTTGCTCCTCGTCGCCGATCAGCGAGTAGGCAGCCTGCCACACGCGATCATGCAGGAAGCGATACGCGACATGATCGGAGGCGCCGTCGCCGGTCGTCGGGTCGATCTCGGCGGTCTGCGCCATCGCGCGCTTGACCTCGATCCGAATGATCAAGCCTTCACGCAGCGCTGGCCGGAGCCGTGCCGCAGCTGTTGCTGGCGTCTCGCCTGCGACAATCGCCAGCAGCTCCATCTCGAATTGGCGCCCGATACAGGCAGCCTGGATCAGGATGCGCTGCGTGGCCAGCTCGTACTTCTGGATCTTCTCGGCCATAAAGGTCAGCACGTTATCGGTCATGTCGCGCTCGTTGATCTGATCCAGATCCCAGGTCCACTGGCCGGCCGCGCCATCGAAGACGATCAGGCCGTCGTCGTGCAGCGAGCGCAGAAACTGGTTGACGAAAAAGGCATTACCGGCCGTCTTCTCGTAGATCAGATTTGCCAGCTGCTTGGTTTGATCGTCGTCGCTGTGGAGCGTCTCGCCGACGAGGGCATGCACATCTTGGCGCTGGAGCGCTTGCACCTTCATCGTTTTGACGGCGGTGCGGCTTTTGTGCAGGTCGTCCAGTGTCACAGCCAGCGGATGGCTCGGGTTGATCTCGTTGTCGCGGTAGGAGCCGACGATCAGCAAGTTCTGCGTCTGCGCATCGGCGACCAGCATCTGGAGCAGCTTGAGCGACGCCAGGTCGGCCCATTGCAGGTCGTCCAGGAAAAGCACCAGCGGATGCTCTTCGCCGGCAAAGACCCGGATAAAGTGCTGCATCACCAGGTTGAAGCGGTTCTCGGCCTCGCTGAGTCCTAGCTGCGGCACCGGCTGCTGCGGCCCGATAATCAGCTCCACATAAGGAATAACGTCGATAATGATCTGAGCATTGCCGCCCAGCGCCGCGACCAGCCGCGTGTTCCAGTCGTTGATGCGCTCGGCGCTCTCGCTCAAGATCTGCTGGATCAGTTCCTGGAACGCCTGAATAAAGCCGCTGTAGGGCACGTTACGCTTGTACTGATCGAATTTGCCCGCGATCCAGTAGCCACTCCGCAGCATGACCGGCTTCTGGATCTCGTGGACCAGCACCGACTTGCCGGTGCCGGACTGCCCCGCGACCAGCACAATCTCGGTCACGCCCGTGTTGACAACCATCTCGAATGCCGACAGCAGCGCCCGGATCTCGGCCTCGCGACCATAGAGCTTCTGCGGAATATGGAACAGGCCGGAGGTATCGTGAACACCCAGCGGAAACGGATCGATGCGGCCGGTGGTGGACCACTGGTCCAGGCAGCGCTGGAGATCGGTTTTGAGGCCGTACGCGCTCTGGTAGCGATCTTCGGCGGTCTTGGCCAGCAGCTTCATCATGATGCCGGAGATCGCGCGTGGAATGGCCGGCTTGACCTCGTGCGGCGGCACCGGCATGCGCGCGATGTGCGCGTGCACCAGCTCGATCGGATCGCTGGCCTGGAACGGCAGGTCGCCGGTCAGCAGTTCGTAAAACGTCACGCCCAGCGAATAATAGTCGCTGCGATAATCCACAGCGCGATTCATGCGCCCGGTCTGCTCAGGTGAAATATATGGCAGGCTGCCCTCAAGATTGCGTGTCGTCGGCTGCTGGCTTTCTTGTGCGAGCAGCGAGGAGATCCCAAAATCGGTAAGCTTGATCTGCCCGGTGTGAGGATTGAAGATAATATTCTGCGGCTTGATGTCTTTGTGGATGATGCCTGTTCGATGGACGGCACCGAGAATATCCGCCAGCTGAATCGCGATGTTGAGAAAAGTGATCATGTCGATCGCGGGTGCGCCGGTCGCCTGTTTGAGTGAGATGCCGCCGAAGTCCTCCATGATCAGCGCCAGCGTGTTGTTGCATGGCTCCAGGGCATATACCTGCACCACACCGGGAAGCTTAAGATCTTTGACGATGTCATACTCGCGACGGAACTTCGCCAGCGCGGCAGGAGACGGATAGTCATTATTCAGCAATTTCAAAACAACCGGCTTCCCGTCTGAGTTGCGCGTTGCACGATACACCACACTGGCCGCGCCGATATGCAGCTGCTCCGAGATGGTATATCCAGAAATAGGAGGTGTGGTGTATCCTGAGGCGATGGACATGCTGATTCTCCTTTCGTTCCGACCATAGCTGATCGGTCGCCGATCCGACAGTCCTCATCTGTGGCAAATTGACGATGGAGAACAATTTCCTGGGTTATCGGTCAATGCTGATTTCGCGATTCTCCGGCTGCGGCTCGTGGTGGCTGGTCGGATGTGGCACGCTGGCACAGAGCCGCATGATTATACACGCCTGGCGCAACTCCTAATCAGGTGATCCCGGATGTTGAGCTGCATAATGCTGGTGTGAGGGATTGCAGCGGAGTGTAACAGCTGGCTGCATCCTGAGAGATGGGATCTTGGGGCTGTGTGCGCTTGTCCAGGTGGGTCACATGGATGTAGGTCTGGGTCCGCGAGTCAATCCCGATGACAGCAGTCGTGCCTACCGGATCGTTTCCGTCGATCCTCGGCAGCGATTGCTTGTAGCGGACCATATCCGCGATCGTTTAGTACTGCCTGGGTCATGTCGCCCGTGATGTGGAACCGCGTATGATTGGCGATTGCCGGCTCACGCGGGAAGATCTTTGTAGAGTTGCGTATGAGATATGTCATCCTGTGGCTCGTCCTGATCGTCGTTCTTATGGAGACAACGGAGCATTTTGCTCAGATTTCCGCCGCTGAGCAGATGATAGATCACTTTAGAGGCCGTGGCGTGCGCGGTGGTGCAGGATGGGCGCCGCCTTGAGCCGTTGCCCGCGATCAGGGTAGTATACGAGCGCGTCATCACCGGAGATCGGGGAGGAGACGCATTTCATCTCTCCCGGAGTTAGCAGGAGGAGAAACCCCATGAGGCGCACATGGACGATCATTGGTGTTGGCGATGTGCCAGGCAGCTGCGCGTGGTACCAGTCCCTGCTTGGCCTGCCACAGACGGCTCCCGCCCATAACGACTTCGGTCAAATCCTCGACTCGGATGGAACAGTCTTGCTCTGCCTGCACACGTGGGGCGCGCATGGGCATCCCTCATTGCTGAGCCCCGAGCACGGCCAGCCGGGCAACGGCCTGCTCGTGTTTCTGCGGGTCGACGATTTCGACCAGGCGCTGCTGCGCGCACGCGCGCTCGTCGCTCAGCTGGAGGAGGAGCCCCACGTGAACCCGAACACGGGAACGATGGAGTTCTCCCTCCGCGATCCAGACGGATACTACATCACGATCAGCGCGCTGGCTGCGGCCTAGCCAGGCAGGTCAGCGCCGATCGCTTATTGATCCAGGCGATACGGCACGCTGACAACCACGCGGTTCTTGCGGAAGAGCAGCGCACCTTTAATGAGGAGGGCAGTCTGGTTGTGGAGCAGCGCATGCCACCAGCGCGCGGGCACGAACTCCGGCAGCACCACCGTGATCACGTCATTGTGCCAGCGGCGATCTACCTCGTCCAGGTAGCGCATCAGCGGGCGAACGAGCGAGCGGTAGGGCGAGTCGAGCACGACCAGGGGAACATTTCCACCCCAGGTGCTCCATTTGGCGCGCAGCTTCGCGGTCTGCTCCTCGTCCATCGCGACATGGACCGCCGTCACATCGCCCGGCGCCATCGACTCAGCATATTTGAGCGCGTTGATCACGCCCCGGTGAAGCGTCGAGACCGGCACAATCACCGTGTTGTGAATCGGTGGCGGCGGTACCAATCCCTCCAGCGACAGCTGCTTCGAGGTAATGACGTAGTGCTTGTGAATGCCGATGAAGACGAGCACCAGAATCGGGATCAGCACGACCACCATCCAGGCACCCTCGGCAAACTTGGCGATCACGATCACCCACATTACCACAAACGTCGTGAGAGCGCCAAGGCCATTCACGAGCGCCGAGCGCTGCCAGCCGCGCTCTTTCAGCCGGAACCAGTGGCGCACCATGCCGGCCTGCGAGAGCGTGAAGCTGAGAAACACACCGACCGCGTAGAGCGGGATCAGGTTGGTTGCGCTGGCGTTGAAGAGCATTACCAGCGCCATCGCCGCGCCCGCCAGCACGAGAATCCCGTTCGAGAAGACCAGGCGATCGCCCAGCGAGGCAAACTGACGCGGTAGATAGCGGTCGCGGGCGATGAGCGAGGTCAGGCGCGGGAAGTCGGCGAAGGCGGTGTTGGCGGCGATAAACAAGATTCCGGCCGTCGCGACCTGCAAGATCGTGTGGAGGAGGCTTCCATCGCCGAAGACGCCGCGTCCCACCTGCGACAGCACCGACTCGGACTCGCGCGGCTGTGCGCCATAGCCCGACAGCCAGGTAATGCCGATAAACATCGTCAGCAGCAGCCCCGCCATCCACACCAGAGTCATGCGCGCATTCTGGGCCTCCGGCTTGCGAAACGCCGGAACGCCATTCGAGATCGCTTCTACGCCGGTGAGCGCGGCGCAGCCAGAGGCAAATGACGACATCAGCAAGAACAGCGTGATCGGCTCGAACTCCGCGCCAGGTTCAAAGACGAGCTCGCCAGGGCCGGCGAGCTCGCCGGGTGGCGGTGTAATCGT
>DASWTQ010000431.1:0-4104 GCA_036402055.1 Herpetosiphonaceae bacterium
GCAGCGGACGTGCCTGGGTGGCACGTCCGCTTGGTGTTTAAGGCTCCAGATACCAGCGCTCGACGTTCCACAGATAGCGCGGCGTATCGAGCGGAATCTCGCCGTCCTGGCTCTTGACGCGCTCGCTCAGCACCACCGGAATCTGATCCGACCACAGCAGCAGGTAGGGATACTCGCGCGCCAGCACAGTCTGCGCCGCCTGGATTGCGGTCGCGCGCTCGGCGGGATCGAAGCTGCGCCGCTCCTCGTCGGCCGCCTGATCGTACTCGGCGTTGCTGAAGCCGCCGACGTTGCGCAGGCCGGTGCGCGGATCGCCCTGGCCGCGCCAGACGCGTGACGAGTGGAAGAGCGCGTAGTCGTCGGGATCGTAGAAGCGGTAGGAGGGAAAGCCCGTCGAGTTTGGCGCGTTAACCCAGCTCCCGAGCAGCAGATCGAAGTCATAGGGCGGCGCGAGCTTGGGCAGGATCACCGTCTCGAAGTTGGCCGGCGCGACCTCAAGCTGCATGCCGATCTCACGCGCAGCCGCGACGATCTGCTCAGCCGCCGCCACACGTCGCGGATCGTCGCCGCGCACCCAGATGCGGGCGCTCAGCGGCTGGCCGTCTTTTTGCCGCACGCCATCCGGCCCGGCGGTCCAGCCCGCGTCTTCCAGCAATTGACGCGCCTGATCCAGGTTTTGCGGCTGGATCGCCAGATCTTCGGGATAGGCCCAGGATTGTTGCGCCAGCGTCGAAACGATCGGCGCGCCCTGGCCCTGGGTCACATCGGCCACCAGCGCCTCGACATTCACCGCTCGCGCCAGCGCCTGCCGCACCGGCAGATCCGAGAAGATGCGCTCCGGCCTGACGTTGAAGACGACGCCATACCAGCCGTTCTCCTGGTACGCGCCGACTCGCAGCGCCTCCGATTGCGTCGTGCCCGAGAACGGCTGCGTGTTGGGAAACTCCGCCCCCAGCAGATCGCCGCTTAGAGCATCAGCCGCCACGCTAATATCCGGCGCGACCACCAGCGCCACCTGATCCAGATTGGGCCGTCCGCGAAAAAACGTGTCGTTGCGCACAAACGCGATCGACTGGTTGGGATTGCGCCGGTCGAGCTTGAACGGGCCGCTGCCGACCGCAACCTCCCAAAAGTTTAGCTCGCTGATCTCCTCGGGAGAGCGATTTTGCAGCCGGTGACGCGGCAGAATCGGCACGGCAAGCTCGCTCAGCAGCGGCGCGTACGGCTGTGTGAGCGAGATCACCACGGTCTGCGTGATCGGCGAGCGCACCTGGCCGATGTTGGCGCGCAGATCCGAGAGCAGCGCGTTGGTCGGCGTGATCGTCCGCAGCATGTTGAGCGTCCACAGGACGTCGTCGGAGGTCAGCGGCTGATTATCGTGCCAGGTCACGCCGCTGCGGATCGTAAAAGTGATCAGGCCGCCGTCGGGCGAGGTTTCCCACTTCTCGGCCAGATCCGGCTGCGGCTGAAGCTGATCGTCGAGCCGCACCAGGCCGTTATACATCAGATCGGCGATATGCTCCTCGCCACGGCTGCGCAGATCCCAGGGCTTGAGATCGGGAACATCGGTGGAGATCCGCAGCGTGAGCGCGCCGCCCTGCGGCACGCTTGGCGTCGGCACGGTCGAGGCCGGCGCATTGCCGGGCGCGCTATCGGCGGTCGCGGTCGCGGCGGCAGGCGTATTTTCGGCAGCCGGCGTGCCCGACGATGTCAGATCGCAGCCTGTTAGCAGCACCAGCACCAGCGCGGTCATCCCGCACGCGACGACAAAGGCGCGACGTAGTTCGATCATAGATTTGCTTTCTCGTTGATTGAGCCCAAAAGTGTATGATACACCGCTTCATGCTGCTCGGCGATGCGCGGCCAGGAAAACGCCTCGGCCAGCTTGCGCGCGCCCTGTGCGATGCGGCTTTGCAGCGCCGGATCTGCGGCCAGCCGCTCGATCGCGGCCTTGATCTCCGTGGGCTCGGCGCGTGGCACCAGCAGCGCGTGCGTTTGATCTTCGAGCGCCGGACTCAGCGGCTTGCTCGGCGCGGTCGTGATCGTCGGGAGGCCGTGAGCCAGCGCCGCCAGCAGGCTGCCGCGCCGGTAAGAGGCGCCGTCGAGAAACGGCAGCACCGCCAGATCCGAGGCCAGCAGATAGCCCGACACATCCGCCTCGGAGCACGGGCCGGTGATATGCACGCGATCGCTCAGGTCGCGCGCCGCGATGAGTGTCTGCACCTCGGCGGCGTAGCGCTGATCTTCGGGCTGCGGCGCGGCGCCACCGATGATCAACAGTTTGAAGCGCGGCGGCAGCTCGGCCAGCGTCGCCAGCAGCTCGATCACGCCCTTGGAGCGGTTCAGCAGCCCGAAGTAGGCCAGCCATACAGTCTCCGCATCCGAGCCCAATCGGCTGCGCCACTCGGCTCGATCGAAGTTGTGTGTTGGTGCGGGCGCGATGTTGCTGCCGATCGGGATCACGGTGGTTGGTGTGCGGACGGGTGAGCGCGGCGAGAACAGCTCGCGGCTCGGCTGGGCGCGGCCATGCACGCGCTCGTCGTCCTCGGCATTGGTGAGGATCAGCGCGTCGGCGTCCCCGAAGAGGCGCTGAGTGACCCAACCACGCAGCGGGTCGGCTTTGGGCAGCAGGTAGGGCTGGCGCAGATCGTGGGCGGTGACGACGATGCGTGGACGGTTGGGAAGCTGGCGCAGACGCCAGGGCAGCAGATTGATCGCCGGATGCATTGCGTACGCGCCGGTCTGGTACTGGATATGCACGATCTCAGGCGTGAGCAGCCGGATCACGCGCAGCGTCTGCTGCCAGGAGCGCCAGCCCGAGCCCGAGCCCAGCGGAATCACGGCGGGCTCGCCGCGATCGTCGCTCTCGTCGGCCGGGCCGTTGGTCAGCACGCTTACCCGCTGTCCCCGCTCGATCAGCGCTCGTCCCAGCTGGCGCGTGTAATCGCCGACGCCGCCGACAGCCGGCGGATACTCGCCGGTGATCATCAGAATATGCAGCGGCGCGGCCATGCGCTAGTGAGCGCGCTCCAGCAGCTGCTCGGCCAGCGTCCGCAGCTCGTCCAGCGCGGCAGGATTGACCGGCACCACGCGATCCAGCGCCTGCATCGCACGCTCGGACTCATCGCGGGCCAGCCCTTCGACATACGTCTGCGACTCGGTGCGATCCAGGATCGCCAGCAGTTCTTCGATCTCGGCCTGGCTCAGCTCGGTCTGGCGATACAGCTCGATGAAGTGCTCACGATCGGCGGTGTCGGCGTGCGCCAGGCCATGGATGACCGGCAGGCTCATCTTGCGCTGCACCAGGTCGGCGGCGTAGGGCTTGCCAGTCAGCCTGGGATCGCCCCAGATGTCAAGCAGATCGTCGCGCATCTGAAACGCCAGGCCCAGCGCCTCGCCGAACTCCCACATCGCCGCGATCTGCTCCTCGTCGTCGGTCGCGATGCGCGCGCCCAGGCCGGTAGACGCCGCCGTGAGCATCGCAGTCTTGCGGCGAATCGTCTCCACGTAGCGCTCGATCGGCACGTCCATCTGGCCTTCACCGGCCATATCGAGATACTGTCCTTCACAGATCTGCAAGATCGTGCGGTCGAAATCGGTCAGAATATGCAGCACGCGATGCGCCGGCACGCCGTTATCGCTCAGCCGATGAACCGCGCAATGTGCCAGGGCGAACATGCCGTCGCCGGTGTTGATGCTCTGCGGCACGCCCCAGATTTTCCAGGCGGTCTTGCGCCCACGACGTACGGCGCTGTTGTCCTGGATGTCATCATGGATCAGGGAGAAGTCATGGATCAGTTGAATACCTGCGCCCAGCGGCAGCGCCTGATGATCCTGGCCGCCAAAGAGCTGATTGGCCAGCACCACCAACAGCGGCCGAACCAGCTTGCCGCTGCTCGCGCTGACCGGCTCGAAGCGCTCGTCCAGCCAGCCAAGATGATACTGCATCATGGCATAGAACGGCTGTAGCTCCGGCCGCGTCTCAGGAAACGTGGCGCGCATCGCCGCGACGATCTGTTGCTGCATGTCTCGATAATCCATTCGATCTCCCGCCCAACCGGCTTGTAATGAGGCCGTAATCCCCCAACCTATACACATCAACGG
>DASWTQ010000432.1:0-5596 GCA_036402055.1 Herpetosiphonaceae bacterium
ATCGCTAGATGCAGACGCTGGCCGATCGCGAGCAGCTACGCCGATTACTGGCACATGTGCGCTGGATCGGCGGCTCGCCCTGCGCCGGCAAAAGCTCGATCGTCACGCTGCTGGCCGAGCGACACGGCCTTGAGGTTTACCGCTGCGACGAGCACTTCGCGGCTCACACGCGGCGCAGCAAGCCGGACGGTCAGCCGACGCTGCATATGCTCAGTGCCATGAGCTGGAATGAGATCTGGATGCAGCCGGTCGCGACACAGGTGGAGAATCAATTCCGGCTGTACGGCGAAGAATGGAGCATGATCGTCGAGGATCTGCTCGCGCTGCCGCGATCGAAGCCGCTGCTGGCCGAAGGAAACGCGCTGCTGCCCGGCTGTGTGTCGGCGCTGCTCGAACAGCCGGATCGCGCGATCTGGATCGTGCCGAGCGCCGACTTTCAGCAAAGGCAGTACATCCGGCGCGGCGCGTGGGTGCAGGCGATCCTGGATCAATGCGCCGATCCCGACGAAGCCTGGCGGCGCTGGACGGAGCGCGATCTGCGCTTTGCAAGGGGGATCGCGCAAGCTGCCGCCGAGCGTGGGCTAGCGGTGCTGCTCACCGACGGCAGCCGATCGATTGAGGATGGTGCGGCGCTGGTCGAGGCACAGCTACACATCGGCACGCGCACACCATCAGGATTTGTGTAGCGCTCAGCCTGAGGCTGCGAGCTACTTGGAGGATAAGATGCGCGTTGGTATTTACGGCGCGACCGGATACACAGGCTTTGAGCTGATCCGCTGGCTGCGCCGCCATCCCGAGGCCGAGATCGTCTTTGCGACGTCGCGGACCTACGCGGGCAAGCGATTGTCGGAGGCATTCCCGACTACCGACGATCTGCGGCTGGTCGATACGACGGAGGCCGATCCGGCCGGCTGCGATGTTGTGTTTCTCTGCCTGCCCCACGGCCCCACGACGATCGAGACCGCCAAAGAGGTGCTGGCAGCGGGCGCGCGTGTGATCGATCTCAGCAACGATTTTCGGCTGCGCGATCCACAGATCTATAGCCAGTGGTTCAAGCACGCGCACACAGCGCCCGAGCTGCTGGATGAGGCGGTGTACGGCCTGCCCGAAGTCTACCGCGAGCAGATCGCGAAGGCGCGGCTGGTGGCTAATCCCGGCTGCTATCCAACCAGCGTGCTGCTGGCGCTGCTGCCGCTGGCACAGGCCGGGCTGCTCGACGGCCAGGTGATCGTGGATGCCAAGTCGGGCGTGAGTGGTGCCGGCCGTTCGCTGTCGCTCAAGACGCATTTCGTGGAGACCAACGAGAACTTCGCGCCCTACAACATCGGCCACAGCCACCGGCACATCGCAGAGATGGAGCAGGAGCTGGCGGCGGTGGGTGCTCCCGTGCACGTGATTTTCTCGCCGCATCTGCTGCCGGTCAATCGCGGCATTCTGTCCACGATCTATGTGCGCCTCCCGCAGGATCTCGCCGCCGACCAGGTGCGCGCGCTCTACGCCGAGCGCTACGCAGCAGAGCCCTTCGTGCATGTGCTGCCGCAGGGCCAGCTGCCGACGCTGAGCCACACCACGCATACCAATCGCTGTGTGATCGGATTGCACCAGGTAGACGATCGCGGCAACTGGATTATTACGTCGAGCGAAGACAATCTGGTCAAAGGCGCGTCGGGACAGGCGCTGCAAAACATGAATATTATGTTTGGCCTGCCCGAGACGACGGGCCTGGTCTAGAGGCGCGGCCTCGTGGGGATGGCACCGATGTATGTACTAAAAATTGGCGGCAACGAGATCGATCAGCCGACGTTTCTCGACGAGCTGACCGGCGCGGTCGCCGCGATTGCCGGGCCTGGCGTGATTGTGCACGGCGGCGGCAAAGAGACCGGCGCGGCGCTCACGCTGCACGGCGTCGAGTTCGAGTTCGTCGACGGTATGCGCGCAACCAGCCCGGCGGCGATGACGGTTGTCGAACAGGTGATGAGCGGCACGATCAACAAGCGGCTTGTCGCGCAGCTCAACGCGGCCGGCATCCAGGCGATCGGGCTGAGCGGCGTCGATCTGCGGCTGGTCCCGGCACGGCCGCTGCGGCCCACCGGTCGCGACCTTGGCCGCGTAGGCGAGATTGTGCATGTGCGCACCGAGGTGCTGCACGCGCTGATCGCGCAGGGCTGGCTGCCGGTGCTCTCGCCGGTCTCGGTAGAGCAGAACGACCACAAGCCGATCAATGTCAACGCCGACCATGTCGCCCTGGCCGTCGCCTCCGCGCTCAACGCCGACGAGCTGATCTTTGTCTCGAATGTTCCCGGCGTGCTGATCGACGGCGAGGTCATGCCGCAGATGACGCCCGCCGACGTGGCCGCGCATATCGCCAACGGCACGATCAGCGGCGGCATGGTGCCCAAGGTGCGCTCAGCTGTAGACGCGCTCACCGCCGTGCCCGCTGTGCGCATCACCAACCTGGCCGGCTTGCAGGCCGGCAGCGGCACGCAGATACGGAGAACCTAACGGAAGAACCAAGAACCAAGAACCAAGAACCTAACGGAGAACAAAGAACAAAGAGCAAAGAACAAACGAACAAACGAACCAAGGAACAAAAGCAAGTACCTTCATTCCCCCTCGCCTGCCGCACAGGAGCGGGAAGGGGCACCCGCGACGGCGGGGAAGGGGCAGGGGGTGAGGGCCTGACCAAAGAAACAAAGGAACAAAAGAACAAGAGAACAAGAGAGTTAATCATTTGTTCCTTTGTTCCCTTGTTCCCTTGTTCATTCAACGAGGAACCCCGATGACCACACAACAGCTAATCACCGATGCCGAGCGCTATTTCGTCAACGTGTATAGTCGTCCGTCGTTTGTGCTGGATCACGGCCAGGGCGTTGAGGTCTGGGATACCGAGGGCCGACGCTACCTGGACTTCGTCGCGGGCGTGGCGGTCAACGCGCTGGGCCACGCCGACCCGACGACGGTCGCGGCGCTTCAGGAGCAGGCGCCCAGGCTGATCCACGTCTCCAATCTCTACTGGAGCGAGCCCGCGATCGAGCTGGCACGTATGCTGACCGCGTCGTGCTTTGCCGACAAAGTATTCTTCTGCAACTCGGGCACTGAGGCCGTCGAGGGCGCGCTCAAGTTTGCGCGCAAGGTTGGCCGCGAGCGTCACGGCAGCGGCAAGACCGGAATCGTCGCGTTTGAGCACGGCTTTCATGGCCGCACCACCGGCGCGCTGGCGATGACGCACAAAGCTGCTTATCGCGAGCCGTTCGAGCCGCTGCTGCCGGGCGTGCGCTTCGCCCCCTTCAACGATCTGGAGGATACAACACAGGCGATCGACGATTCGATCTGCGCGGTGATCGTCGAGCCGATCCAGGGCGAGGGCGGCATCACGCCCGCCACGGACGAGTTTTTGCGCGGCCTGCGCGAGCTATGCGATCGGCACAATGCGCTGCTGATCTTTGACGAGATCCAGTGCGGTGGCGGACGCTCCGGCAACGTGTGGGCACACCAGGACAGCGGCATCACGCCCGACATTATGGTCTTCGCCAAGCCGCTCGGCGGTGGCCTGCCCATCGGCGCGATCCTGACGACGGACGCCGTCGCCGCGCATCTGAAGCCCGGCGATCACGGCTCGACATTTGCAGGTAGTCCGCTGGTCTGTGCGGTTGCGACGGCGGTGTTTCGCCGGCTCATCGATCCCGAGCTGCTGGCGCATGTGCGCGAGATGGGTGCGCACCTGAATACACGCTTGCTTGAGCTACAGGCGCACGATACCCGGATCGTGGATGTGCGCGGTCGCGGGCTGATGCAGGGCATCCAGATCAACGGCAGCGCCGCCGATGTTAAGAACGCCGCGCAGGAGGATGGCCTGCTGCTGGTGCCGGCCGGACCCGATGTGCTGCGCTTCGTGCCGCCGCTGATCGTCCAGCGCGAGCAGATCGACGAGGCGATCGGGATTTTGCGACACGCGTTTGAAGTGTTAAACTAAAGAGTGAAGACAAGCATTTAGCAGCCAGGGATCGAAGTTCGATCCCTGGTTCCGCGATATTGAGGTGAGATGGACGCGTTACTTGTGTTAGAAGACGGCCGCGTCTTCTGGGGGCGCTCGTTTGGCGCCGACGGCGAGACGACCGGCGAGGTGGTATTTGCTACGGGCATGACCGGCTATCAGGAGGTGCTGACCGATCCGTCGTATGCCGGGCAGATCGTTACCATGACGGCGGCACATATCGGCAATACCGGCGTGAACGAGATCGATCCCGAGGCCGAGAAGCCGTATGTTGCGGGATTTCTCGTGCGCGCCTACTCCGACGATTATTCTTCCTGGCGCGCCCGCACCGGCCTGGCGCACTATCTGCGCGAGAACAATATCGTCGCGCTGGCCGACATCGATACACGCGCGCTGACGCGGCATATTCGTGAGAAGGGCGCGCTGCGGGCGGCGATCTCCACCGAGACCGACGACGTCGACTATCTGCTTAATCTGGCGCGCCAGGCGCCAAGCATGGAAGGGCTGGATCTCGCCAGTGGCGTCGGTACGCGCAGCACCTACACCTGGGCTGAGGGCAGCGGCGAATGGGTCAACGGCGCAGAGCTGACCACGCCCAAGTTTCATGTTGTGGCCTATGATTTTGGGCTCAAGCGCAACATCCTGCGTAAGCTGGTGGATCACGGCGCACAGGTGACGGTGGTTCCGGCGACTACGCCAGCGTCTGAGGTGTTGGATCTCCATCCCGATGGAATCTTCCTCTCCAACGGCCCCGGCGACCCTGCGACGCTCGACTACGCCGTACAGAACATCCAGTCGCTGCTGGGCAAAAAGCCGATGTTCGGTATCTGCCTCGGCCATCAGCTGATGGGCATTGCCGTCGGCGGTACAACCTTCAAGCTGCCCTACGGCCATCACGGCTGCAATCATCCGGTCAAAGATCTCAGCTCGGGCCATGTGCAGATCACATCGCAGAACCATGGCTTCGCGGTGGATGCCGCCACGCTGCCGGAGGATGTCACCGTCACGCATCGCAATCTGAACGACGGCACCGTCGAGGGCCTGCGCCACACGCGCTATCCCGCGTTCTCGGTCCAGTATCACCCGGAGGCAGCGCCCGGCCCGCACGACGCCGATCCGCTTTTCAACGAATTTATCCAGCTGATGCAGCGAGAGCAGGAGCGCTAAGATTCGGCGCTCCCGTTGGCGCTCCTGTTGTTCGATCTAGCCTAAAGCGATGAGCAGAACCATTGAACCTGGTCTTCGGTAGGGACACGCCCACCCAGAGGGTACCCGCGTGTCCAGGGCACGTCGGCGACGTGCCCCTACGTGCCCCTACGGATCAATGAATCTGCTCGTTGCTCTAGCTCAAGCCGGCACACGAAAGGTTTCGACGATGCAGCCACAACTTCCGCCATCCTGGCAGCCGCTTCTGGCCGACGAGTTCGACAAGCCATACTTTCAACGTCTGCGCGAGTTCGTCGATCGGGAGCGGCAAGAGCACACGGTCTACCCGCCGGAGTCCGAGGTTTTCTCCGCCTTTCAGCTCACGCCCTACGAGGATGTAAACGTGCTGCTGCTGGGCCAGGACCCATACCACAACGAGAATCAGGCGCACGGGCT
>DASWTQ010000433.1:0-7703 GCA_036402055.1 Herpetosiphonaceae bacterium
GCGTGGCGGCGGTGTGGAACCTGTACGGGCCGACCGAAACGACGATCTGGTCGACGCGGCAGCGGGTGCGGGATGTCGACGGGCAAGCGGTGCCGATCGGGCGGCCGGTGGGCAATACCCAGCTCTATGTGCTGGACGCCCACGGGCAGCCGGTGCCGCTGGGCGTGGTCGGCGAGCTGTACATCGGCGGTGCAGGCGTGGCCCGTGGCTACCGCAACCGCCCCGATCTCACGGCGGAGCGCTTCGTGCCCGATCCGTTCAGCGCCCAGCCCGGCGCGCGGCTGTACTGCACGGGCGACCTGGTGCGGTACCGCGCCGACGGCACGCTGGAGTTTATCGGCCGCAGCGATCATCAGATCAAGCTGCGTGGCTTCCGCATCGAGCTGGGCGAGATCGAGACCGTGCTCACGCAGCATCCTGCCGTCCAGCAGGCGGTCGTCGTCGTGCGTGAGGCGCAGCCCGGCGATACGCGGCTGGTCGCGTATGTCGTGCCGGCGGCAACCGCACCGATTGCCGACGCATTGCGCGCGCTGCTCACGACGCGGCTACCCGCCTACATGATCCCGGCGGTGTTTGTATCGCTGGACGCGCTGCCGCTGACGCCCAACGGCAAGATCGATCGTCGCGCACTGCCCGCGCCCGACATGGTGGCGCCGCGTGAAACGACACCGGATGTGCCACCGGCGTCGCCGACCGAGGAGCAGCTGGCGGCGCTGTGGTCGGCGCTGCTGCGCCAGCCGGTGATCGGGCGTCATGATGAGTTCTTCGCGCTGGGCGGGCACTCGCTGCTGGCCACTCAGCTTGTCACGCGACTGCGAAGTCTGCTGGGGGTGGAGCTGCCGCTGCGGGCGGTCTTTGAAGCGCCGATCCTGGCCGGGCTCGCCTCCCGCATCGACGCGCTGCGGGCGGCGGACCCCACGCTCGTAGCGCCGCCGCTGGTGCCAGTGGATCGCACGCAGGCGCTGCCGCTGTCGTTTGCGCAGCAGCGCCTGTGGTTCCTTGACCAGCTCACGCCGCAGTCGGCTGCCTACAATATGTCATTGGCACGTCGCCTATGTGGTGTTCTTGACCTATCCGCGCTTCAGCAGAGTGTGAATACGCTGGTCGCCCGGCATGAGACGTTGCGCACCACTTTTCAGCGCCACGGCAATGATCCCGTGCAGGTGATTGCCCCGCCGCAGCCGCTGCCGCTCCTGGTCATCGATCTCCTGGATCAGCCCGCCGCCGAGCGTGAGGACGTGCTGCGGCGACAGGTTGCCGAGATGGCGCGCCGTCCTTTTGACCTCCAGCAGGGACCGCTCCTACGGGTGGCGCTGCTGCGTGTGACGGCGAATGAGCACGTGCTGCTGCTGACGCTTCACCATATCATCACGGATGGCTGGTCGATGGGTGTGCTGCTGCGTGAGCTGAGCCTGCTCTACACCGCGCAGGTCAGCGGTCAGTCAGCCGTTTTGCCGCCACTGCCAGTGCAGTATGCGGACTACGCGCTCTGGCAGCGGCAATGGGTCACCGGTGCGGTGCTCGACCAGCAGCTGGCCTACTGGCAACACCAGCTCGCCGACGCGCCGGTGCTGGAACTGCCGAGCGATCGGCCACGCCCGGCGATGCCGAGCCACCAGGGCGGTCTTGTACACTTCATGGTCGACGCGGAGATCACGAACGGCTTGCGACAGCTGAGCCAGGCGGAGGGCGTGACGCTGTTCATGACGCTGCTCGCCGCCTTCCAAACGCTGCTCAGTCGCTACAGCGGCCAAACCGATATTCTGGTCGGCTCGCCGATTGCCGGGCGCAACCGCAGCGAGCTGGAGTCACTGATTGGCTTCTTCGTCAACATGCTCGTGCTGCGCACCGATCTATCCGGCGCTCCACCCGTGCGGCAGCTCCTGAAGCGAGTGCGCGATGTGTGTCTCAACGCGTATGCCCATCAAGATCTGCCCTTCGAGCAGCTGGTCGAAGAGCTTCACCCGGAGCGCAGCCTGAGCTACAATCCGCTCTTTCAAGTTGGCTTTGCGCTCCAAAACACGCCGGTAGCGCCGCTGGCATTGCCGGATTTGCAAATGAGCTCGTTCAACGTCGCCAGCGGTACGTCGACCTTCGATCTGTCGGTGTTTATGCGTGAGGGGCCGAACGGCATTGCCGGACGAGTGGAGTATAACGCCGATCTCTTTGACGAGGCGACGATCGAGCGTATGATCGGGCATTTCCGCGTACTCCTCACCGCGATCGCTGCCGATCCCGACCGATCGATCACAACGCTGCCGATCCTGACCGAGCCAGAGCGCGAAACGTTACTCGTAAGCTGGAACGCGCCCTCAGCCGTCGTCCCGCCGCGCTGGGTTCACGAGTTATTCGAGGCACAAGCGCGGCGAGATTCTGCTGCGCCGGCGCTGATCTTCGAGGACATTGACGGGCGTGAGATAGCGCTTACCTATGACGTGCTCAATCGCCGTGCCAATCAGCTGGCGCACCATCTGCGGTCTCTGGGAGCCGGGCCAGGTGTGCGCGTAGGACTCTGTGTCGAGCGCTCACTGGAGCTGGTGATTGGTCTGCTTGGGATTCTCACAGCCGGCGCCGCCTACGTGCCGCTCGATCCTGAGTATCCGGGTGAGCGGCTGAGCTTTATGCTTCAGGATGCCGCCGCGCCGATCCTGGTTACACAGCAGCGCTTACTGGCCCAGCTTTCTGCTCCCTCAGTCGACGTGGTCTGCCTGGATCACGACAGCTCGATCATTGCTGCCTGGCCGGATCAGAATTTGGGCCTTGCCCTCGCTCCTGATACGCTGGCCTATGTGATTTACACCTCGGGCTCGACCGGCCTGCCCAAGGGCGTGATGGTCGAGCACCAGCAGCTGGCCAACACCTTGAGCGCCAGCCAGGCGGCTTTCGCGTTCACCAGCGGCGATCGCATGCCGTGCATCGCCTCGTTCTCGTTTGATATTGCGCTCTTCGAGCTGTTCTGCCCGCTGCTGGCCAGCGGCAGCGCGGTGCTCCTGACCAAGCAGCAGATCCTGGATCTGCCGGGGTTTGCGCGCACGTTGGAATCGATCACGGTGCTGCATACGCTGCCCAGCCTGATGCGCCAGATCGCCGGATTTATTCGCGACAACGATCTGCAACAGCGCTACAGCACAATGCGTCAGGTCTTTGTCGGCGGCGATGCGGTCGCGCCCGATCTGCTGGCCGAGATCCACGACGCGTTTCCTCAGGCGCGGATCAATATTCTCTACGGCCCGACCGAGGCCACGATCATCTGCGCGACGCATCCGGTGCAGCCGGAGCAGATCCTGAACAAGCATCTGATCGGCAGGCCCATGCGCAACAGCACGCTGCGGCTCTACGATCCGCACGGGCAACTGGTGCCGATCGGCGTGGCGGGCGAGCTGTACATCGGTGGCGCGAGCGTGACGCGCGGCTATCTCAATCGATCGGATCTCACCGCCGAGAAATTCGTTGAGCTGGATGACCAGCGCTGGTATCGCACGGGCGACCTGGCGCGCTATCTGCCCGACGGCACGCTCGAATTCCTGGGCCGCATCGATCAGCAGGTCAAGATCCGTGGCTTCCGCATTGAGCTGGGCGAGATCGAGGCCGTGCTCCATGAGCACCCCGATGTACAGGAGGCGGTTGTGCTCGCGCGCAGCGATCTGGCGGGCGATCCGCGACTGGTTGGCTATGTCGTTCCTGCGCCGAATTCTTCCAGCGCTTCCCGCGCTCAGTCATCGCACGTAGATGACTGGCAGACGCTCTACGACACGACCTATGGTCAGAGCCAGCCCGCCGATCCGAGCTTCAACATCACCGGCTGGCACAGCAGCTACACCGGCCAGCCCTTCCCGGCGACCGAGATGCGGGCGTGGCGCGACGCAACGGTCGATCGCATTCGGGCGCTCCGGCCACAGCGAATTATGGAGATCGGCGTGGGCACTGGCCTGCTGCTTTTTCCGCTGGCCGAAGCGTGCGCTACGTATCATGGAGTCGATTTCTCCGCGCCTGCGCTGGCGCATATTCGCCGGCACCTACCGCCCGCGTGGACGCATGTCACCCTGGCTCAGCGCCGCGCCGACGAGGTGGCCGATCTCCCTCCCGGCTCGATCGACACCGTGATCCTCAACTCGGTGGTGCAATATTTCCCGAGTGTTGAGTACCTGGTTCAGGTGCTCTCCCAGGCAATGCGGCTGCTTGCGCCGGGTGGTCACATCTTTGTCGGCGATGTGCGCAGCCGTCCGCTACTGGAAGCCTTCGGAACGGCTGTAGCGCTGGCTCAGGCTCCGCTCGATACTCCACGAGAAACGCTGCGACAGCAGGCACGTCAGCAGGTGCTTCAAGAGCGAGAGCTGCTGCTCGATCCCGGCTTCTTCCATGCCTTACGGCACGTGTTTCCGAGGATCGGCGATGTCCAGGTCGAGATCAAACGCGGGCGAGCGCATAACGAGCTGACGCAATTTCGCTACGATGTGACGCTCACAGTTGATAGCCCAACATTCCCGGTCTGGTCAGGCGTCGAGTACGACTGGCTGGACCAACGCTGGACACTAGCAGATCTTCAGACAGCACTCCAGGCCCAACAAACCGATCACGTGCTGGTACGCCAGATTCCCAGCACACGAATCCAACCACTGCTACAGGCGGCCAGCTTGCTGCATGAGTCGACAGGGCCAGCGACAGCAGGCGAGCTACGTGCAGCAATCGAGATCCTTGATCAGACAGGAGTAGACCCTGAGTCCGTGTGGGCGTTGGGCGCAGCGCTTGGATATGATGTCCGCATTGGATGGAGCGGCAGCGGCGCGACTGGTTGTTACGACGCGGTGTTTAGCCGATCGGGCCAGGCTCGGCTACCACAGCTACCTATGCAGCCGATCGAAGCCTGGAGTGCCTATGCAACTGTGCCTGCCGCCGCGCGAGTAACGGCGGAGCTAGCGCCACGCTTGCGGCAATATCTGCGGGAACGCTTGCCCGAGCACATGATTCCCTCGGCCTTCCTGGTGCTCGACGCGCTGCCGCTGACGCCCAACGGCAAGCTCGATCGTCAGGCGCTGCCCGTACCGGAAACACTGGCGCGGCCTGGAGTATCAGCGCTCATCCCACCGGCGACGCCAACCGAGGAGGAGCTGGCGGCGCTGTGGCAAGATCTCCTTGGTCAAGCAGCCGTCGGGCGCGATGACGAGTTCTTCGCGCTGGGCGGGCACTCGCTGCTGGCGACACAGCTGGTGGCGCGGGTACGCGCCACGCTGGGGGTGGAGCTGCCGCTACGGGCGGTCTTTGAAACGCCGACCCTGGCCGGCCTCGCCGCCCAGATCGACGCGCTGCGGGAGGCGGACCCGATGATGGTGACGCCACTGGTGCCGGTGAATCGCGACCAGGCGCTGCCGCTGTCGTTCGCGCAGCAGCGTTTGTGGTTCCTCGACCAGCTCACGCCGCAGTCAGCTGCGTACAATGTGCCCCTCGCGCTGCGCCTACACGGGGCGCTGGACGTGGCGGCAGTGCAGCACAGTCTGGATGCGCTGGTCGCCCGCCACGAGTCGCTGCGCACGACCTTTCAGTTGGAGGGCAGCGATCCCGTGCAGGTGATCGCCCCGCCCCAGCCGCTGCCGCTTACCTGCATCGATCTCCAGGATCGACCCGCCGCTGAGCGTGATGCTCTGGTGCAGGCGGCGGTGCGGCAGGCGGCAAGCATGCCGTTTGACCTCCAACAGGGACCGCTCGTCCGCGTGGCGCTACTGAGGGTAGCGGCGAGCGAGCACGTGCTGCTGTTGAGCATGCATCATAGCATCACGGATGGTTGGTCCGTGGGTGTGCTGCTGCGTGAGCTGAGCCAGCTCTACACCGCGCAGGTGACCGGACAGCCGACGACCTTGCCGCCGCTGGCGGTGCAGTATGCGGACTACGCGCTCTGGCAGCGGCAGTGGGTCACGGGCGCGGTGCTTGAGCGGCAGCTGGCCTACTGGCAGCAGCAGCTCGCCGGGATGCCGCCCCTGCTGGAGCTGCCGACGGATCGGCCGCGACCGGCGGTGCCGAGCCATCAGGGTGCGCTCCAGCGTTTCACGGTGGGAGCGGCGGTGACGGCGGGGTTGCGCGCGCTGAGCCAGGAAGCGGGCGTGACGCTGTTTATGACGCTGCTGGGCGTGTGGCAAGGGCTGCTTTCGCGGCTGAGCGGGCAGGACGACATCGCGGTGGGCACGTCGGTGGCCAACCGGACGCAGGCGGCGACCGAGGGCATCGTCGGCTTTTTCGTCAACACGCTGGTGCTGCGCACCGACCTCAGCGGGGAGCCGACGCTGCGCGACGTGCTGGCGCGCGTGCGCGAGGGGTGTTTGGGCGCGTATGCCCAGCAAGACGTGCCGTTTGAGCGCGTGGTCGAGGCCGTGCAGCCCGCCCGCGCCTTGAGTCACACGCCCCTCTTTCAGGTCATGTTCATGCTGCAAAATGCGCCGCGCGCCGATCTCCAGCTGCCGGGCGTGACGGTCACGGGCATCGGCGGGAGCGCGCGGCAGGCGAAGTTCGATCTGACGTTGACGCTGACCGAGCACGAGGACGGCCTGCGCGGTAGCCTGGAATATGCGACCGATCTCTTCGCTGCCGATCGTATCGAGCGGATGGTCGCCCACTTCGGCACGCTGCTCGCCGCTGGCGTGGCCCAGCCAGACCTGCCGATCACGACCCTTCCACTCCTGACCGCCGCCGAGCGGCAGCAGCTCCTGGTCGAGTGGAATGCCACGCAGCTGCCCTCCCCGCAGGACCGCTGCGTCCATGATCTGGTGACAGCGCAGGCGCGGCGCACGCCGGATGCGGTGGCGGTGCGCGGTGGTGCCGAGTCCCTCACCTACGCGGAGCTGCACGCGCGGGCGACGCAGCTGGCAAGCTACCTGCGGGCGCAGGGCGTCGGTCGCGAGACGGTGGTGGGGCTGTGTCTGGATCGGTCGGTGGAGCTGGTGGTGGCGGTGCTGGCGGTGTGGCAGGCGGGCGCCGCCTACGTGCCGCTCGACCCGACCTATCCCGCTGAGCGGCTCGCGGTGATGATCGCCGATGCCGGCCTGGCGCTCCTGCTCACCCAGGACTCCCTCCGCGACGTACTGCCCGCGACCGCGCTGCCAGTAGTCTGTCTCGATCGGGACGCGCCGGCGATCGCGGCCACGCCGCCGCTGCCGCCGATGGTGAGCGACGGGGCGCAGCTGGCGTATGTGCTGTACACGTCGGGCTCGACCGGGCGACCCAAGGGCGTGCAGGTGGCGCACCGCGCGGTGGTGAATTTCCTGCACACGATGCAGGAAGCGCCGGGGCTGGATGCGACGGATGTGCTGCTGAGCGTAACGACGCTGGCGTTCGATATCAGCGTGCTGGAGCTGGTGCTGCCGCTGACGGTCGGCGCGCAGGTGGTGCTGGTCGATCGCACGGTGGCCAGCGATGGTGTGGCGCTGGGCGAAGCGCTGACGGCGAGTGGCGCGACGATCATGCAGGCGACGCCGGCGACGTGGCGGCTGCTGCGCGATAGTGGCTGGGCCGGTCGTCCAGAGCTGCGGGTGCTGAGTGGCGGGGAAGCGCTGGCGCCGGATCTCGCGGCGTATCTGCTGCCGCGCGTGGCGGCGGTGTGGAACCTGTACGGGCCGACCGAAACGACGATCTGGTCGACGCGGCAGCGGGTGCGGGATGTCGACGGGCAAGCGGTGCCGATCGGGCGGCCGGTGGGCAATACCCAGCTCTATGTG
>DASWTQ010000434.1:0-8408 GCA_036402055.1 Herpetosiphonaceae bacterium
CTCAAGAGGCAAAGCCAGAGCTTTTTCTCAAGTTACCTAACGGCACTGGGGTTCGACGTGGGGCTACGGGCAGCGATTATGTTCCCGGACAGCTGATCGTACGCATGCGCGACGGCGCGTCGCTCATGAAAAAAGGCACGCTGACGACGCAGTCGCTTCAGGCGCGCTTCTCAAGCGTGAAGCTGCAATCGTCGAAGCAGCTGAGCGCGGGCACGTTCCGCCTGGATGTCGCGCAGGATGCCGATATTCCAGCGCTGGTCCGCACGCTGGCCGCAGATCCCGAGGTCGCTTACGCTCAGCCGAACTACCGCTACCAGCTGCTGCGCACCATCAACGATCCGCTCTCGACGTTTCAGTATGCCTTGAATAAGATCGATGCCTACGGTGCATGGGATGTGACGACCGGTAACAGCAACATCAAGATCGCGATCGTCGATAGCGGCGTGCGGCTCAGCCACCCTGAGTTCACGGGGCGAGTGCTGCCGGGCTACGACTTCGCCAATAATGACTCTGATCCGTCGGATGATGTCGGCCACGGCACGCATGTCGCGGGCATCGCGGCGGCGTCCGGCGACAATGGTGAGGGCGGCGCGGGCCTCTGCTGGCAGTGTACGATCCTGCCGATCAAGGTCACCAACGCATACGGCGAAGGGAGCGACGCGTGGATAGCGAGCGGCGTTCGTTGGGCGGTGGATCAGGGCGCTCGTGTGATCAACTTGAGCCTGGGTGGAGAAGAAAGATCGCCGATTCTCCATGAGGCGATCCAGTATGCCGTCAGCAAGAATGTGGTCGTCGTGGCTGCGGCGGGTAACTCGGCGGACAAAGGTAATGCGGTCCAATATCCGGCGGCCTACGAGGAAGTGATCGCGGTCGGTGCTACCGATGAGAACGATCAGCGCGCATACTTCTCGCAGGTCCAGCCGTATGTGGACGTATCGGCCCCTGGCTGGAACATCCCCAGCACCTGGAGCGACAGCCCCTTCCTGCCGATCTCGTATCTGGCAATCTCCGGCACGTCGATGTCGACGCCCTACGTGACGGGCCTGGCCGCTCTGCTGTTGTCGATCAACCCGAATCTCGACGTGAACGGCGTTCGCGCGATCCTGACCAGCACCACCGACGATCTGGGCGCTCCTGGCCCGGATTCGCAGTTCGGCACCGGGCGGATCAATGCTGCCCGCGCGGTGAATGCGGTACGCCTGCCGGCCTTCGATCCCGAGACCAACCCCAACCAGGAGGGCGTGGCGTACTTCCCCGAAACTCAGCACACCCTGCGCGGTACCTTCAAGTCCTTTTGGGAGCAGAACGGCGGCCTGGCAGTCTTCGGCTATCCGATCTCGGCCGAATTCCAGGAGACCAGCGCCGAGGGCACCTTCACGGTGCAGTACTTCGAGCGCAACCGCTTCGAGGCGCATCCCGAGAAGGCCGCACCCTACAACGTGCTGCTGGGACGGCTCAGCGATGTGCAGCTCAAGCGTCAGGGCCGCGACTGGTTCACCTTCCCCAAAGGCCAGGAGACGTCCGGCTGCCAGTTCTTCGCCGAGACCGGCCACAGCCTGTGCGAGCCATTCCTGAGCTACTGGAAGAATAACGGCCTGCGCGATCCCAACCTGTCGCCGGATGGCCGCTCGCTGGCGCTCTTCGGCCTGCCGCTCTCGGAGCCCGCGCCGGAAGTCAATACATCGGGCGAGAATGTCGTGACGCAGTGGTTCGAGCGCGCACGCTTCGAGTTCCACCCCGACAAGCCGCAGCAGTTCCAGGTCTTGCTGGGCCTGCTGGGTAACGAGACTGCCCGGCCCGGCGGTAACACCACGCCATCCAGCGGCCAGACACCGCCCGATCGCTGTGGCCTGATCCCGCCTGCGGTGAACGCGACGGTCAGCCCTGGCACCTGTACGGTCGTCGGCACGGATTTCGCGATCGACGCGACGGGCTTCAAGCCCGGCGAGGAAGTCAACGCCGCGATCAGCCGCGACGATGGTGCCAGCGCGGTCTTCGACCCGGTTAAGGCCGATGACCAGGGCCATGTGAGGCTGCACTTCTATGATCTGTTCCCGCCAGATCTGCCTGTGCTTCTGGGCGACGGTGTTTATGCCGTAGCCTTCCAGGGCACCGACAGCGGCAACGAGTCGGTCATCGTCTTCAAGGTCATCGAGCGCTAAGCGCTCCTTCGTCCAATACAAAACCGCCGGTCTCAACACCGGCGGTTTTTGTTTTGCCTGCGAGCTACAGCTCGCGGCTGCCGATGTCGTCGCGGTACACGCTGGGCGATAGGCTGCTGCGGCGCAGGTTGGTGTACAATCGCTCGCGGGCGGTGGCCAGATCCGGGCCGCTGGTTGCTACGATCGCGACCGTGGGCTCGGCGGCGCTGCCCGAAGAAAGGATCGTCGGTGAGATGCCGAGGCCAAAGCCGAATCCGCCGGGCTTCGAGCTGCCGAAGCGCGCCGCGTGCGGCACGTAGGTGTTTGGCACCGAAGATGTGGTCGCGTGGTGAAACACCAGAATGCCGGGATCGAAGCTTTCGAAGGCCGAGAACGAAATATCGGCACCGGGACCGGCCATCGTGGTTCGTGTCAGCGCCGTAGCAACAGTTGCCTCCGAGCGCCAGACCGGCTGTGGAACTGCCACCAGCGTGCCGCGCGCCGTGCCGATCAACAGCGGCAGCAGATCGCTGTCGAGGCGCATCAGCGTTGCGGCTAGCTCCAGCCCTGACGGAGCCAGATGCAGCGATTGGATCAACGGCCCGCGCTGGCCGACGACGCACGTGGTGCCGATCCAGCCGCACGCCCCACGACCATCGGCCTGGAGCGCTGCCAGTAGCGGCTGGCGAATCTGGGTTTCTAGATGTGCGTCCAGGCGATGCCAGAGCGGCGTGCTGGCGCTGTGAACACCAGTCGGCCGCGTGTAGGGCTGATTCGCCTGGCCATACAGCCGCGTCGCCGGCACCGGCAGCGCAGTTTTGCCGTCGGTCAGCAGTGCTGCCGTCACCTGCGGGCCGCTCACAACCTCCTCGACGATCACGCCGGCGCGCATGTTCACGTCCAGGCAATCGTCGATCGCCTGGGGCACGGCCGTGCGCTCGGTGCAGATGATCGCCGGTCCCGACGGATCGTCGGCGGCGACCAGCAGCGGATGCATCAGCGTGGCGGCGTATTTCTCCGCCTGCTGCTGGCTGGTGCATACCCGTCCACGCGGCGTGGGCAGACCGTGCTGCTGGAGCCATTCGCGGGCGGCACAGCGGCTGAAGTGCAGCGGCTTGAGCGCGCTGTTTGAGCCGACGACCGGCAGCGGCAGCGCGCCAACCTCGTCGGGAATGCCCGCCGCAATGCCCGCCAGATCCGACACCACCAGATCCACCGACTCGCGCAGCACGAAGCTGGTGATCGTCGCCAGATCTTCGCGTTGCAGCTCCACCGACGAGCCGAAAAAACTGGTGCCGCCATTGCCCGGCGCGAGAATAATCTCCTGTACATACGCGCTATTGACGAGCTTCCAGCCCAGCACGTGCGCGGCGCTATCGTTGCCAAAGATGAGTATTTTCATACGGATGTGGTGCTGTGACGACTTCCGGCCTTGTTTTTGCGCTCGGCCAAGACCCGATAGTCGCGCTTTGGAAAGGGAGATTTTATCGCGTGTTTATTTCCACGCGCGATTATAGCATGGTGGCCTCGTGGGCGAACAAGGGAACAGAGGAACGAGGGAACAAAGGAACAAGGGAACAAAGGAACAAAGGTCAAAACTGATCGTTTGTTCTTCGGGCATGGCCCTCACCCCCTGGCCCCCTCTCCCGTTGCTTGCAGCACAGGAGAGGGGGAATTGTGGTACTTGCTTTTGTTCTTCGGGCATGGCCCTCACCCCCTGGCCCCCTTCCCCACTCCTCGGCAGGCTTCCGCCTCCGTTGCGGCAGGCGAGGGGGAACAGTGGTACTTGCTTTTGTTCTTCGCCCAGAGGGCACCCGCTTTGCTCTTTGTTCTCTCCGGGTCTTGGTTCTTGGTTCTTGGTTCTCCGTTTGTTCTTTGTTCTTTGCTCTTTGTTCTCCTACGGTTCCAGGTTCTTCGTTCTTCGTCCTCCGTCTGTGCTAGCACCAAACAAGACCGACGCGTCATTGTGAGCGGCTGCAACACCTCGTTTAATACCGCAATGATGAACGATTCTGTTTCTGCTTTGCGGATACATCTCGATACGCGTAGCCAGCAGCGACGTGCGCTCCCGACTGCCTGGCGCACGCTGTTTGGCGGCGGACGCGGCCTGACCGCGAAACTTGTCTCGGCGCTGCCTCCCGATCTTGCGCCGCTGGCTCCCGAGAATCCGCTGATCTTCGCGCCCGGCCTGCTGGCTGGAACCGGCGCTGTCGGGACGGCCGGCATCTTCGTGGGCACGATCGCGCCGTTGACGCGGCTGCTCTCGCAGGGCTGGGCCGAGGGCGAGTGGGGCAATGCGCTGCGGCGAGCCGGCGTGGCGCTGCTGATCGTCGCGGGAGTGGCGGAGGAGTGGTCGATCATCCACATCTCGCCCGACGGCGCTGAGCTAATTCCGGCGGCGAATTTTCTGGGCCTGGATACGATCTCGACGGCGGCGGCGCTGCGAGCGGAGTACGGCGACGACGCGCATGTGCTGGCGCTCGGTCCCGCCGGTGAGGCCGGCGTTGCCTACGCGACGATGGTCGTCGATGGGCGCTATCTGGTCGAGCCGGCCGGCGCCGGGGCGGTCATGGCCAACAAGCGCATCAAAGCGATCGTGGTTCAGGGCGGCGATGCGGCTCCGGTTCATGATGCGGCCGGGCTGCATCAGCTTGGAGAGACGCTGGTCCAGCGCTGCGAGACATTGGCGCAGGCAAGCGATGTGCGGCGCTTCGGGAGCGCGGCCTTTATCAACCTGCTCAACGATCAGGGCGCGGTCACGGCGCGCAACGGCCAGGACGGCGTCTTCGGCGGCATGCTGGCGCTCTCGCGCGCGACTCTTGGCCTGCGCGGCAAGCAGCAGCCACACGGCAGCTGTCCGATCCATTGCTACGCCGATTTCGTGCAGCGCGACGGCATGCCTATGCCACGGCCGGATCTTGAGGCGCTGCTGGGCTTTGGCGTTCGCTGCGGCATCTCCGATCTTGAGGTGGTGCTGCTGGCCAACGAGCGCTGTCTGCGCCTGGGGCTGGATGTGACCGCGACGGCCAATGCGATCGCGTTTTTGATGGAGTGCCAGCAGCAGGGCCTGCACCGGACGCCGCCGCTGCCCTGGGCCGACGGTCAGGCGCTGCTCGACGTGATCGAGAAGATCGGGCGCAAAGAAGGCGTCGGCGGCGTGCTCAGCCTGGGCGTCGGCGAGATGCAATCGATCTTTTGGGGCAGCGAGGTGTTTGCGCCTCAGGCCTATGGCGGCGCGCTCTCGCCGATCGATCCGCGTCCGCTGCCGGTGCTCGCGCTGCACCTGGCTACCAGCACCTGGCCGGGCGATTACCGCATGGCGCTGCCGCTCTCGGGCCTCCTGTCGACGCCGCCGGAGTACATGCCCGATTTTAGCCGCACGCCCGACGTGCCGGTCGATGTCAGCCGTCTGCTCTGGCATGAGCGGCTGGCCGCCGCGCTGGATGCGCTGGGTCTCTGCCGGCGCTGGGGGCTGCTGGCCTACGCGATCACGCCCGCCGAGATGGCAGAGCTGGCCTCATTGGCGACGGGTGTAAAATGGACCTCGGCGAATCTGGCGAAGTTGGGCGAGCGGATCGTGACGCTGGAGCGCATGATAATGACCCGTGAGGGCGTGCGCGATACACTGCCGCGCCGCTGGCGTGAGACGGCCCTCGGCGATGGCCGTGCCGCCGGGCAGCTTGTCGATCTGGCGCAGCTGCTGCCGCAGTACTACGCCGCTCACGGCTGGGACGCTTCCGGCCAGCCATCCGAGGCACGGCTCCAGTCGCTGGATCTGGCTGCGTCGTAGCTGTTTCTTGAAGAATAAGTAGGTTGAACATCCGATCGACGGCGATCAGGGCTGACGCCGGTGCCGGGCAGCACAATGTTCAGCTTGACGGGTGAATCGGGCTTAGCTCGCCGAATAGTTCGGCAAGGATGATCGATGCTTGACATGATTTCTGAGGGTCCACGCTCCCGGCCGCTGAACAGCCTGCAACGCTGGCGCCAGCTCTGCTTTCTTACTACCCGCGATGGCCGCGACACCAGCCAGCTGCTAACCCTGGCCGCCGAGATGATCTGCGCCGCCGCCGGCGCCAGCGGCTGCATGATCAGCTACCAGCAGCCGCACGCCGAGCCGATCGTGGTGACGCATGGCGCGCTGACCGACTACGTGATGCATGAGCTGACGCAGGCCGAGCGCCAGTTCGCGCCCCGGCAGCGCTTCCCGCTCTGGCATGAGTGCGCCGACACGCCGCTGCTGACGATCCCGCTCAGCGCCGACGATCGCTACCTGGGCGCGCTGCATGTCGTCGCCCCTGACCCCGCGATCACGCTCGACGATTTTGTGCTGGCGACCACGCTGCTGACCAACGCGCTGTCGCGGCAGGGCGCGGCCGAAGAGTCGGATCGGCATGGCCGCGCTGCGCTGGACCTGCATCTCAAGCTGCATAGCGCCGTCACCCACGCGCCGGTCGCCGCGAGTCTTGACGCCGCGCTGCGCGAGATTCTGCAAACCTTCTGCGAGACGCTGGGCTGGGAGCTGGGCGCGATCTGGGCCGTCGATCCGCAGACTACGCTGCTGCGCTGTGTGGCGCTCTGGGAGTCGGCGGCGCTGGACGACGAGGCCGCTACGATCTTTGATCAGCAGGCGCTCTTCACGCCCGACGCCGGCATCGTCGGCCGCGTGTGGACGACCAACACGCCGCTGTGGATCGCCGATGAGCTTCAGGAGGCCGATCTGTTGGAGCCGCTGGGCACGTCCTCAGCCCGCTTTGAGGCCGCGCTCTCGCTGCCGATCGTCGGCGGCGGCGCGGTCTGCGGCGTGCTTGGTCTGTTTAGCCAAACCAGCAAACCTATCGATCCCGACCTGTTGACGCTGCTGACGACCTTTGGCCACCAGATCGGACAGATGATTCACGCCAGGCAGCTGGAGTCCCAGGTCGAGCAGCTGGCCGAGTCGCTGCGGATCGAGCGCGAGCGGCTGCTGCGACGTGAGGTCGAGGTGCGAACTCAGATGGCGCGCGATCTCCACGACGGGCCGGTCCAGCAGGTTGCGGTCGCCGAGCTGAACGTGCAGTATGTGCGCCGGGTGGCGGAGCGCGCGCCGGATCAGCTGCCACGGGCGCTCGACAGCCTGCGCGATCAGCTGAATCGCGCGACGCAGGATCTGCGCACGGTGCTCTACGAGCTGCGGCCGCTGGGCATCGCCGAGGAAGGTCTGGTCGTCGTGCTGCACAAATACATCGCGCGCTTCTACGACTCCAACGAGCTGCTGATCCATCTTGACGCGCCGACGAATCTGCGCCGCCTGTCGGTAGAGGCCGAGTCGGCGATGTTTATTATCATCCAGGAGGCGCTCAGTAACGTGCGCAAGCACGCCGCCGCCAGCGATGTCTGGATTCGCGCGTGGGACGACGGCGCGGCCATGATCGTCGAGATTCGCGATAACGGCCGGGGCTTCGATGTGCGGCGGACGCAGGGCAACTACACGCAGCGGGCCAGCTTCGGCCTGCTCAACATGCGCGAGCGCGCGCAGCTGATCGGCGGCAGCTGGGAAGTCGCATCGCAGCTCGGCCAGGGAACGACCATCTTGATCCGCATTCCGTTTCCGAGCTAGCACGCTTCACTATTTGGGCAAAAATATGCGCGGCACGATCCGATCGTGCCGCGTGCCGCTTTAGGCGTCCTGAAGATATGTCGCCAGGATCGGCGCGAACTCCTCGAACGAGCGGTAGTGCTCGGCGTTCCAGCCCTGCGCCCGCGCCGCCACAATGTTATCGAACGTGTCGTCCCAGAACAGGATTTCAGCGCCGGTCAGTTCGGTCGCGCGCATGACCTCGTGATAAAACCGGGCATCGGTTTTTTTGCAGCCGAGCCCGCCCGAGTAAAAAATCCCGTCGAAGAGCTGGTCGAAGCCCATCTTCTCGCGCAGGTAGGCCATGCGGTAGGCTTCCTGGTTGGTTGCCAGGTAGCAGCACAGGCCACGCTGGCGCAGCCCGGCGATCGTCTCCACAAGTCGCTGATCGACGCTGGCGCCATGGCTGAACCAGCGCTCGATAAAATCGTCGTCCGAGCCCGGCCAGCTCCACTGCACAAGAAAGGGCGCCAGCGTCTGCTTGAGGTCGGCGCGGCCCACCAGGCATTCTTCGAGCGCGCCGGTGAAGAACGGCAGCGTGGCGGATGTCGGCAGGCCGTAGCTGCGCTCCAGCTCCTCCGAGAAGAAGCCCGAGGTGAGCAGCACGCCGTCGGCATCGAAGATCACAGCTTTCAGATCCATCTACATGT
>DASWTQ010000435.1:0-8303 GCA_036402055.1 Herpetosiphonaceae bacterium
TGGTGATCCTGTCGGCCGAGGAATTCGAGGTTGCCATCGGGACGCCAGCGAACGAGATCGCCGGTGCGGTAGAGCCGCGCGCCCGGTGTGTGGCTGAACGGATGCGGCACGAAGCGCTCGGCGGTGAGATCGGAGCGGCCACGATAGCCGCGCGCCAGCCCCACGCCGCCGATGTACAGCTCGCCTGCCACGCCGATCGGCACCGGCTCTAGCGTCGCGTCTAATACCAGTACCTCGACATTCGCCAGGGGACGCCCGATCGGCGGCGGCTGATCGGCGGCGGCGCAGAGCGCGAAGGTCGCGCACACGCTTGCCTCGCTCGGTCCGTAGGCGTTGACGAAGCGTCGGCCGGGCGCCCAGCGTGCCACAACTGCCGCCGGACAGGACTCGCCTGCCGCCAGCACGGTCTTCAGCGCGGGCAGATCGTCGGCGGGCGTAGCAGCTAAGGCGGCGGGCGGCAGCGTCACGACATTGATCGCCTGGTCGCGCAGCAGCGTTTGTAACTCCCGGCCCGGCAGCCGCGCATGCTCATGCGCCAGCACCAGCGTCGCGCCGGTCGTGAGCGCCATCGCCACCTCGGAGATCGACGCATCGAAGCTCAGCGAGGCGAACTGAAGCACGCGGCGGCCCGGCCCGAGATCGAGATCGCGCGACTGGTAGTCTGCCAGATTGCTCAAGCCCTGCTGTGTCGCCAGCACACCTTTGGGCTGGCCGGTCGAGCCCGAGGTGTAGATCAGATAGGCCGCGCTCTCCGGCTGGATCGCGCAGCTGGGCGTGGCGGTGGACAGCTGCGCGATCGTGGGCGCAGCCAGGTCCAGATCCACCACCGGGATCTGTGCCGGGATCTCGGCGGCGATGCGCTCGTGGAGCGCGTGCCGGGTCAGCAGCAGGCGCGGCTGCGCATTGACGAGCATAAACACCAGCCGGGCCGCAGGCAAGCTGGGAGCGAGCGGAACATACACACCGCCCGCCTTGAAAATCGCCAGCAGCGCCACGATCCAGGCCGGCGAGCGATCCAGCAGCACGGCGACGGAAGTCTCGACGGTCACGCCTTGGCCTTGGAGATAGTGCGCCAGCTGATTCGCGCGCCGGTCAAGCTCGCCGTAGGTCAGCGCCTCGTCATCCGCGACAACCGCCAGCGCGCCCGGCGTGCGAGCGACCTGCGCATCCCAGAGCTGCCCAAACGAAGGGCTCGGCGCGGCGGCTGTAGTGCGCCATGTATCGAGCAGCGTGCGCAACTCCGTGTCGGTGAGGAGCGGCAGGCGGCTGACGTGCTGCGTAGCATCGGCGATCATGGCCTGGAGCAGCTGCTGGAAGTGGCCGGCCAGTCGCGCGATCGTCGCGGCCGCGAAGAGATCGGTGTTGTACTCGATCGTACCGCTGATGCCGGCGGCGGTCTCGCTCAGGTTAAAGGTCAGATCGAACTGCGCCGCGCCGCTCTCCACGGGCAGCACTCGCGCCGCCAGATCGCCCAGCTTGAACGTCAGCGGCGGCTGGTTCTGCCAGGCGAACAGCACCTGAAACAGCGGGCTGCGACCGGCGGCGCGATCGATCTCGACCAGATCGACCACATGCCTGAAGGGCAGATCCTGATGCGCGTAGGCTCCCAGCGCGGTGGTGCGCATCCGCTGGAGTGCCTGCGCGACCGTCGGATTGCCCGTGAGATCGCAGCGCAGCACCAGCGTATTGATCAGCAGGCCAATCATCTGCCTGGTCTCAGGTCGCGTCCGCTCCGCTACGGGCGTGCCGAGCAAAACTTCGCGCTGTCCGCTGTAGCGGCTCAACACGATCGCCAGCGCGGTGGAAAGCGTCATGAACACACTCACGCCCATGCGCTGGCTGAAGCCCACGATCTGCTCCCTCAGGTTCGACGGCAGCGCCAGCGGCAGATGAGCGCCGTTGAAGGTTTGCATCGCCGGACGCGGCCGATCGGTGGGCAGCTCCAGCACTGTGGGCGCGTCCGCGAGCTGCTGTCGCCAGTAGCTGCGGGCCTGCTCAAGGCGCTCGGCGGTCCAGTGCTCACGCTCCCAGAGCGCATAGTCGGCATACTGAACCGGCAGCGGCGGCAGGAGCGCGCTCAGGTCGTCCAGCGTCAGGCCGGCGTCGGCGCAGGCGGCCGGGTAGAGCTGCTCTAGCTCCTGGACGAGCACATTAATCGACCAGCCGTCGGCGATCAGGTGGTGCAGGCTGAGCACCAGGATAGATTCAGTGGCGTGTAGTTGCAGCAGGCGCAGCCGCAGCAGTGGGCCGTGCTGAAGATCGAAGGGCTGGGCGATCTCGGTGCTGATGCGGGCCTGGATCTCGGTCTCGGCGATCGGCTCGGCGCGCAGATCATCCACCGGCAGCGGGATCGTCAGCTCGGGCGCGACGGTTTGCAGCAGCTCGTCGTCGAGGAACAGAAACGTGGTGCGCAGCGCCTCGTGACGGGCCACAACCGCCTGAACGCTCCGATCGAGCGCCGCGACATCCAGCGGGCCGTCCAGCCGCAGAGCGATGGGCATGGTATAGGCCGATTGTCCAGGATTCAGCTGCTCAGTGATCCACAGCCGCTCCTGGGCAAACGATGCCGGAAAGGCAAACACATCGGCGGCCTCATCGGCTGGCCCCGCGTTATCGATCGATCCGTCCTCGCTGGGAAAAGAGATCATGCTTGCTCCTGCCAGATTACTGCTGATCCTGAGGTTTCTGCTGCGTGGCGCTCTGCCGGCTCAATGCCGCGCGCTTCAAACGATACCTGTCACGCGGCGCGGCAGCGATCGGCGTGTCTGCCGGCGGCTCACTCACGGGCTGCTCGGCTGGAACGATCGCCGCCTGCCGCTCGATCTCCGCCGCCAGCAGCGCGATCGTCGGAAGCTCAAACAACTGCTGGACCGGCACCCGCACTCCTAAACGCTCCTGAATCTGGGCCACGATCTGCGTCGCCAGGAGCGAGTGTCCGCCTAGCTCGAAATAATCGTCGTGGATGCCCACCGGCTCGATGCCCAGCAGATGCTGCCAGATGCTCGCCAGCGTCTGCTCGGTCTCGGTTTGCGGCGCGACGTACGGCCGATTTGTCGATCGAGCGGCGGTGCTGCGCTCAGACGCCGCGCCGGCATCACGAGCCGCTTGCCGATCGGCAGACTGGCGCAGCCGCGTGTGGAGATCGACGGGCGAGACAACCAGACGGGAGACCGACTCGGTGTTCAGGACGCGCTCAAAGATCGCGCTCACGTCCTCGGGCAGCAGCGTGAGCGTGTCGCCGTCGAGCGCGGGCGATTGAGCCGAGTCGGGCCGGATCTGCTCAAGATCGAGGCTGAGATCGATCCAGTGCCAGTCGCCGCCGCGCTGCTGCTCATGGGCCAGCGCCGCGATAAACCTCGTACCGGCGACTGCCGCCGCCAGACCTGGACCGCCGAGCAGCCCGGCATTCGCGGTCAGAATTAGCGCGAAATCAAGTTCCTGCTCGCCCAGCAGCGCCGCGAACTGCGCCGCGCCCGCCGCCTGCGCCGCAAAGACTCCCAGATACGCCGCCTCGTCGAACTCCCGGATCGGATGTCGCAGCTGCGTGTTGTCGGCCATGTAGAATACACCATGCAGCGCGCCAAAGCGTTCGATGACATCGGCGATCACTTCGCGCATACTCGTCGCGTCGGCCACATCGGCGCGTACAGCCAGCACTTGCGCTCCCGCCTGTTCCAGCGCCTGAAGCTGGCGAATCTGCTGGCTCAGCGAGTCCTCGACAGGATGCTCTGCAAGCCAGCCGTCCCACGACTCGCGCTCGGACAGCGCCACGGGTCCGGCCAGCACCAGCCGCGCCTGAACTGTTCGGGCCAGATAGCTCGCCAGCAGCAGCTCGATCGGGCTGAGTCGCCCGGCGATCAGGTAGACGCCCTGGTCACGCAGCCGGCCCGGCCGTCCATTCGGCGCCTCGATATGCGCGGCCTCGAAGGTTTGCTCCCAGCGCTGGCCGCTGCGGTAGGCGATCGGCGTATCGCTCGGCGCCGCCAGCAGCTCGTTGAGGAGGCATTTGGTCAGCGCGGCGACCTGGCGGCTGCTGGACGGCACGACAACGTCGATCGTCCGGCAGCGCAGCGCGGCGTACTCCTGTGGAATCACGATACACGCGCCCAGAATTGGCGCTTTTTCAGGCGCGATCGGCTCGTCGGCGTGGATGCTGTGTAGCTGATTGGCGATCACGCTGATGCGCGCCGTGTGATCGATCTGCCGCCCCAGCGCCTGCGCCAGATTGAGCAGGCTGGCATAGCCGACCCGCTGCGCCTGCGCGAAGTCGCCGGACTGGCCCGCCGTCAAGCTCCAAAGATGGACAACCTGCTGCGGGAGCTGCCCGCGCGCCGCCAGCGATTCGATCAGACGATCGTAGTCTGCGCGCTGCTGCGGCCGAAGTGTAAAGACCTGCGGATCGGAGTCGTCGAACTGCGCGCCGCTGGTGACGGTTGTGACCGTGCCGTGCTGGCGCAGCACCTGTATCAGCTCCTGTGCGAGGCTAGAGCCGTCGTCAAACACCAGCCAGCGCTGCGCAGCGAGATCCGCATGGCTAGCCGTGCCGGGCAGAGGCGACGGTTTCCAGAACGGGATGAAAAACCAGTCGCCGGGATCGGGCTGTTTGCCGCTGCTGGGCCGTCCAGCCACCTCAGCCGCCGACGCGATCCAGTAGCGCTGGCGTTCGAAGGGATACGTCGGCAATGGCACTCGCCGCCGCTGACCGTTGTGTACCACTGCCCAATCGATCACGGTACCGGCCAGCCAGCACTGCGCCAGCGCGCTCAACATGTCCTCGCCGGTAGCTCGCTCCCGCGCGCCGCGCAGCGAAGCAACGAGCGCATGCTGCGCTGTTTTGGCGATCGACTGCCGGGCCAGTGTGCTCAGTGTGTGGCCGGGCCCGACCTCAAGCAGCAGCCAATTAGATTCGGATAGCAGCGTTTGTAAGCCGGCGTCGAAGCGCACCGTCTGCCGCAGATGCCGCGACCAGTAGGCCGGGCTCTGCGCATCGTCGGCGCTGATCCAGGTGCCGGTGAGATTGGAGATGTACGCGATCTGCGGCGGATGCAGCGCCACGCCGCGCACCTCCTCGGCGAAGCGCTCCACGATCGGCTCCAGCATCGCCGAGTGGAAGGCGTGCGACGTATGCAGCCGGCGGCTCTCGACGCTGCGCCCGGCCAGCTCAGCCTGGAGCGCGTCGATCGCGGCGTCTGGTCCCGCGACGACGCACAGCGCCGCGCCGTTGACCGCAGCCAGCGACAGCGTATCGGGGAGCAGCGGCAGCACGTCGGCCTCAGGCAGCGCTACGCTTAGCATCGCGCCGGTGGGCATGGATTGCATCAGCCGCCCGCGCGCCGCGACCAGCTTGAGCGCATCTTCGAGCGAGAAGACACTCGCCAGTGTAGCCGCGACGTACTCGCCGATCGAGTGACCGATCATCGCCTGCGGCGTTAAACCCCACCTGATCCAGAGCTGGGCCAGCGCGTACTCGATCACAAACAGCGCCGGCTGCGCCAGCCGGGTCTCGGTCAGGCGCTTGGTCGCGGTGTCGATTTGATCATCAGGTGGATACAGCACGGCGCGCAGATCGAGATCCAGATGTTCGATCAACTGCTCACAGCAGCGATCCACGGCTTCACGAAAGATCGGCTCGGTCGCGTACAGCTCGCGGCCCATGTTGACATATTGCGCACCCTGGCCGGGAAACAGCATCGCAACCGGTCGCTCCGTCGCGCTGGACACCGCCGCAAGCACACGCTGCGGATCGCAGGTTTCGAGCGCCTCGATCGCATCGGCACGATCGCGGACGAGCAGCACCCGACGGTGATCGAAGCGCCGCCGCCCAACCTGGAGCGTGTAGGCGACATCGGCCAGATCGCTGTCTGGATGCTGGCGCAGATGAGCCGCCAGATTGGCCGCTGCGGCGTCGAGAGCTGTTTCGCTGCGCGCCGACAAGACCAGCAGCTGCGGAGAGTCGATCGTGGGTGAACGCTCAACCGTCGGCGCTTCTTCGAGCACAACATGCGCGTTGGTACCGCCGATACCAAACGAGCTAACGCCGGCCCGGCGCGGTGTCGTGTCGCTAGTCCAGTCGCGCAGATCCGTGTTGACATAAAAAGGACTATGCGCAAAATCGATCTGTGGATTCGGCGACTCGAAGTGCAGGCTGGGCGGAATCTGCCGGTGCTTAAGCGCCAGCACGGCTTTGATCAGCCCCGCGATTCCCGCCGCCGCATCGGCGTGGCCGATGTTGGTTTTGGCCGAGCCCAGCGCCACGACGCCTGTCTGGCGAATGTGAGACTGGAACACCGTGTTCAGCGCGGCGACCTCGATCGGATCGCCGAGCGGCGTGCCGGTGCCGTGCGCCTCGACGTAGCCGATCGACGCCGGATCGACCTGCGCGGCTCGCAGCGCATCGGCGATGACCTGCGCCTGACCGTCCACGCTGGGCGCGGTGTAGCCGATCTTGCCCGCGCCGTCGTTGTTGATCGCCGAGCCGCGAATCACCGCATGGATCGTGTCGCCGTCGCGCAGCGCGTCGTCCAGCCGTTTGAGCACGACCACGCCGACGCCGCTGCTGAAGACCATGCCCTGCGCCGCCGCGTCAAAGGCGCGGCAATGCCCATCCGGCGATGCGGTGCCGCCAGGTTCGTACAGGTAGCCTGCCGTGTGCGGCACGCCGATCGTCACGCCGCCCGCCAGCACCATATCGCTTTCGCCGGCGCGCAGGCTTTGACAGGCCAGATGGACCGCGACCAGCGACGACGAGCAGGCGGTCTGCACGTTGACGCTCGGGCCGCGCAGATTCAGCTTATACGACACGCGTGTCGGCAAGAAGTCTTTGTCGTTGCCGATCAGCGCCTGGTAGCGACCCGCCTCCACCAGCGCCGCGCGATCGGCGGCCAGCAGGTAGGTGTTGAAGCCGGCGCCTGCAAACATGCCGATCCGGCCCGCATAGCGCAGCGAGTCGTAGCCCGCGCGCTCCAGCGCGTTCCACGCGCACTCCAGGAACAAGCGCTGCTGCGGATCGGTGATCTGCGCCTCACGCGGCGTGATGCCGAAAAACTCGGCGTCGAACAGATCGATGTCGCGCAGGATGCCGCGCGCTTTGACGTAGTTCGGATGGCGCAGCTCTGCCGCAGGAACGCCCGCCGCCAGCAGCTCTTCGTCGGAGAAGAAGCTGATCGTTTCTGTGCTGGCGCAGAGATTGTGCCAGAACTCGTCTATGTTCGCCGCGCCGGGAAAGCGGCCATCCATGCCGATGATCGCGATGTGCGAGGCAGCAAACGCGCCTGCGATCGGCGGCGCCGTCTCCACGCGGTGCTCGACAGCTCCATGCTGCTCCTCGGCGAGATAGGCTGCCAGCGCGCTGATCGTCGGGTAGCGGAACAGATCGACCAGCGCCAGATCGGCGCGCAACAGCTCACGCAGCCGGGTGTGCACCTGGGCCAGCAGCAGCGAGTGACCGCCGAGGTCGAAAAAGTTATCGTGGACGCCGACGCGCTCAACGCCCAGCACGTCCTGCCACACCGCAGCGATCGCTTGCTCGATGCCCGAGCGTGGCGCGACCAACGGTGTCGCAGATTCGTCGCGTCCAGCTTCCGGCACCGGCAGTGCCCGACGATCGACTTTGCCGTTGGCGGTCAGCGGCAGCGCGTCCAAGGTTACAAACACGCCGGGCAGCATGTACTCGGGCAGGCGCTCACGAAGGAAGGAGCGGAGCGAGGGGAGCAGGCCCTCACCCTGATTCTTGGTCAGGCCCTCATTCCCCCGGCCCTCTTGCCCCGAACCTCGGTCGGCTGCACCCAGAGGGTACCCGTCGGTTGCGGCAGGCCAGGGGGGAGTTTCGGTACCAGGTTCTTGGTTCTTGGTTCTTGGTTCTTGGTTCTGCCCTTCGTTTTGTTCCTTTGCTCTTTGTTCTTTTGTTCTTTGTTCTTCCGTTACGTACGCTACCAGCCGTCGATCGCCCGGCCGGTCCTCACGCAGCAGCACCACGGCGTCACGCACGTCAGGATGCTGGCGCAGCGAGGCTTCGATCTCGCCCAGCTCGACGCGATAGCCGCGCAGTTTGACCTGATCGTCAGTGCGGCCAAGAAACTCGATCGATCCGTCCGCTCGATAGCGCGCCCGATCGCCGGTGCGGTAGAGTCGAGCGCCAGGAGTTTCGGAGAACGGATCGGGGAGGAAGCGCTCGGCTGTCAGCGCGGGCCGATTACGATAGCCACGCGCCAGCTGAACGCCGCCGATGTACAGCTCGCCAGGCACGCCGACCGGTAAGGGCTGCTGCTGCGCGTCGAGGAGATGGATCTGCGTGTTGGCGATCG
>DASWTQ010000436.1:0-3859 GCA_036402055.1 Herpetosiphonaceae bacterium
GTCTCGGATACGCTCAACGATAGCCGCTGGCTACCGCTGGATGGTCAGCTCGGCCCGGTGCGCACTGCGCTGGCGATTCCGCTGATTCATAATCATATCGAGCTGGGCGTGCTCACGCTGATGCACAGCGAGCCCGGTCGCTTCCGCGAAGATCAGCTGCCGATGGTCAGCTCGGTCGCGGCGCAGGTGGTCTCGGCGCTCTATAATGCCAGCTTGTACACGCAGCTCAAGCAGGCCGAAGCCTCACGCGAGTACGTTGTGCATATGCTGACCCATGATCTGCGCGCGCCGCTGGCCGGCATTATGGGCTGTCTGCATGTGCTGGGCGTCAGCGCGCAAGATCCCGACAGCATGGAGTTTATCGATCTGGCGCGCAAAGCCTGCGAGGCGCAGGAAGAGCTGATCAACGATATTCTCGATGTGTATAAAGCCGAGACCGGCCTGCTGGAGCTGACCAAGGTTCCGTTTCAGCCCAGCGATCTCAAAGGCTCCGTGCTGGATCAGCTGTCGGGCGCGGCGGCCGAGCGCAAGCTCAGGCTGTCGATCGATCTGCCCGAGCGGCCCGAGATCGTCGCGGATATGCGCAAGCTCAGCCGCGTGCTGGTGAATGTGGTCAATAACGCGATTAAGTTTACGCGCAAAGGCGGCGTGTATATTACTGCAAAGCAGCACGACACTGAGCCAAGTATTCTGTTTACCGTGCGCGACACGGGTGTTGGTATTGCGCCGGACGATGTGGCACACATTTTTGATCGGTTTTATCAGGCTCGTCAGGAGGGTGCGCGGCGCGGCTCGGGGCTTGGTCTCAACTTTTGCCGGGAAGTGGTGCGCGCTCATGGCGGCCAAATTTGGGCCGAAAGCCAACTCGGGGTTGGCACAACGATCTACTTTACTATTCCGCTAGAAGGTACATTAGATGACCAAGTGGCGTTTGTTGATCGCAGATGACGATCTGGTGGTGCGACGCTCGTTGGAAGCCAGCTTCCTTGCCGATGGATTCGATGTCGTGACGGCGCCGGATGGCGAGACCGCGCTGGAAAAAGTCAACCAGCGCTGGCCCGATATTGCGGTGCTCGACTTGATGATGCCGGACATGACCGGATTTCAGCTCTCCGACCGGCTGCGACGCTCGGTCGAGATTCCGGTGATCATTCTGACCTCGATCAGCGATGAAGAGACGACGATCAAGGGCCTGGAAGAGCACGCCGACGATTACATCAACAAGCCGTTCAGCTATCCGATCTTGCGCGCACGGGTCAACCGGCTGCTGGCGCGCTACTACGAGGGCGGCCTGCATCCCGGTGAGCGCGTGGTCGTCGACGAGCATCTCACGGTCGACTTCGGCCATCGTCTGGTGTGGGTTGACGGCAAGCAGGTAGCGCTGACGCCGATCGAGGCGCGCATCTTGTATCTGCTGATGCAAAACGCCAACACGATCGTGCCGACTGCGACACTACTGCGCAAGGCCTGGGGCTTTGGCGAGGAGGGCGATCCCGAGTCGCTCTGGGTGCGCATTCGTAAGCTGCGCAACAAGATCGAGCCGGAGCCCGATAGCCAGCGCTACATCCACACCGAGCGCGGCGTCGGCTACCGGTTCAACCGCCGCACATCGTGAGCCGGTCGGGAAAGGCCATGCGAGGAGGTAGTCAGGTTGTCGTCTAAAGACCAATCGCCAGCGCAGATCGATGCTGAGCCGCGCGCGCCGCTTGTGCTCGTCCTCGACATCGGCAGCTCCTCGACCCGCGCGCTGCTCTGCGACTCCTCGGCGCGTGTTGTGGCGATGGTGCGCGAAAAGAGCGCGCTGATCGTCGCGCCGGATGGCACGGCGGTCGACGACGCCGAGGCGGTGGTCGAGCGGGTTGTGAAATGTATCGATCAGGCGCTGGAGCAGGCCGGGCCGCTGGCGCAGCAGATCGCGGCGGTGGGCTGCGCAACCTACGCCTCTAATATCACCGGCATTGATGCGGATGGCGCGCCGTGCACTCCTGTTTTCACCTACGCCGATACGCGCAGCGCCGAGGCGGCGGTGGCGCTCCAGCGCGAGCTGGACGAGGCCGCGATCAACCAGCGCACCGGCTGTTTGCTGCGTACCAGCTATCTGCCGGCGCTCTTCCGCTGGCTGGAAACCGAGCAGCCCGAGACGCTCCGCTCAGCGCGGCGCTGGTCCAGCATCGGCGAGGTGCTGTTCGATCGCTTCTTCGGCAACTCGACGATCACCTACTCGCTGGCGTCGTGGTCGGGCCTGCTCAATCGAGCCACGTTTGATTGGGACGCCGAGCTGCTGGCCGAGCTGCCGATCGATGCCGAGCAGCTGGGCACGCTCTCGGATGTGGACACGGCCGGCACAGGTCTACGCGACGAGTGGGCGCGGCGCTGGCCGGCGCTGGCGAACGTTCCCTGGTTTAGCGCGGTCGCCGATGGCGCGGCGGCCAACATTGGCAGCGGCTGCGTCAATCCCGATCGGATTGCGCTCAGCATCGGCACGACCGGCGCGCTGAGGATGCTGCTGCCGAGCGAGCCCGAGATTCCGCCCGGCCTGTGGCGCTACTGTGTCGATCGGCGGAGTCCACTGCTGGGCAGCGCGACCAGCGAGGGCGGCAATGTGCTGACCTGGGCGCTGGAAACGCTCAAGCTCGAAGCCGCCGATCTCGATCGCTACCTGCACGATCCCAAAGGCGCCAACCACGGCCTGACGGTGCTGCCGTTTATTGTCGGCGAGCGCGGCCCCGGCTGGCGCGGCGATGTTCGCGCCACGATCAATGGCATCTCGATCACAACCTCGGCGCTCGACATTGCGCGCGCGGCGCTGGAAGGCGTGACCTATCGCTGGGCGCGCATTGCGGAGCTGCTGCGCACGGCCGCGCCCGGCACGCCGACAATCGTCGCCAGCGGTGGAGCGCTGCGGCATGTGCCGTCGTGGTCGCAGCTGATCGCTGACGCGCTGGGCCTGCCGCTGGTGCTGAGCGCCGAAGCCGAAACTACCAGTCGCGGCGTGGCTTTACTCGCCCTCCGATCGCTGGGCCACATCGACAACCTCGCGGCGATTCCGGCTGCCCTCGGCCCGACTCTCACTCCCAATCCTGAGCGCTTGGCGGCTCACCAGGCGGCGCAGGCTCTCCAGGCTGATCTTTACGAGCGCCTGGGCTAAGCGATTCTCAAAGCATCCCGGTTAGATTTCCGCCCACAGCGACCATGAACAAAGCACCACGCCTGGTTGCGCTTTGTTCTCCCAATCATCCGGCTGTCTCGGGTACAGTGACGGTGGATTGGCGCAGCGCTTGATCTTTCGTCCATGCGCCAGATAAAGGGGTCGCTATGGAACTGGTTTGTGATTGGATGACAACTCCGGCGATCGTGGCGCTCGAAACGACCACGCTACCAGCCGCCCGTCGCCTGCTTCAGGAGCAGCAGATTCGCCGCCTGCCCGTGGTCAACGCCGGCGGCACGCTGGTTGGGATCATAACCGAGGGCGATATTAACCGCATCTCGGCCTCGTCCGCCACCGATGTGCGCGACTATAACCTGTATCACCGCGTCGCGGATCTGCCGTTGCGCGATTGTATGACACGCGACGTGATCACCGTCGAGCCGGATACGCCGATTGTAACGGTTGCCATGATCCTGCGCGATCGCAAGATCGGCGGCGTGCCGGTGATGGACGATGGCTATGTTGTCGGCATGATCACCGAGAACGATCTTTTCAATCTGCTGATCGCCGAGCAGGACCACCATAATATCGCGATCATGCTGGGCGGTAGCTAGCGGCCTTGCAAGGCTGAGAAAGCAAAAGATGGATCGGCTGATATGCGGAGGACCGGCGCTCAATTTGGCGCCGGTCCTGCTCGGGTGAGGGGTGTTG
>DASWTQ010000437.1:0-4268 GCA_036402055.1 Herpetosiphonaceae bacterium
GACGGGTCCTGGCCAGGCATCAGCGGATTGGTGAACATGCCTTTGGCGGCAAACGAGGGCGCGGCAGGGCTCAGCAGGACTCCCGCCAGCAGAATGATCCAGCTAAGACGGGCCAGGGCGGCTGTGGTGCGCATAACGATCTGCTCCTTTGCGCTCTATTCAACATCCTCAAGCTGGCACAAAGCCCGGATCAGGTTGGCGATCCAGGCTTTGCGCGTGCTTGTCAGCGGTAACGATCGCTAGCAGTGGGTGTAGAGATGGCACTTGAGAATCCAACCGTCGCGTGAATCGACGGCGGAATGTCCCCAGACCCATACGCGCCCGTCGTAGGTCGTGGCTTCCGAGCACCAGCGAAAGCCGCGTCCTGCGGGTGCCGTGTACAGATAATCCTCTGGCCGGCCCACTGAGTAGAGCGTGCCATACACATAGGCGTTGCTGGTCAGGACCGTGACGTTGCCGCCGGTGCAGGCGTACGCCGCGACCGAGAATGGCCTGGCCGCCGCTGCCGGTCTGGTTGCGATGCTGCTCAGCGCGATGAGTGTGAGCATGAGCGCTGAGGCGACGACTTGGGTGCGAGTGAGCTGCCGAATGAAGCGTCGAGCCAACATCGTTGTTCCTTTCAGGGGGGCGTCAATGGAGCAGTACGAACCACAACGAGAAGCTGCCACGATACATTAAAAAAGAGTAAAAGTCAATTTGCGGTTTAAATCGCTACTGCCTGCCGCACTCAGGCGCGAATCTGCGGCACCAGCTCGGTCGCCAGCCGCTCGACAATGCCGTCGGGATAGGGATATCGCAGGCTGAGGATCAGGTGCGTGGCCCCGGCATCGACAAAGCCCTGAAGCGTCTGGACAGTCTCGTCAAAGTTATCGTAGTTGACCATGGTTTGCACCGAGAGCCGGATCGTGCTCGGGTCGCGGCCGACCGCCTCACAGTGACGCTTGAGCACCTCGACCTTGTGCGTGAAATCCTCGACAGGACCGCCGGCAAAGTTCCAGATGTCGGCGTACTGCGCCACGACGCGCAGGGTGCGCCGCTCGCCGCCGCCGCCGATCACAAAGGGCGGATACGGCTGCTGCACCGGCTTGGGATCGCAGCGAGCTTCTTGTAGCTGGTAGAACTGCCCGTCGAAATCGGCGATCGGCTGCGTGAAAAGCCGCTTGATCAGCTCGCAGGCCTCGCCAAAGCGCTCGATGCGCTCGCCGGGCGGGTAGAGCGGAATGCCCATGCTGCGGTGCTCGTACTCGTTCCAGCCCGCGCCCAGGCCAAGATCGAGACGGCCGTTGGAGATCACATCCAGCGTGGCCGCGATATGCGCCAGGACAGCCGGATGGCGGTAGGTGTTGCCGGTGACCATCAGGCCCAGGCGGATGCGCTGTGTCTGCGCGGCGAGCGCGGCAAGCGTCGTCCAGCCCTCGTAGCACGGCCCGTCGAGGTCGCCGCCGATCGGGTTGAAGTGATCGAAGAGCCAGGCGTGCTCAAACACCGGCGTCGCGTCGGCCGCCTGCCAGATCGCCAGCATGGCGGGATACGTGGTGTGCTGGGGCGCAGTCTTGATACCGAAGCTCAATCTGGTCATGATCGTCTCCCATATGTGCACGAAAGAACGCCAAGCAAAGGTAAGGCAGAACCGAAGATGCTGCAAGTGCCCGGACGAGCTAGAGCCAAGGTCCAGGGACACCGGCCGGCCTCGGTGGTATGCTTCTCTTGGTTCGCTTGATCGAGAAGGAGTACGCCGTGCAGGAAGCGCGCTTGTCTACAACTACTGAGGAGGCTGCGGCCGAAGATCTGCCGCCCGCCGCAACCGGGCCGGGAGCGTCGGCGGCCACGCTGATGATGATCATGGCGGCAGTCTTTATGGTCAGCGCCGAAGCACGGGTCATATCGCCGCTGCTGCCGGCGGTGGCCGGCGAGTTTGTGACGCCGGTCGCGCGAACGGGCGTCCTGATCACCGCCTACACGATCCCGTATGGCGTGTTCCAGATTGTGTACGGGCCGCTGGCCGATCGCTTCAGCCGCCAGCGGGTGATGGGCGCCGCGCTGGGACTGTTTGCGCTGGGAACCTTTGTCAGCGGCTTTGCGCCCAATCTCCTGACGCTGACGATTCTGCGGCTGTGCACAGGCGCGGCCGCAGCGGGCGTGATCCCGATCGCGCTGGCCTACGTGGGCGATGCGGTGCCCTACGCGGAGCGCCAGGCGGCACTGGGACGCGTCGTCAGCATTGCCTCGCTGGGCGGTGTGTTATCGGCGGCGCTGGGCGGCATCATCGCGACGATCGCCAGCTGGCGCGCGCTGTTCCTGGGCTACGGCGTGATCGCGCTGCTTGTCGCGGCGATCCTGCTGCGGGCGCCTGTGAAGCGAGCCCGCGCCAATGTGCCACGCCGGCCAGGCATTCTCGGCCCGTATCGCGCGATCTTTGAGCACGCCGGGACACGGGCGTTGGCGCTCTACAGTCTGGTGTTTATCGAGGGTCTGACGGCGACCAGTACCGTGGGCTTCCTGGGCGCGCTGCTTTTTGAGCGTGACCAGCTCAGCTACGCGACGATCGGGCTGCTGCTGATGCTGAGCGGCGTTGCGAGTATGCTCACGGCGCGGATCGTGGGCCGGCTGGTGGTGCGTATCGAGGAGCGCGGCATGCTGCTGCTGGGCGGCAGTATGCTGACAATCTCCTACGTGCTGGTCGTGCTGCGTCCAACCTTCGTCTTTTTCCCACTGGCGATGCTGCTGAGCGGCTCGGGCTTCGTGATTGCGCATAGCACGCTGCAAACACGAGCGACTGAGCTGGTGCCGGCGCTTCGAGGTACGGCGGTGTCGCTGTTCGCCTTCTCGCTGTTCCTGGGCGGCGGTCTGGGCACCTACCTGGCCGGCCTGGCGATCGAGCACTGGGGATTCACGGCGGCGCTGGGTGGCACGGCCCTGGCGATCGCGCTCTTTACGCTGGCTTCGTTGCCGCTGCTGCGCATCGTTCAAGGGTCGCAGCCGGCACGCTAGCCATGAGCTGTTGGGGCTGGTGGTCATCGCCGCCTAGCGGGTGCGAATCACCACCAGCTTATCGACGCCGGACTCCGCGCCCCAGACTTCGCCCGGCCGTCCCAGGATCTGACGCACAAAGGCTTGCGGCGTGGGCAGCGTAAACACTTCAAAATCCTCTTGATTCGGGTCGAAGCGCACCAGCGCGTTGGCGGTGAAATCGCTCAGCCAGACCTGATCTTGATCGTCGACGTAGACCGCGTAGGCGCGCGGGCTATCGCCGGGCAGCCGCCACTCGCGCCAGCTTTCGGTCGCCGGATTGTAGACGGCCACTTGTCCCACGTTCCACTCGCTGACCCACACGCGGCCCTGCGAATCGCTCCAGACGCGGCGCGCGCCCTGGCCGGCAGTCGGCGGCTCAAGCTCGGTCGCCTGTGCCGTCTCCGGGTCGACCCGCGCAATATGGCTGCCCGCCAGCGATGCATAGTAGATCGTGCCGTCGGGCGTGGTGGTGATGCCGTACGGCCCGCGACCGCGCGGCGCTGCAAAGGTTTCAAGTTCGCCGCTGGCAGGATCGAGCCGCCCGTACCAGCCTGATTGTCCGGTAAACCACAGCCGGCCCTGGCGATCAAAGCTGGCCGTGTTGAGATTCGCCTGCGCGCTTTGGGCCGGCAGCGGAAACTGGCGCACCTCGCTGGTCTGCGGGTCGACGCGCACGATCGCGTTCAGGCCGCCATCCGTGATCCACGGCGCGCCGTCCGGCCCCACGATCACGCCATGCGGCGCCGAGCCTGCGCCCAGCGGGATCTCGACAACTTCTCCGGTCGCAGGGTTGAGCCGGCCAAGCTTGCCCGAGCCCTGGGCTGTGTACCAGACCGTGCCGTCGGGTGCGGGCGCGACATCATGCGGCCGTGAGCCTGCGGGCACCGGATATTCTTGAATCGTCGGCTGAGCGAGGGCGGTGGCGGAAGCAGCGGGCGGTGCTGTGGCCGAAGCGGCAGGCTCGGCCGACGCCGGAGCGGTGCTCGTGGGCTCGGTGGTTTGCGCGGTCGGCGATGCTTGCTCAGCAGTCGGTGTAGTCGCCGACGGCGCTGACGCAGACGCAGCGGTTGCCGGCGAGGGCGCGGCTGTCGGTGAGATTTGCGCCTGCTGCTCCACGGCATTCGTACAGGCGACCAGGAGCAGACAGCAGAGCAAGGCGCAGATGTGGTGAGCAGATCGATGCCAGATCCGGGGGCGTTGCTGTATCATCCACTCCGCTCCTTCCACGTGCTGACTACCTGACGGCTCCCTAAAAT
>DASWTQ010000438.1:0-1871 GCA_036402055.1 Herpetosiphonaceae bacterium
AACCACTGGCGCTGCCAGAGCGCGTAGTCGGCGTATTGCACCGGCAGTTCCGGCAGCACGACCGCTGGATCGGCGTAGAGCGCGGCGAGTTCGCGGAGCAGGACGCCCATGGACCAGCCATCGGTGATGATGTGGTGCAGCGTCAGCAGCAGCAGGTGCTCGTCGGCGGCGACACGCAGCACACGGGCGCGCAGCAGCGGAGCAATTGTCAGATCGAACGGGCGCTGCGTTTCGGTGTGCGTCAGCCGGTCGATCGCCTGCGTCCGCTCCGCCGGGGTGAGCGCGCTGAGATCATCCAGCGGCAGCAGGAGCGTGACCTCAGGCACGATCGCTTGGACCGGCTGCTCACCGTGCAGCGGAAACGTGGTCCGCAAGGCTTCGTGGCGCTGGATGATCGTGTTCAAACTGCACTGCAAGGCGTCCACATCCAGCGCGCCGCTCAGCCGCACGCGGATCGGCGTGTGATAGACCGTGCTCTGCGGATCGAGCTGCTGCAAAAACCACAGCCGCTGCTGCGCAAACGACAGCGGCAGATCGGTGCTCTCCTCAGCACGGCGCAGCGTCAGCGCGGGCAGTAGCGACGACTCCGGTTGGCGCTGTGCGATCTGCTCAGCTAAGCCGGCCACGGTCGGCGTTTCGAAGAGCGCGCGCAGCGGCAACTCGATCTGGCACGCCTCCCGGATGCGCGTGATCACCTGCGTTGCCAGCAGCGAGTGCCCGCCTAGCGCGAAGAAGTTATCCGTCACGCCGACACGCGCTATTCCCAGCACCTCGGCCCAGATACCGGCGATCTGCGTTTCTAGCGGTGTGCGCGGCGCGACAAAGGTCTCGGCTGCCTGGGTGTAGTCAGGCGCCGGCAGCGCGCGCCGATCCACCTTGCCGTTCGGTGTCAAAGGCAGGCGCTCAAGCACCACGATAGCGGCGGGCAGCATGTACTCAGGCAGGCGCTCTTTAACAAATGCGCGGAGTGTGGAGGACAGGCCCTCACCTAACGAAGAACCGAGAACCGGGTGCCCTCCGGGCGTCCTAGAACCATCCGGCTCAACGTCTAGGTTCTTGGTTCTAGGTTCTAGGTTCTCTTGTTCTTTTGTTCCGTTGTTCCGTTGTTCTTCGACGACGTACGCCACCAGTCGTGGATCGCCCGCCTGGTCCTCGCGCACAACGACGATCGTTTCCTGCACCGCAGGATGCTGGCCGAGCACGGCCTCGATCTCGCCCAGCTCGATGCGGAAGCCGCGCAACTTGACCTGCTGGTCGATCCGGCCCACAAAGTCGATTGCGCCGTCGGCGCGGTACCGCGCCAGATCGCCGCTGCGATACAGCCGCGATCCAGGAGCGCCAAACGGATTGGGCACGAACTTTTCAGCCGTGAGATCGGGGCGATTGAGGTAGCCGCGTGCCAGGCCGTCGCCGCCGATATACAGCTCACCGGGAGCGCCGATCGGCACCGGCTGCATGAGCCTGTCCAGCAGATACAGCGTGGTGTTGGCGATTGGATAGCCGATTGGTACCGTGGTGGCCTCCGCCGGCAGCGTCTCGACCTCGTACCAGGAGGCGAAGGTTGTGCTTTCGGTCGGGCCGTAGCCGTTGATCAAGCGCTGCGGCTTGCCATGCTTAAGCACGTCGCGCACGCGCTGAGGATCGCCCTCCTCGCCGCCGAAAATCACCTGCCGCATAGACGCGAACGCCGACGGCACGCTCACAACAACCTGATTGAACCAGGCCGTCGTCATGAACATGGTGGTGATCGCCTGCTCGCGCAGCCAGGCCGCGAATTGCTCCGGGGAGAGCGCCGTGTCACGATCCAGGCCGATCAGCCGTGCGCCACTGAGCAGCGCGCCCCAGATCTCGAAGGTGGCGGCGTCGAAGGC
>DASWTQ010000439.1:0-9394 GCA_036402055.1 Herpetosiphonaceae bacterium
AGCCCAGCCAAGATGCGTCTCAAGAATCTGCCCGATGTTCATACGCGACGGCACGCCGATCGGATTGAGAATAATATCGACCGGGCGACCATCCGGCATGAACGGCATGTCCTGGATCGGCAGGATGCGCGAAACCACACCCTTGTTGCCGTGGCGACCGGCCATCTTGTCGCCGGCGCTGATCTTGCGCTTCTGAGCGATCAGCACGCGCACCATCTTGTTGACGCCGACCGGCAGATCCGGCGAGTCTTCGCGGGTGAAGACTTTGACGTCGATCACCTTGCCACGAACACCGTGCGGCACGCGCAGCGACGTGTCCTTGACCTCGCGGGCCTTCTCGCCGAAGATCGCGCGCAGCAGTCGCTCTTCCGCCGTCAGATCGGTCTCGCCCTTGGGCGTGATCTTGCCGACCAGAATATCGTTCGGATTGACATCCGCGCCGACGTAGATGATGCCGTTCTCGTCCAGATTGCGCAGGCTGTCCTGGCCCACGTTCGGAATATCGCGAGTGATCTCCTCGTCGCCGAGCTTGGTCTGGCGCGCCTCGACCTCGTACTTCTCGATGTGGATCGAGGTAAAAATGTCTTCGCGAACCAACCGCTCCGAAACCAGGATCGCGTCCTCGTAGTTGCCGCCTTCCCAGGGCATAAACGCGACCAGCACGTTCTGTCCCAGCGCCAGCTCACCGTTATCGGTCGAGGACGAGTCAGCGATCACCTGATTCTTCTTGACGCGTTCGCCGGTCAGCACCGCCGGACGCTGGTTGATGCAGGTGTCCTGGTTCGAGCGCATAAACTTGATCTGCGGATACGTGCGCTCGGTGCCGTCGTCTTCGCGCACCACAATCGTGCGCGCGTCGGCGTGTAGCACAACGCCGTCCTTCTTGGCGATCACGACCTGGCCCGAGTCACGGGCGGCCTGGTACTCCATGCCCGTACCGATGATCGGTGCGTCGGGACGGAGCAGCGGCACAGCCTGACGCTGCATGTTCGCGCCCATCAGCGCGCGGTTGGCGTCGTCGTGCTCAAGGAACGGGATCAGCGCCGTCGAGACGGAGACCACCTGCTTGGGCGACACGTCCATGTAGTCCATGCGCTCGGCGGACTCTTCGACGAACTCGTCGCCGTAGCGGCCCTGCACCTTACCGGCCAGAAAGCGATTATGCTCGTCCAGCGGCGCGTTCGCCTGCGCGACGATGAACTTGTCCTCCTCGTCGGCGGGCAGGTAGTGCACCTCACCGGTCACGATCGGACGAATCTTGATCGTGCGCAGCGGCAGATCCGCGATCCGCTCGGCGATCGTACGCGTGATCTCGGTATTTTCCTCGGCGATAGTCGTGCCGCTCTTGGGATCGACAATATCCTCGCGCAGGATCTGGCCACGTAGCAGGCCGATCGCGATGTGCCGCGCCAGCTCCTTGTCGAGCCGCGTGCCACGCGCCGCCAGCAGATCGCCGGTACGCAGGTCGCGCACATCGTTGATCAGCAGCGGACGATCCAGCCAGGCCGGCGTGTTATCGACCTCGCGGTACACCTTGCGATACGGCGTCTCAAGGAAGCCCATCTCGTTGATGCGGGCAAAGGTGGACATCGCGCCGATCAGACCGATGTTCGGGCCTTCCGGCGTTTCCACCGGGCAGATGCGGCCATAGTGCGAGTGGTGAACGTCGCGCACCTCGAAGCCCGCGCGATCACGGCTGAGGCCACCAGGACCCAGCGCCGAGATGCGCCGCTTGTGCGCCAGCTCAGCCAGCGGATTGACCTGATCCATGAACTGCGACAGCTGCGAGCCGCCGAAGAACTCGCGGATCGCGGCGACGACCGGGCGAATATTCACCAGGCCGTTGGGCGTGGCGCTCTCAGGATCTTGCAGCGACATGCGCTCCTTGATCACGCGCTCCATACGCAGCAGACCAACGCGGAACTGCGCCTGGATCAGCTCGCCCACCGTGCGCACGCGGCGATTGCCAAGGTGATCAATGTCGTCGGGCTCGCCGATGCCGTTGTTGAGATCGATGATCCGCTCGACGATCTTGTAAAGATCCTGCGGCGTGAGAATGCGCTCGGTGTTGGGCGGAGTCTCGCCGCCATGATCGCGGCGGCCCTTCTCCCACAGGTTGCGGTTGAGCTTGTAGCGTCCGACGCGCGCCAGATCGTAGCGGCGGGCGTTGAAGAGCAGCGACTCAAGCAGCGTGCGCGCGTTGTCCAGCGTCGGCGGATCGCCTGGCCGGAGCCGCTTGTACAGCTCGATCATCGCCTCTTTGGCGTGACGCGTGCCGTCCTTTTCAAGCGTCGACGCGATGTAGCGGTGATCCGAGTTGACGTCGACATGCTCGAAGAGCGCCAGCACTTCCTCGTCGAGGCCGCTCTCATCCAGCGCCTTGCCCGAGAACAGGCCGATCACGGCGCGAATCAGAATCGTGACCGGCAGCTTGCGCTTGCGGTCGACCTTGACCGAAACCACATCGCGCTTGGAAGTTTCAAACTCCAGCCACGCGCCACGGTTCGGAATCAGCTTGGCAGTATGCAGCGCACGACCAGTCGTCGGATCGTGCTCATCTTTGAAATACACACCCGGCGAGCGAATCAGCTGTGAGACAACCACACGCTCGGAGCCGTTGTTGATAAACGTTCCGTTCTCCGTCATGAGCGGGAACTCGCCCATGAAGATTTCGCTTTCTTTGACCTCGCCGGTGCCCTTGATCAAGAGCCGGGCGCGCACTTTGAGCGGTGCGGAATAGGTCAGATCGCGCTCGCGGCACTCGAACTCGTCGTAGCGCGGCGGGTCGAAGCGGTAGTCCAAGAACGAGAGCGCCAGATTCTTCCCGGTAAAGTCTTCGATTGGCGAGATTTCGTCAAACAGCTCCCGAAGACCAATCTCTTGAAACCAGTGGAACGAGTCGATCTGGGTTTCGATCAGCTTCGGAACTTCGATCGCATCTTGGATACGAGCGTAGCTACGGCGCTCAGGGCGGCGCGGCAGCGCGCCATCCATCGGCTCTTCGCCAACGGCGATCAATGGCTGCAAGACGACCTTTTCGGTCAATGGTGGCATGGACTGCACTCCTCAGCACACCAGGAAACACAAAAAGACCCTTCCATCGGCGACGCCTCTGGACCGGTCAATTTGCGCTCCCTCTCCTAGTGACAAAAATTGCGCCATCCGGCGCGACGAGACAATTTGTAAGCCAACAGGGTGATTACACTCTGTATTACGCACTTTATTCAGATATGGATTTCGCAAACGCGCAGTGTATCATAGCCAATCACGAATGTCAAGCACGAGTTTTGCGAAATCTTGACTCCTCCCTCGCCCGACAAGGATGCACAGCTTTTGTGCGCGCTAGCAAGCATAGTACCACTAAATCGACAGCTTGCGGCCGCGCCAGCGTCGATCATTGAAGGCTCTGCTATGTACCTATGCTATAATCGCGCCCCAGGCAGGCCGCGTGTACCTGCCCTTGTTTTGTGGAATAGGTCCATGATTGCCGAATCGAAAGCTGTTCAAGACATTACCGTCGATATTGTGATTCCGGTCTTTAACGAGGAAGCACAGCTGGCGCTCAGCATCGAAACCTTGCGCGTGTTTCTCCAGACTCACTGCCCGTACAGCTGGCGCATTGTCGTCGCGGATAACGCTTCGACCGATCGTACGCCCGCGATCTGCCACGAGCTACAAGCCTGCTATAGCGGCGAGGTCGATTTTATCAGACTTGAGCAGAAGGGACGTGGACGAGCGCTGCGAGCGGCCTGGAGCCAGAGCACAGCCGACGTCGTGTGCTACATGGATGTCGATCTTTCCACGAATCTGCGCGCGCTCCCGCCGATGCTGGCCGCGCTGATCCACAGCGACTACGATCTGGCGACCGGTTCGCGGCTGATGCACGGCGCGATCGTAACCCGCCAGTGGAAGCGCGAGATCATCTCACGCAGCTATAATTTCCTGATCCGGCTGATGTTCTGGCATCGCTTCCGGGACGCGCAGTGCGGCTTCAAGGGCGCGACCCGGCGCGTCGTGGACGAGCTGGTGCCGCAGGTCAAAGATCAGGCATGGTTCTTCGACACCGAGCTGCTGCTCAAGGGTGAGCGCCAAAACTACCGCATCTTCGAGCTGCCCGTGGAGTGGATCGAAGACCTCGACTCACGGGTAAAGATCGTGAAGACGGCCTGGGAAGATATTAAAGGGCTGGTGCGAGTGCGGGTAGGTGGGTAGCAAAGAACAAAAGAACAAAAAACAAGGGAACAAAACCGGAGAACCTAGAACCAAAAGATATTTCCGGCCTCCCTTTGTTCTTTTGTTCCCTGGTTCCTTTGTTCGCCAATAGCTGAGGACATGAACAATGCAAGAGTCCACAGCAATTCTGCTCGATCAGCAGCGCTTTGAGCGCTGGGCCTCGTTCACGCTTGGCAGCGCGCAGCTAGCGGCTGCTCAGCCAGGGCAATACGTCGCGCTGCGCTGTGCGGCCGCCGGCAGCTACGATCCGCTCCTGCGACATCCGCTCTTTGTCGCCACGACGGATGCGCGCGCAAATACCTGCACGCTGCTGGTCTCGGATCTCGATCCGGCGTATGATTTTCTCAACAGCCAGGTGCGCGGCGCGGCGCTCAATCTGCTCGGGCCGCTGGGGCGGGGCTGGAACGTCGGAGCTTCGGTGCGCACACTCGCGCTGATCGGCACGGCTGCGCAGGCTTCGGCGCTCTTTGCGCTGGCGCACAGCTCGGTCGCGCGCGGCCTGTCGGTAACGCTGGCGCTCGGCGCTCCCGGCGAAGATGCGCCGGCACCGAACGACGATCTTCAGCCATTGATCGCGCCGCCGCCGTTTCTGCTGCCTGCCGCTGCTGAGTACAACCTCGCGCAGGGCGACGATCCGGCTGAGGCCGCGCTCTCGCTCCTCGACGATGCGCTGCTGCGCTGGGCGGATCTCCTGGCGATTGCGCTGCCGGTCGCGCTTTTACCACGAGTAGCAGAGCGCGTGCGAAACGTCCGGCTCCAGTGGAATCGCGATTTTGCCCAGGTTGCGATCCTGGGCGCACAGCCTGATCGGCTCGCCTGCTACGTCGGCATCTGCGGCGCGTGCAGCATCGACGGGCGGCATGGGCGCAAGCTGGTGTGCAGCGATGGGCCGGTGTTTGATCTGCGCGATCTGGTACGATAAACGAGGATAGAAAACAAAGGAACAAACGAACAAGAGAACAAATCGGAGAACCTAGAACCAAGAACCTAGAACCGGGGACGAACCAGGAGAGCAAAGCAGGTACCGAGAGCTTCCCCTCGCCTGTCGCAACCGAGGTCGAGGCCGACCGAGGTTTGGGGCAGGGGGACGGCGAAGCCGGGGGTAAGGGCCAGCCCCTTTGTTCCTTTGTTTCCTTGTTCCCTTGTTCCTTTACATAGAGGAGTGAACATGCGCGTTTTAGTTATCGCAGCTCATCCTGATGATGAAACGGTCTTCTGCGGCGGCATGATCGCCAAATATGCCTCCGAGGGCCACGATGTGTTTGTGCTGCTTACCACACGCGGCGAGGGCGGCGAGACCGGCGAGCCGCCGCTGTGCGCCCGTGACGACTTGGGCAAGATGCGCGAGCGCGAGGCCCAGGCGGCGGGCGCGGCACTGGGAGCGCGTGAGGTCTTGTTCCTGCCGTTCTGCGATCCGGTGGTCGGACCCGACGACACCCTGTATCACATCGACGCTACGGCCGAGGAGTTTAGCGGCGCGATCGCGGAGATTATGGCCGAGCTGCGGCCGGATGTGGTGATCACGCACGGCTCCAACGGCGAGTACGGCCATCCGCAGCATATTTTCACACACCAGTCGGTGTTTGCGGCGCTGCGCCAGCTTGAGCCCTGGCGGCCCGCCGAAGTGCTGACCTGGGGCGGCGCGTATTCCGATCCCGAGAAGCCGCGTCACATCAACCAGGACGATCCGGCCGACATCGTGCTGGACATCACGCCGTGGCTGCGGCAGAAGGTTGCCGCGATGGACGCGCACCGCACGCAGCATGGCCTTTTCTTTCGCAAAAATCCCGGCAAAACGATCGATGAGCTGCCGGGCCGCAAAGAAAGCTTTCACCGCTGGACCGAGCTACAGCGGCAGGAGCAGGCACGGCCTTAGTTTTGCTATAAAAAACCTATAGCATTAGCAAGCGGGAGAACACACGTGCGCGGATTGTTGGGTCGCAAAAAAGTTCTGGGCCAGCGCCAGGAAGCGCTCCTGGCGCAAGAGCGGGAGCTATTGGGCCGATTGCGTGAGGCGTTGAGCGGATTCGCCGATACGAATCCCGGCGATCAGCGCACGCTCGACGAGGCGATCGTTCATCTCGACGAGCTGTTTCTGCTTGTCGTGGCCGGGGAGTTCAACTCCGGCAAATCGTCGTTCATCAACGCGCTGATCGGCGAGACCGTGCTGCGCGAGGGCGTCACGCCGACAACCGATCGGATCAACATTCTCAAGTACGGGCCGGAGGCTACCGAGCGGCTGCGTGAAGAGTTCGTACTTGAGATTTTGTATCCGGCCGAGATGCTCCGCGAGATCAACATCGTCGACACGCCCGGCACCAACGCGGTGATTCGCCGCCACGAGGAGCTGACCCGCGATTTTATCCCACGCTCCGATCTCGTGCTGTTTGTCACCTCCGCCGACCGCCCGTTTACTGAGTCGGAGCGCGCCTTTCTGGAGCAGATCCGCGAGTGGGGCAAAAAAGTTGTCCTGGTGATCAATAAGGTCGATATTTTGCAGCCTGCCGAGATCGAGACCGTCGTGCAGTTCGTGCGCGACAACGCGATGCCGCTGCTGGGACGCCAGCCGGAGGTTTTTCCGCTCTCGGCACGGCTGGCGCAGCAGGGCAAATCCAGCAGCTCCAGCAGCGACGGCGCCGCCGATGCGCGCTGGGAGAGCAGCCGCTTCGAGGCGATCGAGCGCTACATCACCGACACGCTGGACGAAGACGAGCGCATCCGGCTGAAGCTGCTCAATCCGCTGGGCGTGGCGCAGTCGCTGACGACTAAGTACAAAACCGCCGTCGACGAGCGGCTGGGACTGCTGCGCGAAGATTTCGTCACGATCGACAACATCGAAAAGCAGATCACGCTGTACCGCGAAGACCTGCAAAAAGAATTTCATCTGCACGTGTCCGAGATCGAAAACCTGCTCCACGAGATGGAGCTGCGCGGCATGAGTTTCTTCGACGAGACTGTGCGCATCGGGCGCATGTTCGATCTGATGAAGCCGGATCGGATTCGCGCCGAGTTCGAGGACGACGTGATCGGCGATACGCCCGCGCAGATCGAGCAGCGAGTGCAGCAGATCATCGACTGGCTGGTCGATCGACAGTTCCGGCTCTGGCAAGGCGTTAATGAATACCTCAACCGGCGGCGCGTCAGCATGGACCGCGACCAGATGCTCGGCGAGATCGGCACATCATTCGACTACAACCGCGCGGCGCTGCTGGCGTCGGTAGGCCAGACCGCGCGACAGGTCGTCTCCACCTACGATCGTGAGGCCGAGGCTGACGAGCTGGCGCGTAGCGTGCAGAGCGCGATGACAACGACCGCCATCGTCGAGATCGGCGCGGTGGGTCTTGGCGGCATCCTGCTGGCGGTGCTCACAACTGCCGCCGCCGATGTGACAGGTATCCTGGCCGCGCTGACCGTCGCCGGCATGGGCCTGTATATCGTCCCCAACAAGCGGCGGCAGGCCAAGAAGGATTTTCACCAGAAGATCAGCGATCTGCGCGATCAGCTGACGCGCTCGGTCACGCGGCAGGTCAACAGCGAGCTAGAAGCATCGTCGGCGCGCATTCGCGAGGCGATCGGGCCATACACGCGCTTCGTGCGGGCTCAGCGCGAGCAGCTCAGCGGGCTCAGCGAAGAGCTGAATGCGATCGACGGCGTGCTGGGCCGTCTGCGGGCGGAGATCGGCAGCTCCTAGCCGGATCGGGATGAGCTGCGGCGCGCGGATGACCGAGCTGCTTTTTGCACAGAACAAACGTGCATGTTAAGCTGTGCTCCGCGCGTATCACAACCATGTTCGCGCTACAATACAAGAGAAGCTTCGTCCTAAGGAGCGGTGAACATGACCGGAGCGTTTCAACCCAGCGGCGTTGTTACCCTCACGACAGACTTTGGCCTCGAAGATACCTACGTCGGCATCATGAAAGGCGTAGTGCTGAGTATCACGCGGCAGGCGCAGATCATCGACTACACGCACGGCATCCGGCCCGGCAATATTGTGGAAGGCGCATACCTGCTGCGCACCGGCTATCGCTACTTTCCGCGCGGCACCGTGCATGTCGCGGTGGTCGATCCCGGCGTCGGCAGCAGCCGGCGAGCGATCGCGTTTCAAACCCCGGAGGCAACCTTCATCGGCCCTGATAACGGCCTGTTTGCGCTGGTGTGGGAAGATATTGTCAGGAATGCCGACGCCGACGTGCAGATCGTCGAGCTGACCGAGTCGAAGTACTGGCTGCCCAAAGTGAGCGCAACGTTTCATGGCCGCGATATTTTCGCCCCGGCAGCCGCGCATATCGTCGCGGGCGTGTCGCTGGCCCAGCTTGGCAAGCCGATCGACGGCCTGACGCCGGCGCATCTCGCCACGCCCCATAGTCCGACTAGAGGCGTGCTGCACGGCCATATTATTCACATAGATCGATTCGGCAACTGCATTACGAATATTACGCAAGAGCATCTCCATACCCACCACCTTGGCGAACGCATCGTCGTCGAAATCATCGATCAGCAGCTCAGCGGCCTGTTCCGCACCTATGCCGACGGCCCCACCGGCATTCCAATGTGCCTGATCGGCAGCAGCGGGCATATCGAGCTTTCGGTACGTAACGGTAATGCCGCGCGCGTGCTCGGCGTTGACATCGGCGATAAGTTCCGTATTCGCGGTACAAACAGCAGGGCCTAATATGATCGATCCCAGCGCTCCACCACTACGCATCCTGCTCGTTGTCGACAGCGAGCCCACGATCGCTTCGGTTGCCATTCCGCTGACTCAGGCAGGTCACGCTCTGGCAATGGTCCAGACTGCCCGCGAAGTTTTCAAGCAGATCGAGGCACAGCCCTGGGACGCCGTGATCATCGATCTGGCGACGATCGAGGCCGGGCTGGATCTGGTCCGGCAAATCCGTGAGCGACAGGCCGATCTGTCGCTTATTTTGTTGACCGATCAACCGTCCGATGAGATCCTGGAGACAGGGTTCAAACTCGGCATCTACGACTGGCTGTTCAAGCCGCCGTCGCTCGCGCTCGTGCTCGCCGCGCTGGATCGAGCCAGCGAACGTCGCACGCTACGCAAGCAGGCCCAAGAAAACGCCGCCGCAGCAACCGAGCGCAACGACACGCGGCACGAGATCAACAACCAGCTCGCCGGCATCATCGGCCTGGTGCAGCTGCA
>DASWTQ010000440.1:0-16699 GCA_036402055.1 Herpetosiphonaceae bacterium
TTGAAAGCGAAGCCAGAAGAACAATTGCCTTGGCCCTGGGCCAGAGGTGCCGCCGCTACGCCCTCGGCGTGGCGGGCAAGCGCGATGCTTGCCATCGAGCCGCTGAACAATGTTGCGATCGTCGCTAGGATCGTTATGACCCGGAACGCCAATGCTTGCATGTGCTTGGTCATGAGTCGTCCTCCCTGTACGTGTGAGCTGCGTTGCCATGTTCCGATACGAACAAAACCCGACCGCGCTCGTGATTGAGCGGAGGCCGGGTTCATGACTAGCTCACCAAGTCCCTATCCATGACCAGCTACGGGACCTGGGTCAACGCTTCCTCCAGGTAGGTTGTGTGTCTACTTTATAAAACGCGGTTCTGGGTAAAAAGGTACGTGTCCCTTCGAGATTCGTTTTGACGATCGCGTTTTCGTTTGTGGCTTCACCCTCCTTAAATACGAAAATTAATAGTTTTTCACGCTGAACAGAACAATTGCAGGAATAAAAAAACACGATTCAAGGCTTTGTAATTCGCGCTGGCTCCTTCGTAACATAATCGCGCAATGATGCGCTGTAGTACGTCTATCAATCGTTACAAAAGGTTCGCTTAAGCAAGCATCGTGCCACATATAGTTAGCGTGATGGCGCGTATCGTTTAAGCGGTCTCGGGCGAGGGCTGGTACAAGCATGGCAGACAGGATCGAAATGTACAACTTCACCCATTGGCTATGCTGAAGCATCAGGATGCGCTATGCTACAATGAAGATCATGATATTGGCAGAATCACTCGGAACGAGGAGGTTTCGGTGGTTACATTAGAAGATATTCAGGCCGCACGGGCCGGATTACAGGGTATTACGCTTCGCACGCCGCTGCTGTCAAGCGATCGACTCAGCGAGGAGGTGGGTGGCCGCGTGTTTATCAAGGCCGAGAACACCCAGCGGGCGGGCTCGTTCAAGCTGCGTGGCGCATACACCAAGATGGCATCGCTATCGACCGAGGAGCGCCGGCGTGGGATCATCGCGCACTCGGCCGGCAATCACGCGCAGGGCGTCGCGCTGGCGGCCAGTGTGCTGGGAGCGCCGGCAACCGTGGTCATGCCGGAGTACGCGCCGCTGGCGAAAGTCGCGGCGACCAAGCGCTACGGCGCTGAGGTGATCTTGCACGGCCAATCGTTTGACGACGCGGGCGCGTACGCGCAGCAGCTCTGTGAAGAGCACAGCTACACGTATGTTCACGCCTTCGACGACGCCAAAGTGATCGCGGGGCAGGGCTCGGTTGGGCTGGAAATCCTGGAAGAGTTGCCGGATGTCGGGACGCTGGTTGTGCCGATCGGCGGCGGCGGCTTGATCGGCGGGATCGCAACCGTGATCCGCGCGCTCAAGCCCGACACGCGGATCATCGGCGTGCAGGCGGAGGGCTGTCCCTCGATCCGGCTGTCGCTGGCGGCGGGCAAGCCGGTGGTTGTGCCCGAGGCGCGCACGATCGCCGACGGCATCGCGGTGAAGAAGCCGGGCGGCCTGACGCTGCCGTTGATCCGCGACCTGGTCGACGACGTGCTCACCGTCGACGAAGAAGAGATCGCGCGCGGCATCGTGTATGCGCTGCAAAACCTGCGGCTGGTGGCCGAGGGCGCGGGCGCGGTCGGGATTGCGGCGCTGCTGACCGAAAAGATCCGTCCGCGTGAGCACGAAAATATGTGCGTGGTGCTGTCGGGCGGCAACATCGACGCCAATTTCCTGGCGCGGGTGATCGAGCAGGTGCTGGTGAAGCAGGGCCGCTACATCGTGCTGCATACCTCGGTGCCGGATCGGCCGGGCAATCTTTCGCGGATGCTGGATATTGTCGCGGCGCGCGGCGCTAACGTGATCGACATCAACCATCGCCGCGCGGCCTGGCAAGTGCCCGTCGATCGCACCGGCATCGAGATGATCCTGGAAGTGCGCGACGAGATTCACGGCCAGGAAGTTGTGCAGGATCTTGAGCACGCGGGCTACTGCATCGAGCGAGTAGGCGCGGGCGAGTATCCGAGCTGAGCTGGTTACGAGCCCCGCCTGTCCGGGCTGGCTCGTCCTTCAATGGTGCATCATGGTTGAAATTGGGAACGATCGGGGTGGAGCGCGGCGTATTCGGCTGATTGCGACCGACATCGACGGCACGCTGCTGAACAGCGAAAACCTGCTGCCGGCGGCGAACCGGCGTGTCCTGAATCAGGCGCTGGAACAAGATGTGCAGATCGCGCTGGTGACGGCGCGCAAGCGCGGCTCGGCCTACGCTGTCGCCCGGCAGCTTGGCATACCGTGTGCATGTATTGCTCATAACGGCGCGCGGATCTGGGACTGGCAGGGCCGGGAGCTGCGGCATCTGGTGATCGATTTTGCGCTGGCGCAGGAGATCGCCCGTTTCGCCGATCGACATGCGATTCCATTGATTCTCACGGTTGACGAGATCAACCTGTACAGTCCGGCGTATCCGTTTCGATCCGAGTTTCGCGGCCCCGAGGATCGGCAGGTGGCTTCCTCGTTCGACGCGCTGACCGCGCCGCCGACACGGGTGATCGCCACAGGTGCCGAGGGCGTGGATCTGCTGTGTGACGCGTTTGGCTCCGCGCCGGACTCGATCGTGGTCCATCGCTACTACAGCCGTGAGGGCTCGGTGGCCTCGGCGGTGCTTACGCATCCACGCGCGACCAAAGAAGATGCGCTGGCGGAGCTGACGCAGCAGATCGGTGTGCGGCCCGACGAGGTGCTGACGCTGGGCGATGCCGAGGCCGATGCCGGCATGCTGCGCTGGGCGGGCGTCGGCGTGGCGATGGGCAACGCGATGCCCGAGGCCCGCGCGGCAGCCGATTGGGTCGCGCCGACTCACGACGAGGCCGGGCTGGCCGCCGCGATCGAGCGCTTTGTGCTGAGGAGTCCGGTGAGCTGACGAGGCTCGTCCGTCATGATGTGCATGAGCGATGTGCGCAACAATCAGGTGAGCGACGGCTTGAACATGATCAAAGTGCTAAGCGTTAGCGACGAAGTCGTCCCGACGATCTACCACGCATCGGCGCGTAAGCGGTTCCACGATGTGGACCTGGTGCTGGGCTGCGGCGATCTGCCGTCCTCGTATCTCGACTATATCGTGTCCAACCTGGATGTGCCATGCTTCTACGTGCCCGGCAACCACGACGGCGAGCCCGAGTACACCGACTACGGCAAGGTGCTGATGGGACCGCCCGGCGGCGTCAACATCGACGGTCGTGTGATTCGTCACGATGGTCTGGTTCTTGCCGGTCTAGGAGGATCGATCTGGTACAACGGCGGCAAGCACCAGTACAGCCAGTCGGTGATGACGGCGCGGGTCTATGCGCTGGTGCCGCGTATTCTCTGGCATCGCCGGATCAACGGCTACGGAGTTGATATTTTGATCACGCACTCGCCGCCAGCGGGCATTCATGACGGAACCGGCGCGCACGCCGGGTTCAAGGCGCTGCGCTGGCTGATCGAGCGCTTTCCACCACGCTATCATATCCACGGACATGTCCATCGCAACTATCGGATGAGTGAGGTTTTCGAGACAAAAGTAGGTAGTACGACGGTCATCAACACAGCGGGCTATCGGGTTTTAAGCATCGAACGCCTTGCATCTGTGAGTCGTCCCAGGTACAATCAACCGTGAAAGAGTTCACAACGCGGATGCGACGGAGCCGAATGCCATGTGGCCAAGGTACCGGAGCATCCGCTTTTTTTGTTGACACGAGGGATCGACATGAACTACTACGTCTATATCCTCACGATTGTGGTCGAGCGGAGTGAATACGAGGTTCATCTTCCGGCTCACCGGGAATATTTGCGGCAGCTCGACGCCGAAGGAGCGCTGGTGCTCTCCGGGCCGTTCACCGATCGGCGCGGCGGCATGATCTTGATTCGCGCCGAATCCGAGGCGGCAGCGCGGGCCATCGCCGATGCCGACCCGCTGGTTAAGCAGGGCGTCGATACGTATGAGCTGCGGCACTGGCGCATCACCGGGGGCGATCTCGGGCGGCTTGCGCTTGAGGTCGGGTAGGAGGCGCGCATGAGCAATGCCTGGTATGAGCATCAGGTGCGCGAGGATTTCGCGCGGGCTCGACGCAAAGCCTTTGTGCAGGCGATCGCCGATCTGCTGGCGCGTCGTTCGAGCGACCTTGTGCCGTTCGAGGAGGTGCGCTCGCGGCTGAATATTCGCGGCAGCGCGTATCGCGGCCTGCAACAGGTGCCGCTGAGCAAGATCGTCGGCAGCGAAGGCCGCTACGCCGACTTCGACCGGCATTTCTTGCCGCGTCAGGCCACGACTCAGCAGCGCTGGCAGAGCGTGGATATGGCGCACTACGAAGACGTGCCGCTGCCGCCGGTCGAGCTGTACAAAGTCGGCGAGGTGTATTTCGTCAAAGACGGCAACCACCGCGTTTCGGTAGCTCGCCAGCGCGGCCAGCATGATATCGACGCGTATGTGACCGAGTACATGGTCGATGTGCCGCTGGACGAGCGGCTCTCGGTACGCGATCTGCTGCTCAAGGAAGAGTACAGCGATTTTCTGGAATGGACGAATCTGGCGGCGCTCCGGCCACAGCAGCGCATCGATCTATCGGCGCTGGGCGGCTATCTTGAGCTGATCGAGCATATCAACACGCATCGCTACTACGCGTCGCAGGAGCGCGGCCAGGAGCTTTCCAGGGACGAGACGGCGGCGAGCTGGTATGACAACGTCTACCTGCCGATGGTCGAGACGATCCGCCAGCATGGCGTGCTACAGTATTTTCCTGGCCGTACCGAGGCGGATCTGTATCTCTGGATTATGCAGCACCGGCGCTCGCTGAAGGACGTGATCGGCTTCGATCCAGGGCCGGAGCTGGCAACGCTCGACTATACAACACAGTTTGGTCGGCGCTCGGTGCTGGAAACCGTCGGCGACGCGGCGCAGGGCATTGCGAACAGCGCTCGTCTCGCGATCGTGCCGCCGCGTGAAAGCCCGCCGCTGGAATTGCTGGACTTTATCGAGTGGTCGAAGATCGACCAGCTGTGCGCCGGCGCGGATGTGCGGCTGTCGGATAAAGATTACTGCCGGCTGCGCAGCCATATCTTGGATCATCGTTTCTTCTTGAGCCAGGATCGCGGCTATGAGGTGCCGCTGGACGAGGCGATCGGGCACTGGTGCTCCGAGTGGTACACGCCGGTGATCCAGGCGATCCGCGATCAGGGCACGCTGCAATACTTCCCTGGCCGCACCGAGACCGATCTGTATCTCTGGATCATGGACCATCTGCATTATCGCAAGCAGGCCAACCAGCCGATCGATGTTTCGACGGCGACGGCTCAGGTGACGCGCCAGGCCGGCACGGAGAGCACAGCCAGCCTGTCGCTCAGGCGGCTGCTAGAGGGCGTGTCGCGGCTGGTCGGCTGGGTGCGTGAGCTGGCGGCATAAAACCAGCCCGATCTCAGTGTCGAGATCGGGCTGTTGTTTTTAACGCTGCGTCGAGCTTTGTAGCTGCTGCTCCAGCACGATGAAGAACTGGATCACGTGGCGGCGATTCGCGCCCATGTCGCCTTTGCCGACGCGTGAGCTGGAGTGGACATTCACCACGGTCTGTGAGTTTTCCTCGGCCAGCGTCACGCGGAAATCGTCGATGAACGGCGTGTTGGCGATCGGCACTTCCGCCGCGAGCGCCAGCTGCTCCTGGCTGGCCAGCTTCCAGCTCAGATGATCCAGCGCGCGCACAGCCGCCTGCATCACCTCAGCCGCCGATCGATCATAGCGGCGTGGTCGCAGCTCGGGCCACTCCGAGTCGTCGCTGGTGGCGGCGATGTTGGTTTGATTGGACCGTCGCAGCCGAGCGCCGAAGCGCGGCTGGGCCAGCCACGGCAGGATCGCGCCGACCGCGAAGAGCGTCAGGAAGAACCAGCGCACCGGCCCGAGCGCACGTCGGCGCAGCAGCGTGATACCACTGACGAGCGACGTGATCAGCAGGCCAAGGCTCGATCCCAGGAAAATCTGCTCCCAGGGCAACAGATCGATCACGATATTCATAGCGCTAGCGGTTAAGCCACTCCTTCCACTGGGCTTCGACGCCGGCCAGATCGCTGCCCAGCACGGCCTGATAGTCGGCAGTGTTGGGCGACATGCCGTGTCCGCTCTTATACAGTGTATCGAAGTTTTCCCGCCCCTGCGTCGTTATCAGAAAATCCACCAGCGATGCCCACTGGTAGTACAGCCGATTCATTGCGTCGAGCGTGCCGTAATCGCTGTAGTGACTGCCGAGCGGCAGCAGATTCGAGGCGTAGTTGTGCAGCACAAAGCCCCGGAAGTCGGACTCGCCGCCCAGCCAGTATTTGCCGGCGCCCCAGGTCGCGAGGCCCTCGCTGAGAATCAGATCCGCCTGCATGTGCGCCTGGCCGTAGTAATCGTTGGCCAGCTGGTGGACGAACTCATGCGCTAAAATATTGATCGCGCGGCGTGTGGGAATATCGGGGCAGGCGTAGAGCAGGATCGTGCGCTGCTCGGTGTAGGCCGCGCCGTCGAGGCCGCACGCAGCCCGGCGATCGAAGACGATGTTGATCGGCCCGCTGAGCTGCATGCCGGTGCGCTGGCTGACGTAGCTCAGCGCCTCGTCGAGCGGCTGAGCCAGGCCGCGCACCTGCTCGGGCGTGTACGAGCCCTCGGTGGTGTAGAGCGCCAGCAGGCCAGCGCTGACCACGGCGATTCTGCCGTCGACCGGCGCGGGCGCTGCCGCCAAGGATGCCTCGGGACGCGCCTCGAACTGGCCGCTCAGCCCGACAGGACCGCTGGACGTGCCCAGCGCATCGGCGGGCGCGACGATAGCTGGACGCGACGGCGAGCGCATCACCAGCGCGATCACCAGAACGGCCAGAATAATCGCGAGGACACGGCCCCACGGGTTGCCGGTTTCGATCAACTGCATGTATAGTCTTTGTTTGAGCTGCGGATCTGAGACTTAAGCATACCACGGATGATGCGACTTGGGTAAGGTGGAGCAGGCCCTCACATCTTGCCCTGCGGGCAAACAAAGGAACAAGTGAACAAGTGAACAAAAAGGGACGTCCGAGTTGTTTGTTCGTTTGATCCTTTGTTCTTGGGCAGGCCCTCACCCCCGGCTCGTTGTACTCGCCACCCCCTTCTCCCGTTGTGATAGGAGAGGGGGAGCTATGGTACTTGGTTTTGTTCTGTTGTTCTGTTGTTCTCTGTTCTACTTTTAGGTTCTTGGTTCTCCGTTTGTTCTTTTGTTTCTTTGTTCCTTTGTTCCCTAGAATCGAGTCGTCATGCAATACGAGGAATACGCCGCGATCTATGATCGATCCGGGCAGAACAGCTTTTCGCTGCTGATGGACATGTATCTGCGGGATCTTCTGCGCAGTCATCCGGTCGACGGTCGTACGATGCTGGATCTGGCCTGCGGAACGGGCACGCTGGCGCTGATGCTGGCGGAGCGCGGCTGGCGCGTGCTCGGCATCGATCGATCGGCGGCGATGCTGGCGGAGGCGGAGCGAAAGGTTGCCGCGCTTGACGAGGAGGTGGAGATTCGTTTTGCGCAGGGAGATATGCGCGATTTCGCGATCGACGCGCCCGTGGATCTGGTGACCTGCTGCTATGACACGCTGAACTATCTCACCGACGATGCGGAGCTGCGGCAGTGTTTTGCCTCAGTGGCGCGGGCGCTGGTACCGGGCGGCCTCTTCTGCTTCGATCTGGCGACCGATTACTTTCTGGAGCATTACTGGCAGGGCGTCGAGATGGAGGAGTTCGACACCGGAACGCAGATCATGCAGAGCCACTACGATCGCACGAACGGCTTCTCGACGCTGGTCCTGACCGGATTCGTCGAGGTCACGCCCGGACGCTACCGGCGCTTTCGTGAGGTACATGTCGAGCGCGGCTATGCGCAGCCGGTCGTGCGCGGCTATCTGGAGGCGGCTGGCTTCGTCGTGGAGGCCGTCTATGATTGCTTCACGTCGCAGCCGCCCAACGAGCGCAGCCTCAGAGAGATGTACGTTGCGCGGCGAGCGTAGAGCACGTGCAGGCTAGCCCAGCACCTGGCTGAGCGGCTCGGCGGCGTAGCTCGACTGCGTGATCCGCCCGTACCAGTTGGCGAACGGCGTTTGTGGCTGGCCGCTTTCCAGCAAGCTATGGCAGACGCTGCGGCACAGCTGGGAGAACGCGGGATAGCGGCTGGCCTTCCACTGCGCCGCGAAGTCGCTCAAGCGGCCGTGGTGGAGATCGCCGAGCGCGTAGGCGTGCGAGAAGCCGTACTGAATCGGCACGACATGGCCGCTGTTTTCGATGATCAGCGGCGAGACGAGATCGGCTAGCGGCTGCTGGGTAACATCGGGCAGCGAGGCGGGATCGAGGGCGAAAATCCGCTCGGGACTCTGCCGCACCAGGCCGCGATCGGTCACATCGAACTGGATCTGCAAGCTGTCGGCGTAGAGCTTTTGCAGCCGCGCGACTTCCAGAAACGCATAGGCCAGCTCTAGCTCGTCGGGAGCCTTGTTGAGCAGACGCTCTTTGGCCCGTCCGACCTCTTCCAGCGGATGCACTTGAAGCAGCGTCGCGCCCTGCTCAACCGCGAAGCGCGCGACGAACTCAAGCTCGTCAAGGTTGTACATCGTCAGCGTGAAGATGAAGCCGAAGGGAATCCCGGCCTGACGCAGCGGCTCCAGGCAGCGCGTCATGATCTCGAAAGCGCGCGGCGCTCCTCGCATCCGGTTATGCGACTCGGCGATGCCATCCAGGCTGATCGCGATCAGATTGACCACATCGCGCAATTGCTCGATACGCTGCTGAGTAAGCAGCATGCCGTTGGTCGTGATCGATGTGATCATGCCCAGGGAGCACGCGTGAGCCAGCAGCTGCGGCAACGCGCTGTACAGCAGCGGCTCGCCGCCGGAAACGCCCACGACATTGTAGCCTTCAGCCCGCGCATCCGAGATCGCGCCTTGAAGGAGGGCGAGAGACAGCTCTCGCGCCTCCTGCGGGCTGGACTCAGAGTAGCAGTGCAGGCATCTCAGGTTACACCGCAGGCTTGGATGCACCTGAAGGACGCGAATATCGCTGCCAGTCGGTCCTTGCATCGCGTCGACCGCCTTTACTGCTGGATCTCACGCTCAAAAAGGACGTTGATCATGACACCTTCAAGATCGGGGATGCCATACGGGAAGGCGTCGAGGGAAACCTGTAGCCCTTTGCCGTTCGCGGCAAGCAGATCCTGCACCAGCGGGCCGGCATTATCAACGCGCACATCCAGCGTAGCCTTGATGCGGTCGATCGCGGGCTGGCCATACTTCCACCAGCGCTTGATGCGGTAGTCCTCGCCTGCCGACGCCAGTGAGCGCGTTAGCTCTTCGTCGGTCGGCGCGTCGGACTCAAACACTCTTGCCCAAACCTTGCTCGATCCGCGCTGTTGTTCTTCCATGGCGTGCTCCTCCTGAGATAGGATAGCTACCCGCGAGTTTACGGGCGATCAGGAAGCCGGAACGAAAGAGTAGAACGTGGGATTGGCGGCTGGTAGGTAGAAAGTGAGAAGCTGTATCGCCATCCTACTACAGCGGCAACGCTTGTCAAGATGGTAGTTGCGCGATTTGTGGGAAATAGCGCTTCTGGATGGGCTGTTTGTGCGTGAGCAGCTGGTCGCTCTTGAAGGATCGCCGCCGTTGACGCGACGAATGTACTATTGCTACATCGCCTCGTAAGCTAGTGCGCGGGTGGGCGTGCAGGACTATAATGGCACGAGCAGCCTTATACGTTCTGCTCCTCGCCTCATGCGGTATCACGTCCATTTAAGGAGCACGTTGAGTGTCGTATATACTTTGTTTAACAACCGGTGGAACGATCGCGATGAAGCGTGGCCCGATGGTAGGCGGCGCTGTGCCTAGCCTCAAAGGTCAGGATTTTTTATCGCTCCTGCCGCGCAACGAGCACCAGGTCGTCTTTGAAGAGTTCGCGAACTTGCCCAGCAGCCATCTCACTACGCCGATGATCGTCGAGTTGATCCGGCGCGTCGAGGCGCGGGTACAGCTTCCTGACGTGGCAGGCGTGGTGCTGACGCATGGGACGGATACGCTTGAAGAGACGGCGTACCTGCTCGATCTAACGATCGCTACCTCCAAGCCGATCGTGGTAACGGGCGCGATGCGAACGGCGAACGCTGTGGGCTACGACGGCATCGCCAATCTCGCCGCTGCGATTCGGATCGCGGGCTCGGAGACGGCGCAGGATCAGGGCGTGCTGGTGGCGTTCAACGAGCAGATCTTTGCTGCGGCACAGGTTCAGAAAGTCCACTCGCAGGCGCTTGGCGCGTTCGCGGCTCCCAGCGGTGGCCCTCTAGGCTCGACGGCCAGCGGCGTGCCGGCGTTCTTCCAGCGCGTCGGCCAGCGCCAGGCTATCCCGCTGAACCGGCTGGAGGAGCCCGTCGATCTGCTGGTGGTCACCCAGGGCTGCGACGATCGGCTGCTGCGCGCGGCGATCGAAAGTGGGGCGCGCGGTATCGTGATTGAGGCGCTGGGCAGCGGGCGGGTGCCGCCGTGGTGGCTGCCGCTGATCCAGAATGCGCGGGCGCGTGGCATCCCGGTGGTGATCACAACGCGCGCGGGCGCCGGCGATCTCGGCGATGAATATGGCTATGTCGGCGCCTACCATGATCTGCGGCGGCTGGGCTGCCTATTTGCGCCGGGCTTGAACGGGCCTAAAGCGCGCGTCAAGCTGATGCTGGCGCTGGGCGCGGTCAAAGTAGCGGATGATGTGCGGCACTACTTCGAGTAGGTGCCGCACACGTTTGGTCTAAACGGTGCGCTCCTGCGTCTGCTGCGTCGCACCGACCTCGTTCGCCGACTCGTCGAGCGGCTGCCAGCTGCCCTCGTGGTAGGATTGCTCACGGTGCTCAATGTTGGCGACGTTGAAGCGATTCAGCAGATCGAGCGTGCGCTGCGCCTCATCGTCTGAGTGCGCCCGCACAATCACATACACGCCGCCCGGCTCGGCCGCCTCCGCAAGCTGGCCCTGCTGCACGCCTACGGCCGAATCGTCGTCGGTCTCCATCTCACTCTGATCTGCGCGCTGCACCACGGCATCGAGCGCCGCCTGGGGATTCTTCTGGATAATGCTGACCTGACCTTCGCCAAAGCCTGCGGCGCGGAACTCACGCATGGCCGCCTGGGCCTCGTCCTCGGTATTGAACAAGCCGACAATATTTTCACCCATGCTCACGACCTCCTTGCGCTGGTCGAATCGGCTGGTTGGTGCCTGGGATACCGCAGCCATTCCCCGATCGCATCGCAAATCGTGTGCCAGCGTGCGAGCCGCGCCTGCCTTTAGCTTCACAGGCGGATCTTCACGTCGGGTAGTGACTTCCTCCCATCGCTGCTGTATCCTTAGCAAAACCTGAGCACAGGAGCAGAGGCAGGCCATGAACACACTGGCGATCGATGTTGGCGGTACCAAATTCTCGATGGCGGTCTTCGCAGATAACGAGATGATCATGCGCCAGACGCGGCCAACCGATCGCGAGGGCGGGCGCGACTGGATGCTCGCGCAGATTGTGGAGCAGGCACGGCTCTGGCAGCAGCAGATCGAGCTTGTTCGCTGCGGTGTGGGCTTCGGCGGCCCTGTGCATTTCGCCGAGCAGCGGGTTGTGCTCTCGACACATGTCGGCGGCTGGCAAAATTTCCGGCTCTCGGAGTTCCTGGCGCAGCAGCTTGGTCTGCCGACGATCACCGACAACGACGCCAATGTCGGGGCGCTGGGCGAGGGCTTTTTCGGCGCCGGCATCGGCTACGATCCGCTGCTCTACCTGACGATCTCGACCGGCATCGGCGGCGGGCTGCTGGCTGGTGGCCGAGTCTATCACGGGGCGGACTCGTACGCGGGTGAGATCGGCCATCTTACGATCCGGCCGGACGGCCCCGAGTGTTTATGTGGTGCGCGTGGCTGCCTGGAGCGGCTGTGCTGCGGCCTGTGGCTGGAGCGCGACCACGGCCGATCCGCGAAAGAGCTGCTGCAAGATCCTGCGTTTGTCGAGCGCTACGTCGTGGATCTGGCGCAGGGCTTGAAAGCGGCGATTATGCTGCTCAACCCCACTCGCATCGTGATCGGTGGCGGTATCAGCAAGGCCGGCGGTGCGCTCTTCGTTCCACTGCGCGCCGAGCTGCGACGGCAGATCACATCCTGGTCGGGCGCGCGCATCGACGTCGTGCCGGCCGCATTGGGCGACGACAGCATTCTCTACGGCGCGCTGGCACTGGCAAAAACGCTGCCGGATCGATAGGGCAGGCCCTACGGGCAAACAAAGGAACAAGGAAACAAGGGAACAAAACGTCGCCCTGTAATCTTCCCTTGTTCCTTTGTTCAGTTGTTCGTTTGTTCGTTCGTCGGCCCTCACCCCCGCTGCTGGCGCAGCACCCCCTCTCCCGTTTCCTTCGTCACAGGCGAGGGGAATGAAGGTACTTTCTTTGGTTCTTGGTTCTTGGTTCTTGGTTCGGTTGTTCCCTTGGTTCTTGGTTCTTGGTTCTTGGTTCTTCGTGCTCCTGAGTATTTTTTAGTACTTCGGTCCCCGCCGCGCGCATCTGTATGGTATGATACGCCCGTCATCCGTGACACCCGCGTCATCCGTGACATCCGTGTAACTTCCTCAAACATTCATCTAGGGATCAAAAGGGGGCCATCGTGGCACTGATCCGTCTGCGTCCTGGACGCAAGCATTGGCTTGCGTTGGTTTCGCTGGTGCTGGCGCTGCTTATCGTAGCGACGGGCACGAACGCGGCGACAAGCCTGAAGCCGCGCCAACCGGTCACTATTCAGTTCTTGACGGTCTCCGACTGGCACGCACAGCTCGATCCGCTGTCCGTAACGGGCGTAGGCAACGTCGGCGGAGCGGCCGAGCTGTTGTCGTATTGGAAGGCCGATCGGGCGGCGAATCCCAACTCGCTGACGATCACGGCGGGCGATGCCTACGGCGCGGCTCCGCCGCTCTCGGGCTTCTTCGATGAGGAGCCGGCGGTCAAGACCATGAACGCCATGGGCTTCGCCGTCGACACGTTCGGCAATCACAACTTCGATCGCGGCATTGCCCACTTGCAGCGCATGATCGATCTGGCCGATTTCCAGTATGTGTCGGCTAATCTCAAGAACGTCGAAGACAACCTGAGCGGCGTGAAGCCCTTCGAGATCTTCGACATCGGCGGCGTCAAGGTCGCGGTGATCGGCGTGACCAACCAGGAAGCTCCGACGCTGGTCTTCCCCGGCAACTTCGGCACGATCGAGATCACCGATCCGGTCGCGGCTGCGAACAAGGCGCGCGGCCAGGCCAAGCAGGCCGGCGCGCAGGTCTTCGTGGCGATCACGCACATGGGCATCGAGGGCGCAGATCCGGTGACGGGCGCTCCGGTCGGCCGGCTGATCGATTTTGCCAGCGGCCTCGAAGACTTCGACGTAGTCTTCGGCGATCACACCGACGTGCAGTTCCAAACCGTCATCAACGGCGCGCTGGTCGTGGAAAACCGCAGCAAGGGCCTGACCTACTCCAAGACCAATCTGACGGTCGATCCCAAGACCGGCACCGTGCTCAACAGCGCGGCCCAGTTTGTGACGCCGCTGAGCAGCTCGGTCACGCCCGACGCCTCGATCGTCAACCTGCTGGCTCCGTATCGCACGCAGCTGGCGGCGGCCTTCGATACCAGGGTTGGCGTCACGACCGACACCTTCCCGCGCGGCGGCAACGTCGAGCGCGTGCGTGAAGTCGCGCTGGGCAACCTGGTGGCGGACTCGATGCGGCTGCACTACGGCACGCAGCTGGCCTTCACCAACGGCGGCGGCCTCCGCGCCGCGCTGCCGTCGAGCTACGCGCCGCTCGATAAGACCCTGCGCCGTCCGGCCGCTGGCTATGTGGCAGGCCCGCCCTACGATCTGGTGATCGGCGATGTGTTCACGGTGCTGCCCTTCGGCAACTCGGTGGTCACGCGCAGCATCACCGGCGCGCAGCTCCACGCGATCGTCGAGCACAGCGTTGCGGCGCTGCCGAGCGCCAACGGCCGCTTTGCCCAGATCTCGGGCTTCAAGTTCAGCTATGATGTCACGCGCGCTCCCGGCTCGCGAGTCGTCTCGCTGACGCTTGCCGACGGCACGCCGATCCCCGCCGATGCGACGACCTACACGCTGGCGACCAACGACTTCACCAACGCCGGCGGCGACGGCTACACCATGCTGGCCGACGGCAAAGGCACGACGCGTGAGGTCATGGCCGACGTGCTGCTGGACTACATCCGCCAGCTCGGCACGATCACGCCTGTGATCGACGGCCGCATCACCGCTGTCACCCCGTAGATCCTTCCTGAATGTTTGACGCAGGGTCGTTCTCGTAACGGCCCTGTGTTTGTTTAACCGGCCTCAATCCGCCGATCTCCACTCAGCCAAACCTCAAATTTAAAGAATATTTAACTCAACGTTTGCAAGCAGTTGCCGGATTGGTGATATGATATGCACGCATCGCGATGGAGCGATGCTATAGGGATGTATTGGTTTTAGAGGGAGGTCATCGTGGGCATGATCCGTTCTAGTCGGAGTCTCCAGCAGTTTCTAGCTGTTTTTATGGGTGTCGCGATCGCGCTGAGCGTAGTGGGCACGCCGAAAGCCCAGACTGCTCCAGGCGAGCTGTGCTTCAATCAGCCGGGCGTCACGGCCTGTGTCGCGGCTGAGTTCCGCGCGTACTGGGAGCAGAACGGCGGCCTGGCGGTCTTCGGCTATCCGCTGGAAGCTGCCAAGCAGGAGCAGACGCCGGAAGGCACGTTCCTGGTTCAGTATTACGAGCGCCAGCGCTTCGAGCTGCACCCGGATCAGGCCGCGCCGTACAACGTGCTGCTTGGTCGCGTCAATGCCGAGGTGCTGACCCGCGAAGGTCGCAACTGGCAGGATTTCCCCAAAGGCCAGCAGCAGGGCAACTGCGTGGCGTTTGAGACCGGCTATAGCGTGTGTGACGATTTCCTGCGCTACTGGCGCTCGCAGGGTCTTAACTTCGGCGATCGTGGCGTGAGCTACCGCGAGTCGCTGGCGCTGTGGGGCTTGCCGCTCTCACAGCCGCGCGAAGAGCAGAACATCGACGGCGATACCGTGCTGACGCAGCACTTCGAGCGCGCCCGCATGGAAGTCCACACCATGAATGGCCGGCGCATGGTGCTGCTGACCCGCCTGGGCGCAGCGCTGGTGCCGCTCAACATGAAGATCTTCGCGATCAACGATTTCCACGGCCAGATCTCGACCGGTCAGCGCGTGAGCAATCGCCCGGTCGGCGGCGCGGCTGTGCTCGCGTCTTACATCAATCAGCGCCGCCAGCAGGTGCCCTACTCGCTCACGGTCCACGCAGGCGACTGGGTCGGCGCTAGCCCGCCGGTCTCGGCGCTCTTGCAGGATCAGCCCGCTATGGAGTTCGCCAACGCGCTCGGCATCGACGTCGGCACGCTGGGCAACCACGAGTTCGACGAGGGTGTGGCCGAGCTGAAGCGCCTGGTCAACGGCGGTAACCATCCGACCGCCGGCGCGTGGGGCGGCGCGAACTTCCCGTATATCTCGGCGAACGTGTTCGAGACCAGCACCGGCAAAACGCTCTTCCCGCCGTATGTGATCGAAAACGTGGCCGGTGCGCGCATCGGCTTTGTGGGCGCGGTGCTCAAGGGCACGCCCGAGATTGTGATCGCCAGCGGCGTGGCGGGCGTTGAGTTCCGCGACGAGGCCGAGTCGATCAATGCTGCCGTGGCTGAGCTGAAGCAGCGCGGCGTCAAGGCGATCGTGGTGCTGCTCCACGAGGGCGGCACACAGAACGCGCAGACCGGCGCGCTCAGCGGCGCGGTCGCGACGATCGCCGGCAAGCTTGATAGCGAGGTCGACGTAATCGCCAGCGCGCACACCCACACCGCGATCAACACCGAGCTGAACGGCAAGCTGATCACGCAGGCCAACTCCTACAGCACGGCCTTTGCCGACATCAGCCTGACGATCGATCGCGCCACGCGTGACATCGTGGCCAAGAAGGCCGAGATCGTCACGACCTTTGCCGACGCGCCAGGCATTACGCCCGATCCCCAAATTGCCGCGCTGGTCAAGAAGTACGAAGATCAGGTCGCGCCGCTGGTCAACCGCGTGGTCGGCAACACCACCACACGGCTGGAAAGCGCCCGTGACGCCGCGACCGATACCGGCCTGGGCAACCTGATCGCCGATGCGCAGCGAACCGCGATGGGCACGCAGATGGCGTTCATGAATCCCGGCGGTATCCGCGCGCCTATCGAGGCTGGCGAGATCACCTACGGCGAGCTGTTCAGCGTGCAGCCCTTCGGCAACAGCCTCGTCAAGATGGAGCTGACCGGCGAGCAGATCTACACGCTGCTCAACCAGCAATGGCAGCCGCAGGCGGATGGCTCGGTTACCGTGCGCATCCTCCAGATCTCGGGTCTGTCGTACACCTATGTGAACGCCAATGCGGTCGGCCAGAAGGTCACTGAGGTGCGCTTCAACAACGCGCCGATCGATCGCGCGGCGACCTACACCGTGACGGTCAACAGCTTCCTGGCCGATGGCGGCGATAACTTCCACGTGCTGCGCGAAGGCCGCAATCGCGTCGGCGGCCCGCTGGATCTGGATGCCCTGATTCAGTATATTCAGACGCTGCCGCAGCCATTCACGATCGGCAGCGAAGGCC
>DASWTQ010000441.1:0-13749 GCA_036402055.1 Herpetosiphonaceae bacterium
AGCTAACAGCTCCTCCGAAATGTTTCGCGGGCACGCAGGCAGCAGTCGCTTTGCCCCGACAAATGTGCGGTTTTGAGCGTCATTTTGGTTGACGATCGGCATTCTTCGTGCTATATTAAGCAGCTAATAGTCCCCCTGCCATGTGGACTGGCCGGTGGGATTTCGTTTTGTCCACACGTCAGGCTCAGGAGAAACTGCCATAAGGAACCAAAAAGCCCGCATCAACCGACGCATTCGCGTCCCACAGGTCCGGCTCATCGACGAGGAAGGCCAGCAAGTTGGCGTCATCAATACGCACGAAGCATTGATGATGGCCGAGGAGCGCGGCCTGGATCTAGTGGAAGTTGCACCTAATGCCGATCCGCCCGTATGTCGTCTGATGGACTATGGGAAGTTTCTATACGAGCAGAACAAAAAAGCCCGTGAAGCTCGTAAGAATCAAAAGGTCATCGAAGTTAAAGAGATGCAACTCAGCCCGATCACTGATGCTCACGACATCGAGGTGAAGAGTAACCGTGCCCGCCAGTTTCTCGGCGAGGGGCACAAGGTGAAATTCAACATGCGCTTCCGTGGGCGGCAGCTGGCGCACCAGGATATTGGCGTGCAGATGCTTGAGCAGATCGCCGAGAATCTGCGTGATATAGGGTTGGTTGAAGTGCGGCCGACGTCCGAAGGCAGGATCATGACCATGATTATCGCTCCGCAGCCTGCCAAGGCCGCACCCAAGCCACGGGTCGAGAAAACCACGTCCGGTGGCCTGGAGCAATCGACCGAATCAGCTGAATAAGGATACGCTGTTCTTATGCCAAAGCTCAAAACGCACAAGGGCGCGCAGAAGCGCTTCAAGGTGAATGGTGCCGGCAAGCTCATGCATCCCAAGGGTATGAAGAGCCACTTCCGCCGCCGCCGCTCCCAGCGCGTCAAGCAGCAGCTCGATCGGATGCTGGTGACGGATAAGACCGTTGCCAAGCGTCTGAAGAAGAAAGTGCTGCCGTACGGCGCGTAGCTCAACCGGCATCTGCCGGATCGTATGATCTGACTGTGATGTGTTCAGCGGCAACCTTAACGAGACATGTCTGGTCTGGCCGTTGGAGCATGAATTTCGACAAATCTTAAGACAGGGCTGGCGTACTGGCTACGCAAAGCTCACTCCTACTCTTAAGAGTGTCCAAAAGGAGCACAAGGTATGGCTCGCGTAAAACGCGGCATGATGGTGCGCAAGCGCCATAACAAGCTACTCAGACAAGCGAAAGGCTATCGAGCAAATCGTAGCCGCAACTACAAGGTCGCGCACGAGCAGGTGATGCGCTCGCTGGCGTACGCCTATCGTCACCGCCGCACCAAGAAGCGCGACATGCGCCGCCTGTGGATCGTCCGCATCAACGCGGCGACTCGCCAGCACGGCTTGAGCTACAGCCGATTCATCAGCGGCCTGAAACTGGCCGGCATCGAGATGGATCGCAAGCAGCTCGCCGACCTGGCAGTGCGAGACGCCGGCGCGTTTGGCCAGATCGTCGCACAGGTCCAGCGAGCGATCTCGGCTTAAGTCACGCAACGCTTTTGAGCGTGATCACAAGCACTAAAAATCCGCAGATCAAACATCTCCGCTCGTTGCTGACCAATCGTAAAGATCGGCGCTCCGAGCGGTTGTTTGTGATCGAGGGTGTGCGTCTGGTGGAGGAGGCGCTCCAGGCGCAGGCAGAGATCGCGATCGTGGTGTACAATCGTGATCAGCTGGCGACAACCGAGCGCGGCACGGCGCTGATCGAGCAGCTAAGCCACTCCCAGGCCTACGAGGTATCGCCCGAGGTGCTGCAAGCCGTGAGCGATACCGTAACGCCGCAGGGCGTGGTCGCCGCAGTGCGCTGGCCGGAGCTGGAGTCGCCGATGTACGGCGTGGTGCTGGTGCTGGACGCGCTGCAAGATCCCGGCAACGTCGGGACGCTGCTCCGCTCGGCGGTGGCGACCGGCATCGGCCAGGTGATCTGCACAGCAGGAACGGCGGACGTGTACAGTCCCAAGGTGGCGCGGGCGGCGATGGGCGCGCATTTCAGGCTCCCGATCGCGCAAGACGTAAGCTGGGACGACGCGCCGCTGATGCTCAGCACTACCGACAACGTGTACGCCGCCGTCGCCGAAGCATCGATGCCCTACTACGCGGCAGACTGGCGACAGCCATCGGCGCTGATCGTCGGCAACGAGGCCAATGGCGTGAGCGCGGCGGGTCTTGAGATCGCCACCAAGCAGATCGCGATCCCGATGGCTCCCGGCGTTGAGTCGCTGAACGCGGCGGTTGCCGGCAGCGTGATTCTTTTCGAAATGCAGCGCCAGCGCAGGCTGGGCCGCTCTTAATAACGAACAAACGCTGGTGAACCTGCATTTATAGCAGTACACTAGCGCATAACAGGCGATGACGAAGCGAGGATAGACGGTAGGCCGTCAGAGAGCGCCAGGCCAGAGGCTGCGAGCCAGCGCCGGGACCGCCGCTATCCGTTCCCTTCCGAGCCGACGGGTGAACAGACACGAAGAACGAAGAACTAAGAACCAAGAACCTAAGGGTTAATCCTGACGGTTCTAGGTTCTAGGTTCTAGGTTCTAGGTTCTAATTAGTCCGCTCCGGCAGCCCACCGTTAACCGGGCCACGAGTGAACGCGCAGCGATTCTGCTTCGGCGGAGGGCGTGACGTGTTCAGAAACAGGGTGGTACCACGGGCCGCACCTCGTCCCTGACGAGCGTGCGGCTTTTTGTTTGGCGAACTTTTGGATTGTCGGCACGCTCAGCGCGGCCCGATTCGAAAGGTGAGGCAAGGAGGTCACTGTGATCGAGCAACTCGAACAGGTGGAAAAACAGGCGCTGGCCGAGCTGGAAGCGATCACCACGGTCGAATCGCTGCGCACGTGGCGCAGCACGTATCTGGCCAAGGTCGGGCCGATCGCCGAGATCAGCCGTGGCATGGGCAAGCTCAGCGCCGAGGAGCGGCCACGCGTGGGCCAGCGCATCAACGCGGTCAAACAGTCGCTACAGGGCGCGTACGACACGCTGGAGCAGAAGCTGATCGCCGAGCAGCGCGCGCGCGAGCTGGAGCACGATCGCGTCGACGTGACGCTGCCGGGCCGTCCCGTTCCCGCAGGCAGGCTGCATCCGACGACGCAGACGCTGCGCGAGATCGAGCGGATCTTCGCGAACATGGGCTTCACCGTGTGGGAAAGTCCCGAGGTCGAGACCGACGAGTATAACTTCGGTCTGCTCAACTTCCCGCCCGACCATCCGGCGCGCGACATGCAGGATACATTCTTCGTGAAGATGCCGCCGGGCAGCCCCAAGGTTGTGATGCGCACGCACACATCGCCGGGGCAGATCCACGCGATGCGCAAGTTCGCGCCCGAGCCGGTGCGCGTGATCCTGCCGGGCAAGTGTTATCGCATGGAGCAGGTCACGGCGCGCTCGGAGATGATGTTCTATCAAGTCGAGGGCCTGGCTGTGGGCGAGAACATCACCATGGGCGATCTCAAGGGCACGCTGCAAGAGTTCGCGCTCCAGATGTACGGCCCCGAGGCCACGATCCGCTTCCGGCCGTCGTACTTCCCGTTCACCGAGCCGAGCGTCGAGGTGGATGCGCGCTGCTTCTTGTGCTCGGGCAAGGGCTGCCGCATGTGTAAGTACAGCGGCTGGCTTGAGATCCTGGGCGCGGGTATGGTCCATCCCAACGTGCTGCGCAACGGTGGCTACGATCCCGAGCGCTTCAGCGGCTTCGCATTCGGCATGGGACCCGAGCGGATCGCGATCCTGAAGTACGGCATCGACGATATTCGCTGGTTCTGGAGCGGCGACCTGCGCTTCCTGGAGCAGTTCTAAGTTGGCCTCGCTAGCCCACGAGCCGATCGCGGACTCGCAGTGGCGCCTGCTGAGCGGAGTCGCTGCGGATCGCCGGCTGGCTGCGCTGATCATGGCGCTGCATGTGGCGCTGGCGCTCTTCTGGGGCGTTACAGTACCGCTGGGCGAGGGACCGGACGAGCCGGCCCACATGCGCTATGCGATCTTCCTGGCTGAGGCTGGACGATTGCCGGTGCAGCGGGCCGAGCCGCAGGCCAGCGATGTGCCGGGCGAAGGCCATCAGCCGCCGCTGGCCTACTGGCTGCTCCAGCCGGTCACGCGCTGGCTGCCGCCCGAGGAGCGACTGCTGGAAGTCGGCGCGAATCCCGAGTTTCGGCTGAGCGGCGGCGACGAGCCCAACGCGTTTTTTCGCTCCACGCGCGACATCTGGCCGTATAGCGGAGTGGCGCTGGCCTGGCACCTGGCGCGCAGTGTCTCGGCGTTGCTGGGCGGCGTCACCGTGCTACTGACGTGGCTCACGGCGCGGCGCTGCTTCCCGGAGCTGCGCTGGCTGGCGCCAGGAGCGGCGGCGATTGTGGCGCTCAATCCGCAGGTGCTGTTCGCCCACGCGCTGGTCTCGAACGATCCGCTGCTGATCGCGCTAGTGAGCGGCCTGGTCTATGCCAGCGTTGCGATCGTGACTCAGCGGCAGGATGCGGAGATCCGGCGGCAGCTTGTCTGGCCGAGCGCAGCGGGCGTGCTGCTGGGACTGGCGCTGATCACCAAGCAGAGCGCGCTGGCCTTCGTGCCGCTGCCGCTGCTGGCGATTCTGCTGCGTCGTAACGGTGCTGTGCGCTGGCTGCGTGAGAGCATGCTGGTGATTGGGCTGGCGGCGGCGATCAGCGCGTGGTGGTACGTTCGCAATCTGCGCGTGTATGGCGACTGGCTGGGGCTGGAATCGTTTCAGCAGACGTTCGCGCCCGGCGGCATCGGCGAGTTTACGCTACGCGACTGGAACGGCGGCTTCTGGGGCTTGCTGCGATCGAGCTGGGGCACCTTTGGCTGGCTGACGCTGCCGCTGAACGATGGGGCGCACTGGGCTTTTGCGGCCTTTCTGGCGCTGGGAGCGATCGGGCTGCTGGCGGCGGTGGGCGCGGGCTGGTGGCGCGAGCGGCTCGGAGTGGCCGTGGTGCTGGCGAGCGCGGTGGCGCTGGCGTTCGCCTGGACGATCGCGTTTGCGATGGTGGCGGGCGCGGTTGCCTGGCAGGGACGTTTCCTGTTTCCGGTGCTGCCGGCGCTGGCCCTGCTGCTGGCCTGCGGTCTGGGCGCGATCCTGCCCCGACGCAGCGCGCTCTCCATGCTGCTTGGTTTGCTGCTGGTGCTGGCGCTGCTGCTGCCGCGTGGCCTGATCGCGCCGAGCTATGCGTCGTATGTGCTGCCTGCACAGCCCGCGACGACCGGCAACATCTACGGTCGCTTCGACATCGGCTGGAAGCGCGGCGTCGAGCTGCGGGCCGTCGAGCTGCCGAGCGAGGCATTCACCGGCGACACGATCGATGTGGTGCTGACCTGGCACGCGCTGGAGCAGATGGAAAAGCCGCGCACGATCTTTCTGCATGTGATCGACGATCGCGGCGGGATCGTAGCGGAGGCCAACGCGCAGCCGCTGGACGGCAAGTTCCCGATCAACGGCTGGGTGCGCGGCGACTGGATTCGCGATCCGAAGCAGATTGTGCTGGCAGGCGTAGCTCCCGGAACCTATCGTCTGGAGATCGGGATCTGGGACGAGGCCACGACGCAGCGTTTGGGCGTGTACGATCGCGACAATCGGCTGTTCGGCGATCGCGTGGATGTGGGCGCGATCGTCGTCAAGGAGCGGCCGGTCTCGCGCTGATTATAAGATGTTTCCACCACGAATGTTCGCAGACGTTGTAACTGCGGGCTTTGGAGGAGGTTAGTATGCGTGTTCCTTTATCATGGCTCAAAGAATACGTCGATGTCACGATCTCGCCGGAGGAGCTGGCGACGCAGCTGACATTGGCGGGTCTGGAAGTCGGCTCGATCGACTATATCGGCGTGGAGGCAGCGCCCGGCTCGGCGTGGGCTCCCGATCTCAGTGAGCCGGTGCCGCCGGATCATATTCCGTGGGACCCTCAGAAAGTTGTCGTGGGCGAGCTGCTGGAGGTCAATCAGCATCCCAACGCCGATCGGCTGACGGTGCCGGTGGTGGGCTACGGCGAGGGCCGCTCGATCGCGGTGGTGACCGGCGCGCCCAATATCAAAGTCGGGATGAAGGGCGAAAAAGTCGCGCTGGCGCTCTCGGGCGCGCGGCTGATCGACGGTCACAGCGACACGCCCAAATGGGTGACGCTCAAGCCGACCAAGCTGCGCGGCGTGGCCTCCGAAGGAATGGTCTGCTCGGAGCTTGAGCTTGGCCTGTCGGATGAGCACGAGGGCATTCTGTTCCTGCCCGACGACGCGCCGGTAGGCACGCCGCTGCGGGATTACATCGGCGATGTGGTGCTCGACATCGATCTGACGCCGAATCTTTCGCGTGCGCTGTCGATCATTGGCGTGGCGCGTGAGGTTGCGGCGATCACGGGACAGCCGCTCAAGCTGCACGATCCGCAGGTGGTGATGGAAGGGCCGAGCATCGAGGGGCGCGCCAGGGTGACGGTCGAAGATCCCAACGATTGTCCGCGTTTCACGATCGGTCTGCTCGAAGGCGTGACGATCAAGCCGTCGCCGTGGTGGATGCAGCAGCGCCTGCGGTTGGCCGGCATGCGGCCGATCTCGAACATCGTGGATGTGTCGAACTATGTGATGCTTGAGTGGGGCCAGCCCTCGCACGCCTTCGACGCCGACAAGATCCAGGATCGACATCTGATCGCGCGGCGGGCCAGGGAGGGCGAGAAGCTGCGCACGCTCGACAACCAGATGCGCCAGCTTTCGCCGGAGCAGATTGTGGTCGCCGATCCGAGCGGGCCGCAGTCGCTGGCGGGCGTGATGGGCGGCGCCGAAAGCGAGGTGACCGACGAGACGCGCAACGTGCTGCTTGAGGCGGCGCTCTGGAATACGCGCGCGATCCGCAGGACGGTTCAGGCGCTCAAGCTGCCCAGCGAGGCATCCAAGCGCTTCGAGCGTGGCGTCGATCCTGAGGCGCCGCCGCTAGCGCTGCGACGAGCGCTTGAGCTGCTGCGCGAGGTGTCGGGCGGCACGGTGGCGCAGGGTCTGGTCGATGTGTACGGCCAGCCGTGGCAGGCGCAGCAGATCGAGCTGACCAGCGCCGAGGTTCGCCGGCTGCTGGGCATCGAGCTGAGCGCGGCGCAGGTGGCGGATCTGCTCTCGGGGCTCGGCTTCGAGTGTGAGGTCGGCGTGGACAGCGTGCTGGTCGTCGTGCCGTCATACCGGCTGGACGTGACGATGGCGGCGGATCTGGTCGAAGAAGTCGCGCGCATGTACGGCTATGAGAAGCTGCCCAACACGCTGCTGGCCGACGAGCTGCCGCCACAGTATGTCGACGAGGTCCAGATCAACGAGCGCCGGGTCAAGGATACGCTGGTCGCGTGCGGCGTGCAGGAAGTGATCACCTATTCGCTGACCAGCCTGGAGATCGTGGCGACGCTCAACGGCACAGAGCCCGATCCGTCCGAGTATCTGATGCTCGAAAACCCGATCGCGCCCGAGCGCTCGGTGCTGCGCCGCGACATTCTGCCCGAGCTGGCGCAGGTGCTGGCTGACAATCTGCGCGAGCAGTCGCGGGTGGTGCTGTTCGAGGTGGGGCGCGTCTTCCATCCGCAGCCGGGCCGTGTGCTGCCGGACGAGCCGCGACGGCTGGCGCTGGCGATGGCGGGACAGCGTAATGTCGTCTCCTGGCACGAGGCCACGCCGCCGCTGCTGGACTACTTCGATCTCAAGGGCGTGCTTGAAACGCTGCTTGAGCGGCTTGGCATCGACGCGCAGGTCACGTTCACGCCCGCCGACGATCCGCGCTTCCACCCGGGTCGCTCGGCGTACCTGATCCAGACGGCGGAAGGCACCAGCCTGGGCGTGCTCGGCGAGCTGCATCCCGACACGCGGGATCGCCTGGGGCTGGCGGTCAGCCGCGCCGTAGTTGCCGAGCTGGATCTGGATGCGCTGCTGCTGCTGCACATGCCGCCGCGCTACCGTGTGATCCACCGGCCACCGGCGGTCTATCAGGACATCGCGGTGATCGCGCCGACGAGCGTAACGGCAGAGCAGGCGCATCGTGTGATTACGGCGGCGGCGGGCCCACTGCTGGAGCACGTGAGCCTCTTCGACGTCTACACGGGCGCTCCGATCCCGGAGGACCAGCGCAGCCTGGCGTTCCGTATGAGCTTCCGCGCGCCGGATCGGACGCTATCGGACGCCGAGATCAATAAGATCCGCGAGAAGATCATCCGGCGCTTGCAGAGCGAGCTTGGCGCGACGACGCGCAGCTAAACATCGCACTGGATACAGAAAAGGCCCGCACCTGTTACAAGGTGCGGGCCTGATCGTTTCAGGTATTCGGCGCGTTTATGGCCGGATGATCGGCAGCCATGCGCGCTTGGACAGACCTGGCGGTGTGCTCGGCGACGGCGACGGGCTCGGCGATACACTCGGCGACGGGCTCGGCGACGGGCTCGGCGTGTCGCTGACGATGACGCTGATGTTGTTGCTGAAGGCGTTGGCCGTCACAATCAGCTCACGACCGTTGGCAACCGCGATGCCTTCCGGTCCGTCCGCAGGCGGCTGGCCGGAGGGATTGAGCGAGATCAGCGTTTCGAACACGAGCTTGTCGGCGCCGGCCGGGTCGAGCTTGAAGACCGCCACCGAGTCGGCGGCTTCCAGCGTGACGAACGCGCGCAGCTCTCCGCCGATCGTGCCGATCGCGACCATCTCAGGCGTCGAGGTGGCTGGCAGAGCGCTTTCGCTGTTGTCAACCAGCGTCAGCGTCGGGCCAGCATCGCTGACCTGGAACATGTTGACGCGATTAGTGCCCTCGTTGGCCGTGATCACATACTGGCCATCGGGCGTGACCGCGATACCATCGGGCAGCGAGCTAGAGCTTGACGGCACATCAACGGTGGTAGCGGTCGAGGTGTTGAGCGGCGAGTTAATATCCACGATCACAAGGTTGCCGCTGGTCTCAAGCGTCACAAAGGCGCGCTGACCGTCCAGACTAATCGCGACCGACTCGGGATCGGGGTTGGTCTCGTTGGGCGGCGTGATATTCTGCACCACGCTGCCGGTCGCCGCGCCAGACGCGTCAAGATCGATGATCGAGATGCTGCCGGAGTTAGCGATACCGTTCGAGCCCTCGTTGGCGACTACCGCGAACTCGCCGTTGTTGGAGATGTCGATCGACTCGGGACGAATGCCGAGCGTCAGCACCGGATCGGTGACCAGCGAGAGTGCGCCGTTGTCGGCAATAGTGACAAACACGCCCAGGCCGGCGGTCTCGGTGGCGGTGTTGGCGGGAGCGCCGCCCTCACGGATCGTCACCAGCGCATAGTCGCCGGTCGGGTGAATCGCAACGCTGCTCGGCAGCGGGTTGGTCAGGCCGCGTCCATTGACGGCGGCGTCGAGGTCGATCTGGCTGACGACGATACCCGTGTTCGGCGTGAGCGTAGCCATGTACAGGCGGCGCTCGCTGAGGTCGCGCGAGCCGACGACGACCGCGTACTGGTTGTTGGGCGTAATATCGATGATCTCGCTGCCGTCGATGTCGCCCGGCTGCCCATTTTGTGGGGAGTTATAAACAGTATAGGTTGTGGCCGCTAACGTTTGCGCTGTCGGTAGGCTAGACAATGCGACGGCAAGCAGCGGAACGATCGCACACGCTCCAAACCATCGAATGATTGACCGGCGCTCACTCATTAGGGTACTCCTCATCCCATTAGTAGAATACAAAGAACTTCACCAGCGAAGAGCTTCGAGGACATGATGGAACCGCGCTCAGACAGGTACTCATCAATCGCGAAGGACTGGTTTGACGTACTGGCTTGATGGTACGATCTGCTCCTTTCTAGGCGGTTAGTGCTCGATTGCAGCGGACTGCGGCCAGCGGTCATGCGCTTTGTTCACTTCTGGTGCAAGTGATAGGCCGTCGACGGTAGTACTTGAATCCTGGTTCGATACAGGACGCTCATTCTACTATAACGTGCAATACGGCCAAAAAGTTATCCTGCCGATCGAAATTGTGCCAATATTGCTTCTCTGCGCGGCGCGGCTCACTGCCCGGCATGAGCAATGGGCACGAAAGTCTGATGTGCAGGCTCGCCCAGAGTCAGGATCAGCTGTGGCTGAGACGTGCTTTCGCGGGACAAAAGTGTCAGCCCATCGCTGCTGCTGCTGGCGAGCACAAAGCTATAGATGCCGTTGCGCTTGACCGCCGAGGTCACATCATACTCGACCCAATCGTTGGCCGCGACGGCGCCGCGATCGTCGATGACCGTAGAAGAGTAGCCAGGCCGTGTGTTCCAGGTGATCGTCGCTTCGTTCCAGCTATTGCTCGCGCTATAAATGCTGGGGCCGTTGGCCGTGCTGGTCGTGGCATACAGCCGAATGCGGGCGCTCTGGATCGAATAGGCGATGCCGCCGACGTTGAAGCGCAGATAGCTGCGCACGCCCGAGGTACTCGATCCATCGGCGCGCAGTGTCGTATCGCTGCCGAAGTTATCGCTCGCATTTGCCATCTCAACGCGCGCGTCGGCCTCGGGCGTGAACACACGTGTGTTCTCAGCCGGAGGCGGCGTGGGCGACGGACTCGGCGTTGGTGTCGGCGATGGGCTGGGTGTCGGCGTTGGACTCGGCGTCGGCGATGGGCTGGGCGACGGCGCAGGAGCGCCTACCTTGCGCGGGTCCCAGCTGGTGTCGATCGTGAGATCGGGATCGAAGGCTTTGGCGACCGACTGCCAGGGCACCAGCTTGAAGTTTTGCAGATTTTGATCGCCGACATCGTTGGCATCGTCCTGGGCGATAAATACGCCCTGCGGGAATGATGGCCCGAGATAGGCGTTGGTCACGTCGATGCCGTCGGTTCCCTGCACCGCATCGATGATCGGGCTCGTGCTGCTGTTGCGGCCAATCACGAACCGATCGACAAAAGCGTTATCGCCCTCGCGCCGGTAGACCGCGTAGGAGCTGTTGCCCTGGCTCGACACGATCAGATAGCCGGTGCGGCTGCTGGTGTAGTAGATCGTCATGCCTTCAATATCCGCCGCCAGGCCGCTTGCCGAGCCGTTGGTATCGATCAGCGTACCATTCGCGCCGGCATCGGGCTCCGCGCCGAAGCGCCAGATGCCAACTGTTTCCTCGGAAACATAGAAGCGTGCCAGCTCGTCGTCCACGACGCAGCCCTCGACAGTGGAGTCGAGGCTGAACGTGCGCACGCGCGCCGCGTCCACGCGACCGCTGCCGTTATCGAACAGCTCCCACTGCTCGACGCCGCCGGTCGACGAGGTGACAAAAACGTAGTATTTGCCGCTGACCGGGCTACGGTACATACACGCGCCATACGCCGCGATGCCGGGCTTGATCGTGCGGGCGGCGATCGGCTCCAGCTGCCGCGTGGCGGAATTCACCTTGTAGAGCGCCAGGCTGTTGTCGCTGCGATTGGTCGCCGTAACCAGCGTGATGTACTGTCCGCCGACCGGCACGTTGTAGCGCAGATCGACGTTGTTCATGTTGCCGTCGGCGCGATGCTGGATCTGATCGCCCGCCAGGTTATAGACGAAGACGCCGCCTTGCTTGTTAGTGCCGATGACAGTGCTTTGCGCCGGATCGCTCGGGTGAATCCAGATCGCGGGATCGTCGGCGGAGTCGCCAGCCTGGGGCATCGGATCAGTCTCGACCGTCGGCGCGACCGAGCCGGCGGCAAAGACCGGCGCGGGCTGGTGCAGGCTCTCGATCGAGCCGATGCTGATGACGAGGAGAACGGCGACAAGGATCAACGCAGTGCAACGATGCAGGCGTTGCAGGGATACAGTGCTTCGATTACTCAACATGGTGCTCAGGTCTGTCCTTTACCGTCGTCGTTGGCCGGTTAGTAAAAGGTTAAACGTCGGGAGCCCGGAGAAGTTATGGTCGCAGCACGATAGCAGGTTAAATGCCACCGCGACGCAGAACTGCATCGCGGTGAGGCTGCTACGTCGATTGTGAAGGTACAAGTCGCTCAATTGGCCGATCCCATAATCACGGGCTTGAAGCCGTTCTGCGCGGCGTGCTCACGCACAGCGCTCAGCGCAGCCGTCGCGGCGCTCTTCTCGATCGGCTGGAGCTTGGGCGTAGTGCCGCGCCAGGTCAGACAGCTCAGCAGCTTAACGATCGCCTTGAGACCATCCGACTTCTTGATCTTCTTGCCTTCCTCGTAGGTCCGGCCCATGTATGAGATCGGCACCTCGTAGATGCGGTAGCCCAGCTTGAGCACTTTGGCCGAAATCTCCGGCTCGATCCGAAAATCGTTGCTCTGCAAGTCCAGGCTGCGCATAATATCGGTGCGCATAACCTTGTAGCAGGTCTCCATGTCGGAGATCCAGGAGTTGTACAGGAAGTTGGTCATCAGCGTCAGGCCCTTGTTGCCTACCGCATTCCAGAAATACATGCCGGTGTGACGGCCCATGAAGCGCGAGCCGAAGACCACGTCGACTTTGCCCTCGCAGATCGGCCGCACCAGCTCGTAGTAGTCATTCGGATCGTACTCTAGATCGGCGTCCTGAATGATCACAATGTCGCCTCGGGCGGCGGCCAGACCGGTGCGAATCGCCTCGCCCTTGCCGCGATTGCGGGGTTGGCGAATCACGCGGATCATCGGATCGCCGGCGGCAAGCTCGCGCAGAATCTCGGGCGTGCTGTCCCGTGAGTGGTCGTCGACCACAATAATCTCTTTGTCCAAACGAACGGCGCGTACCTGGTCGAGAATGTCGCGGATTGTGCGCTCCTCGTTATAGCACGGGACAATCACCGATAACAACATGTTCATCCTCCTGAAGTGTCTAGTGAACTATTTAGATATTCGCTCTTCCCGCAAGGAGTCTGCGCCTGGCGTAGCTCCCGATCTCGACCTGCGAGTCCGCGTGTTCGATCTGTTAAACGCGCTCCGTGGCATAACGATGCGCGACGTCGATCATTCGTTCTCGGGCGGCGCGCTGGAGATACGGCACCATGCGCCGCGCCACATGTTCCCAGGTAAAAGTTTGCAGCACTCGCTCTCGGCCGCGCGCGCCCATGCTCTGGCGCAAGGCAGGATCGAGCAGCAGCCGCTCCAGACACTCGGCTAGCTCCGCCACGTCGTCGGGCGCGACCACGTAGCCGCTGCGGCCATGCTCGATAATCTCCGGCATCGCGTCGTTGGTGGTGCCGATGCAGGGCAGGCCATAGGCCATGGCCTCAAGAAACACATCGCCCCATGTTTCGCAGCGTGACGGCATGGCAAAGACGCTGGCGGATCGATACAGCGCTTCGATCGCGTCCCGATCCCGCGTCGGCTCGATGCGCCGCACGCCGGGGCCGGAAATATCGGCCTTGTGTGTCACCAGCCACAGCTCGGCCTCGGGCACGCGCTCACGCACCTGCTGGAACGCCGCCAGCAGCTGCTCGCCGCCTTTGCGCTCGAAGTTCGTGCCGATGAACAGGATACGCGGCGCTTCGGCCAGCGGCTGCGGCTCCGGTAACGTCGTGAAGTTGATCCCACCGCCGACCGCCGCGACCCGCTCCGGCGCGATGCCGTAATCGTCGATCATCGACTGGCGCACATACTCGCTGCGAGTCAGCACGAACGCGGCCCGTTTGGCGACATGCGCCTCAAGCGCATTCCAGCGCTCGCTCTGCGCGACGTCGTTGAAGGGATCGCGCCAGGGATCTTCGCGCTGCGCCAGCCGGTAGGTGAAATCGGTGTAGACCACGACCGGCGGCCCGTCGGGCTGGTACTCC
>DASWTQ010000442.1:0-3443 GCA_036402055.1 Herpetosiphonaceae bacterium
TGCCACGGCGCTGGGTCGTCGAGCGGAGCTTTGCGTGGATGGCGAAGTTCCGGCGTCTGGCGCGGGATTACGAGCGGTTGCCCGTGACGGTGGCCGCCCTGCATTTCGTCGCCTTTGCCTGTTTGATGTTGCATCGGATTATCCCGTTGCTAACCCAAAGTGCATAACCCTCTCTAGGCAAATCGATCAGGAACCAGCATGCCATCCCTTTTGTACGCTACCAACCTATTACATCCCATTAATTGTGTCAGGTGAGGTAGTTGGTGTCATGCTGCTTGGACTGAACAATAATAAATTCGTGCCACAAGACTTTCGGCTGCTGACCACGTATGGAACGCAGGCGGCGCTGGTCGTGGTGCAGGCGCGGCTGATCGATCATCTGCGCAGCTCTCAGGAGCAGCTTATTCGCGCCGAGCGGCTGGCGGCGATCGGTAAGCTGGCGGCAAACCTCGCGCATGAGTTCAACAACGTCCTCGCGATCATCTGCACTACGGCCGAGGTAGCAATCACGCGCCGCCGCCGAGACGTGCAGATCAAGGCGCTTCAAAGGATTACAGAGTCGGCGAAGCGTGGCGGCAGCATCACGCGCGGGCTGCTGACCTTCACGCGCCACTTCGAGCCAAAACGCGACCGTATCCTGATCCAGGACGCGATCGAGCCGATTCTGGCGATGCTGTCAACCCGTTTCCGCGACAATCAGGTCGCCGTCGTGCGTGAGCTTGAGCCGCCGCTGCCGGTCGTCGGCGATACCGGGCTGCTGGCTCAGGCGGTGCTCAACATCGTGACCAACGCGCTGGACGCCATGCCCAACGGCGGCACGCTCAGCCTCCGCACCTGGCGCGACGAGCAGACGATCCACTTGCAGATCCAGGACGACGGCCCCGGCCTGCCTGATTCCGTCCGAGAGCGGCTGTTCGAGCCGTTCACCACCTCCAAGCCGCTGATCGCGCAGACCATCGGCGGCAGCGGCCTGGGACTGGCGATCACCTTCGGCATTGTCACCAGCCACGACGGCACGCTCACGATCGATTCGGAGCCGGGCCAGGGAACAACGATCTTGATCACGCTACCGGCCGCCGAGGGCGAGTGGGAGCCGCCGCAGCCGATCCCGCCGAAGCGGCTGGAAGGCCCGCAGCGCGTTATGATCGTCGACGACGAGCCGCTGATCGCCGCAGGTCTCGCCGACATTCTGAGCATGGACGGACACGAGGTCATGTGGTTTGAAGAGCCGGAAGCAGCGGTCGCGGCACTCGATCATTTCGCGCCTGAGGTGCTGATCGCTGATATTCAGATGCCGGAGATCAACGGCAAGCAGCTGCTGAAGATCGCGAAAGAGCGCTTCCCTGACCTTCGGCAAATTCTGATCACCGGCCAGACGCAGCGCCCGGATGCCGAGCCGCCGGGGCCAGACATCGATCTGATCGCCAAGCCGTTCACGGTGACTGACATCTATGCGCTGCTGGGACGCTACGAGCCGACAAAGCTCGCAGATCGCGGCACGGGCAAAGCACACAGCGAAAGCGACGAGCATCCAGCGCTGCGCGACGATCTGCGCCACGAGCTGCTCAACCATGTTAGCTCCCTGGAAAGCACATTTCGCATGCTGCAAAGCGCGCGATCGTCGGACCCGGCCGCGATCCAGCGTGTCGTTCCACATCTGCGGCCGACGATCTGCAAAGCCAGCGTTTTTCTGCGCTCCCAGCACATGCTCGGCCTGCTGGATCGCAAAGGCGAGCCCAGAACGATCAACGCACACCAGTTTCCGCTGATCAAGCTCCTGGAAGAAGCCCAGACCTGGACCAGCGACGGCCTGAGCAAGCCCAAACATGTGAGCATTCACCTTGAGTGCTCGCCCGACCTGGAGATCGTCGGCGATACCAAAAGCTTGCTGCCGGCGCTGCTGGCTGCAATCCAGAACGCGATCGAGTCGATCAAGCGGGCGGCTGTTCCTGACGGCACAGTTACGATCTCGGCGCGGCAAGCCGGCGATTCGATCGTGCTGAGGGTGGAAGATAACGGCGAGGGCTTTGACGAAGAGGTGCTGGAAGATCTCACGCGCTATATCGACAATGGCTACGGCGAGCAATTTCTGGGCACGCTTGAGCCGCGCTACGGCGTTGGGATCGGCATTCCGGTAACGGTACATGTGGCGAAGCTGCACGGCGGAAGCGTCGAGTACGGCAATCATGCGGATCACCAGGGAGCCTGGGTGCGCTGGACACTTCCCGCCGCCATGCCGAAGGCACTTGTCGACCGCGAAGAAAGCGCAGCGCTCGCCGCGTCGTGACGCCGAGATACGGAGCGCTGATCCTGCCTTCGCTTCTACAAGCGGCTATGGTCTTGCTCATGGTAAGTGTTCGACCATAGCCGCCGATTCCAGATGCTGAGTCGTCGCGCGCTTACCTGCCGCGCTCGCGCTCCTGCTGTGCGGGAGCAGGCAGCAGCCCGAACTGCCGCATCATGCCCAGATCGTCCTGATTGGCCCAATGCTCAACGCCCTTGCCGTCCTTGAAGCGCATAATGTCCATGCCGGTCACCGTCACCTCTTTGCCGGTCGGAGCCATGCCCATCAGCTCGCCTTTGTGGACGCCCCGCATCGTAAAGCGCGCCGCAACCATATCGTCCTCGGCGATCAGATGATCGACCGTGATCTGCATGTCGGAGAAGGCGTTGTGCAGAATGCGCGCGGTCTCTTTGAAGCCCGCCACACCCTGCCCAGCGCCTGGTACGGGATCGTGATCGACCATATCGACCGCAATGATCTCATCAGCCTCATCGAACTTCCCACTTTTGACGATCTCATACAGGCGACGCATGATAGCCTTGTTCTCTTCGACAGACATGAGCGACCTCCATGATTGATAGACGAGTCTCGGTGAGTCCCGGTGATGCGGGCCAGGCAGCGACCCGGACGTGGTCCAGGCCGTCGGATGGATCAAAGGGCCACCTCCTTTCATGAGACGAGGCGGAAACACGCAGCAGGCGTTGGGTGATATATCTATCATACAACACCTGTCGCGCGGGAGGCTGGCCAGGATTCCAGGCGTGTGCAAAGGGTATAGCGCGAACCTACGTCAGCCGGCTGCTGGCCAAACTCAATGCCCGCGATCGCGCCCAGCTGGTGATCATCGCCTACGAAAGCGGCCTGATCACGCCCGGCAAGAGCTAGCACGCTTCATGAGAGAGTAGCATCACCACGAGTTTCGAGGATCAAAAGAAGATTCAGCCAACGCAAAAGGACGCGACCAGTGGTCACGTCCTTTGCTTATGGAGCGGGAAACGGGACTCGAACCCGCAACCCACTGCTTGGGAAGCAGATGCGCTACCATTGCGCCATTCCCGCAGATCCACGGCGATTATAGCAAGCGGCACGCCCCTTGTCAATCGGCTACAGGCGAGCGCATATGGAGACGATTTTGCGATTTGCGCGTTTGTAATGCCCT
>DASWTQ010000443.1:0-4788 GCA_036402055.1 Herpetosiphonaceae bacterium
GCTACGCGGCGCTGGACGAGCGCGCCAATCAGCTGGCGCAGCACCTCCAGACCGTGGGGGTTGGCCCCGAGACGCGGGTGGCGCTGTATCTGGATCGCTCACTGGATCTGGTGGTGGCGCTGCTGGGCGTATGGAAAGCCGGCGGCGCCTACGTGCCGATCGACCCCAGCTACCCGGCCGAGCGTGTCGCCTTCATCCTCGCCGATGCCCAGCCCGTGGTCGTGCTCACGCAGGAATCCCTCCGCGCAACGCTCCCCGAAACGACAGCGCCGGTGGTGCGCCTGGATGCGGATGCAGCGATGATTGGAGCGCAGCCGGTGACACCGCCAGTGAGCGGGATCGGGCTGAGCAATCTGGCGTACCTGATCTACACATCGGGGACGACGGGCACGCCGAAAGCGGTGGCGGTGGAGCATGGCAATCTGTTGCAAGTGCTGCACGCCAGCCAGACCACGTTTGGCTACCGGGCAACGGATGTGCAGCCGTGGCTGGCCTCAGTCGCCTTTGACATCGCCGCGTTTGAGCTGTTGAACCCGCTGCTGGTCGGCGGCACGGTGGTGATTCAATCGCAGGCGCAGATCCTGGACCTGCCGCAGCTGGTGCAGGATCTCCAGGGCTGGACGCTACTGCACGCGGTGCCCAGCCTGCTGCGCCAGATCGTGGAGCAGGCTCGGCAGGTACCGATACCGCATGCCTTTGCAGGATTACGCCGGATCTGGGTAGGCGGCGATGCGGTGCCACCCGAGCTGCTGGTGGATACGCTTCAGGTGTTCCCGCAGGCCGAGCTGGTGGTACTCTACGGCCCGACCGAAGGTACGATCATCTGCGCGGCACAGGTCGTCGATCCGCAGCAGCTGCCGTCACGGCACCTGATTGGTCGGCCGCTGCCCAACGCGCAGCTCCGCCTCTATGATGCCCACGGCCAGCTGGTGCCCGTCGGGGTGGCGGGCGAGCTGTACCTCGGCGGCGGCAGCGTCACGCGCGGCTACCTGAACCGCCCCGAGCTGACCGCCGAGAAGTTCGTGATGATTGACGACCAGCGCTGGTATCGCACGGGCGACCGCGCGCGCTACCTGCTCGATGGCACGCTCGAATTCCTCGGCCGCACCGACACCCAGGTCAAGATTCGGGGCTATCGGATCGAGGTGGGTGAAGTCGAAGCCGCGCTGGCCCAACACGCGGCGGTGCGGGAAGCCGTGGTCGTGGCGCGATCCGATGGCGGCGACCTGCGCCTGGTGGCGTACATCGTCGAGAACAAAGAACAACCGAACCAAGAACAAAGTACCGAAACCCTCCCCTCTCCTACCGCCGACGAGGCGGAGGCCCGCCGAGGAGTGGGGCAGGGGACGGGGGTGAGGGCCAGCGGTGAGGGCCTCATCTCCTCGCTACGCCAGTTCCTGGGAGCCAGCCTGCCGGCCTATATGCTGCCCAGCGCCTTTGTGGTGCTCGATGAGCTACCCTTGACGCCGCATGGCAAAGTCGATCGTAAGGCGCTACCTGCGCCCGATCAGTCGAGTGTCGCTCACGCCGCGACCTATGTGGCGCCGCAGACCGAGGCCGAGCAGACTCTGGCGAAGATCTGGGCGGAGGTACTGCGGCTGGAGCAAGTCGGCATCCACGATAATTTCTTCAGTCTGGGCGGCGACTCGATCTTAAGCATCCAGGTGATCGCGCGGGCCAACCAGGCCGGATTGCGCTTGACGCCGAAGCAGATCTTCCAGTATCAGACCATCGCCGAGCTGGCCGTGGTGGCGGATACAACGCCAGTAGTGGTGGCCGAGCAAGGGCTGGTCACGGGCGCGGTCCCGCTCACGCCGATCCAGCAGCACTTCTTTGCGCAGGCTCTGCCCACGCCACAGCATTTCAACCAGGCGCAGCTGCTAGAGGCGAGTGAGCGGCTCGATCCGGCCGCGCTGGAGCAGGCGCTTCAGCAGCTGCTGATTCAGCACGACGCGCTGCGGCTGCGCTTCCAGCCGACCGAGTCCGGCTGGACTCAGGAGCACGCCGCAGAGGCGCAGATCGAGCTTGCGACGGTTAATATTTCGGCGCTGCCCGAGGCTGAGCATGAGGTTGCGATCGGCAGGGCATCGACCGAGATCCAGGCCAGCTTGAATCTGCAAAGCGGGCCGATCTTGCGCGCCGCGCTCTTCGAGCGTGGTCCGGATCAGCCGCAGCGCCTGCTGATCGTGGTGCATCACCTGGCCGTCGATGCGGTCTCCTGGTCGATCCTGCTCGAAGATCTGCAAACTGCCTACACGCAGCTGCGCCAGGGAACGGCAATCGCGCTGCCGCCCAAGACGACGGCCTTCAAGCAGTGGGCTGAGCGCCTGCGCACCTACGCGGCCTCGTCCGAGCTGCTGGCGGAATTGCCGTTCTGGCTGTCGACTGCCCGGCGTGCCGTTCCCGCGCTGCCAATGGATCAGCTAAGCGGCGCGAATACCTGGGCGTCGAGCGCGATGGTCACGGTGCGATTGAGCGCCGAGGAGACACATGCGCTGCTGCACGAGGTAGCCGATGCCTATCAGACACAGATCGCCGAGCTGCTGCTGACGGCGCTGGCGCTGACGATCAACGAGTGGACCGGCGACACGGCGCTGCGGGTGGATCTGGAAGGCCACGGCCGCGAGGATCTGTTCGAGGACATCGATCTGTCGCGCACGGTGGGCTGGTTTACCGCGCTCTACCCCGTGCTGCTGGTCGTCGATCCGGCGGCTGATGCGGGCTCAGCGATCAAAGCGATCAAAGAGCAGGTGCGCCAGGTGCCCCAGCGCGGCATCGGCTACGGCCTGCTGCGCTACCTGAACGACTCAGCCGAGACGGAAGCGCTACGTGCCACGCCAGGCGCCGAAGTCAACTTCAACTACCTGGGCCAGGTCGATCGCGGCGCGGCGACGAGCGGTGTGTTCAGCGCTGCCCAGGGATCGGTTGGCGCGACGCAGAGCCCGGATAGTCCACGCCGCTATCTGCTGGAAGTCACGGCGCTGATCCACGAGGGCGCGCTACAGCTGTCCTGGATGTATAGCCAGGCGATCCACCAGCGTGCCACGATTGAGAGCATCGCTCATGAGTACATCGCGACGCTACAGTCGCTGATCGCGCACTGTCTGGCGCCCGACGCCGGCGGCTTCACGCCCTCCGACTTCCCGGAAATGGATTTTGATCAAGACGAGCTGGACGATCTGCTGGAAGAGCTGAGCGGAACTATCGAGGAGTAGCATGAGCACCAAAAGGAACCTTGTCGAAGCGATCTACCCACTTTCGCCCATGCAGCAGGGCATGCTGTTTCATACCCTCTACGACCAGGAGTCGGGAGTGTATCTAACGCAGATTAATCTTACGCTTCGCGGCAACCTCGATGTTCCGTCGTTTCAGCGCGCCTGGGAACTGGTGATCGAGCGGCATCCGGTGTTGCGAACAGGCTTTGTCTGGGAGCGCCGCGACGAGCCGTTTCAGGTTGTGTATCGCCAGGTGCGGCTGCCCTGGGCCCAGCACGATCTCCGCGATCGATCGCCGAGTGAGCAGGAAGCGGAGATTGCGGCGTTTCTGGCCGACGATCTCAGCCTGGGCTTTGCGCTGGATAAAGCGCCGCTGATGCGGCTGGTGCTGTTTCAGACCGCTGATGACACGCACCAGTTTGTGTGGAGCCAGCACCACCTGCTGATGGACGGCTGGTCGCTGCCGCTGGTGATCGGCGAGGTCTTCCAATCCTACGAGGCGTTCGCGCATGGTCGCGACATTCGGCTGCCTGCGGCGCGACCGTATCGCGAGTACATCGCGTGGTTGCAGAAGCAGGACATGCAGCAGGCGGAGACGTTCTGGCGCCAGAATCTGGCCGGCTTTACCGCGCCTACTCCGCTCGGCGTCGATCATCCGCTCACATCCGATTCAGGGCCGGTAGAACATGTCGAGCTGGAAGTTCAGGTGCCGAGCGATCTCAGCGGCCAGCTGCAAACGCTGACTCGGCAGCACGGATTGACGCTGAATACACTAGTGCAGGGCGCGTGGGCGCTCCTGCTGAGCCGCTACAGCGGCGAGCCGGATGTGGTCTTCGGCGCGACGGTCTCGGGTCGGCCGGCGGATCTGCCTGGCGTCGAGCGCATGATCGGCCTGTTCATCAACACGCTGCCGGTGCGGGTCCAGATCGACTCCCGCGCAACGCTGCTCGATTGGCTCAAGCACATTCAGGCGCAGCAGGCGGATCTGCGGCAGTACGAGTATAGCCCGCTGGTGCAGGTCCAGGGTTGGAGCGAGATCCCGCGCGGCCAGTCGCTCTTCGAAAGCTTGGTTGTCTTTGAGAACTACCCGACGGCTACCAATCAGTCACAGCCGGGCAATCGCCGCAGTCTGGAGATTTCCAGCCAGCGCAGCCTGGAGCGCGGCAACTATCCGCTCAATCTGACTGCGACCACCGCAGATGGCTTGGGCCTGCGCATTACTTATGATCGACGGCGCTTCACGGCCGCGACGATCGAGCGCTTGATCGGGCATCTCCAGACGATTCTGGCCGCGATCGCCGCCGCGCCGACGCAGCAGTTGGGACAGCTTTCGCTGCTGACCGCCGACGAGCGCCAGCAGTTGCTCCACGACTGGACTGCGACGGCCGCGCCGTTTCCGCAGGATCGTTGTGTGCACGCGCTGATCGAAGAGCAGGCGGCGCAGCAGCCGGCGGCGACGGCCGTGGTCTGGGGCGAGCAATCGTTGAGCTACGCGGCGCTGAACGCGCGGGCCAATCAGCTGGCGCACGTGTTGCAGACGCTGGGCGTGGGGCCGGATCAGCGCGTGGGCCTG
>DASWTQ010000444.1:0-13381 GCA_036402055.1 Herpetosiphonaceae bacterium
TTTATTTCGGCAGCAACAAGCCTCACAAAAACCAGGCGACGCTGGTACGCGCCTTCGCCACGGTGCAAACCGATGTGCCGCTGGTGATCGCCGGCGCCTGGGATCAGCGATTCGCAGAGCCGAAGCGGATTGTCGAGGAGCTTGGCCTGAGCGATCGTGTGCGCTTCATCCACGACATGCCGGCCGCCGACGTTCCGGCGCTGCTCTCGGGAGCGCTGGCGTTTGTGTTTCCGTCGCGCTACGAGGGCTTTGGTCTGCCGCCGCTGGAGGCGATGGCCTGCGGCACGCCCGTGATCGCCGGCAATTCATCGTCGCTGCCCGAGGTCGTCGGCGATGCCGGGCTGCTGGTCGCACCCGAGGTCGCGCCGCTGGCCGAGGCGCTGCAACGGCTGGTAGACGATCCGGCGCTGCGAGAAGATCTTTCCGCGCGCGGCCTCCGTCGAGCGAGCGGCTTCACGTGGGCCGAGACGGCGCGCCGGACGCTCGCGATCTATGAGCAGGTTGCGGCCAGACGCTGAGAGGATTGCAAGAGAAAGCAGCGAGCGCAGACAGATCGTCCGCGCTCGTGATGATTCGTGGGGCGTGTGCGTACGCCCGGATCGTTTATTGGCCGTAGCGCCAGCGCAGATAATGCTGGCCGACGTTGCCCATCTCGACCTGGAAGCCGGGCGGATTGCTGGGCGTGTAGGTCAGCACGCGCCGCTGAAACGCCTGCATCAGCACGTCTTTCTCGACGCCGCCGACGTTGACGCGCGACCAGTAGGGCTCGCTGATCGGCAGGCCGACCGCGAAGAGCGCATCGATCACCTGGCCCTGACGGTAGCCGCCCTCGTAGATCTGGCCGCGCTGAGCGAAGAAATCGTTGAAGACGCGCGGCACGTTATGGCCCAGCGCCGCGTCGTAGCTGCCGAGCTGCACGCCGTAGCGCGCCAGACTCGCATCGTCGCCGGTGCTGCCATCGCGGCGCAGCGTTGCGGTGACCTGCTGTCCCACGCGGTTGGGCGCTTTAGCCTGGTTGACCGGATACGCCACGCTGCGGAATGAGGCGTAGGTTGGGCCCTGCGGGTTGGTCTGCGTGGGATCGCCGGCGACCGCCTGCTCAGCGGGTGCCGCGTCGGTGAAGGCATCGTCGCCGACCTGCACTCTGCCGGTGATCATCTCGACGACCAGCAGGCCGTTCGTGACCTGTCCGCTGGCGGGATTGTTGATCTCCATGCGGCTCTTGTCGAAGTACTGCACCTGCCGCGATCCTTCGGGGCTGTTGGCGTATGGCTCACGATGCGCCGCCGTGATCGGCTGTGGACCCCAGAGCCAGGTGCGCGGCTGTGAGAGCCGGCCCTCGGCAACAGGACGATCGGTGCGCTCCCAGACGCGCTGGAAGTTCGGCGTGGCGAATGCGCCGTTGTAGGGCGCCGGCGCTCCCGCGCTGGGCGGCGCTGTGGGTGGTTTGGCCGCGCTGCCGGGCACATGCCGCACATAGATCGGCGCGGGACCGACGCTGAGATTGAGCGTACCGTTCTCGGCGCGGATCGAGGCGCTGCCGCCGTCACGCTGAGTGACCGTCGCGCTGGCCGAGGCCGAGGGAATGCGCGCCGTGCCGCCGGTGGGCGACCAGACCACATCCACAACTTCGCCGCCTGCCGCGAAACGCTGGACGTAGACATCCGTGCCCTGGAAGGCCGTAAAATCGTCGATGAAGAATCTGCCGCTGCCGGTTGCCGTGTTCGGGCTATCGTCCACGATCAGCTCCCGGAGCCGCAGCGCGCCGTCGAGCCGCCCGTTGCCACCCGTGATGCGATTGCCCGGCTCGACTTCGCCGGTCAGTGATGCGCTGAGGAACTGCCAGCCGGGAGCGCCGATGTAGCCGAGGCGGTATTGCAGCACCTCGCCCTGCTCGTCGGCGATGCGCGCCTGAAGCATGTGACCCGAGCCATCGCCATACACCCATAGCCCGACGCGCGTCGTGTTGGCCGGCAGCGGTGTGTTCTCGCTGCGAGGAAACGCGACATAATCATTGTCGGCGCTGGTGAACTCGTAGATGATGCGGCCCGACGCGTTGCTGCGGACTTGCTCGGTGCTGGCGGTGATTGGCGGCTTGCCCACCGGGAAGGGCGCGCCCCAGCCACGGGCATCGTCGAAGGAAAGCACAACCTGGCTCGGCATCACGTCCTGCGCGCCCAGCGGCTGCGCTCCGCCGATCTGCTGGCTCAGCACTTTGAGCGCGATCGCCGCCGGCTTGAGCTGGCCGTAGTCGCTGCCGCTGCCGCCGCCGCGCACGAGGCCATAGCAAGGCTGCTGCGGATCTTTGAAGTTGTACCACAGCACGCGCTCGGCTCCAGCTCCGCGCAGCAGCACGCCGCCGCGTACCAGATTATTCGCCTGCTGGTCCTCGTTGGTCCGCCCGACCGGATCGCGCTCGCAGGCACCGCTGCCCCAGCCGAACTCTGTCGCCCAGATCGGCTTGCTGCCGTAGCGCGCGGCCAGCGTCTGCACGTTTTTGATGCCGACCACATCGATCTGCGCGGTTTCGGGCGTGAACGGATCGACATACGGATGGACCGAGAGCGCGTCGAAGGAGCCCCACGCGCCGTGAGCCGCGACGGCGTTGAGAAAGGTCGGATCGAAGGGCACCACGCCGCCGCTGAGCACCGTCACCGAAGGATCGACGGACTTGATCGCGGCATACGTCTGGATCAGCAGCCGGGAGTAGGCGGCCGGATCGGGCGCGGGCTTCCAGAAGTTGCCGTTCTCGGGCTCGTTCCAGATCTCCCAGGCCTGCACCTTGCCTTTGTAGCGCGCGGCCACAGCTTTGGCAAAGGCGGCATAGCGATCGGGATCGGGCGCGAAGTACGACACACCATTGCCCGGATCGCTCGGCTCGGGAGTGGCCCAGCCCACCGCCGGGCCGATCACGCCGATGATATTAACGCCGGTGCTCCGGTGTAGATCGAAAACCTTGTCGTGCCAGGACCAGTCGAATCTTCCCGGCTGCGGCTCCACGCGCGACCACTGCACGTCTTCGCGAACCCAGCCCAGCGCCAGATCTTTGACCAGCCCGGCCGGCCGGCTGAGCGAGCCATAGTCGGGATAGCGCGAGGCAATATGGCTATTAAGGCCGAATACAGATGTGCTTGCCGTCTGCGCTGCCGGCATGGGCGCGGGCGCGGCGCTTGAGCAGGTGTAGGACACCAGCAGCGTGACAAGCAGCATCGAGGTCAGCATCAATTGTTTCAAATGGTGTTTCCTTCCTGGTAGATTCCGGGGCGACCAGATTATACCGGGAGATCGCGGGGCGTGCAGGCGGAAATAAATCCTGGGGATCGATAGCTAATCGGACTACGGAGCCGATGCTACTCGCTACGGAGTGCAACTGCATCGTACGCATTTTTCCGCTAGCATATGGCACAGGGCAATATTAGTCACTTCTGAGGAAGGTCGGTCTTTGTTTAGCTTTGTACAAAATCAACCCACCAACAAGCCTTGCTGGTGGGTTCGTCTAAGCTCGTCAGTACATCGAGCGCAGAGCGTACAATGATTGAGTCTATCTTTTGTCGGTGTGTATCATGGTTAAGGCATTTTCCATGCATCAACAGATATACAACCACGCAACGTCAGAATCCGTTTAGCCACTGTCTTGATTGAATCACCACAATCCAAGCATGATTCAGGGTTTTGGTACGCACTTACTGGCATTACTAATATAGTCGGCTAATTGCTTGCGTTGCAGTTCCGCCGCAGAGGCGGGCTGCATTTGGCTTAACAACGCGTGGGCTTCCTCAAGATGTTTCAGACCCTCGGCACATTGACCAATAGTAAATTCTGCGTTCGCCCAATCCATGTGAGTTGAAAAGTGCGTCGTAAGCTCATAGAATTTTATTGGCGTTGGGTAGCGCTGAAAAACGTCGAGCGCTGTTTGAAATATGGCTCTGCCTCCATTCACATCGCCCATAAGCATAAGTATGCTGGCTTTTCCTTGCAGCGCAGGGACCAGATCGTTGACCCCACTAGCCTTAGCAATCGTAAATTCATTAATTTCGAGACTTCGCTCAACCTGATTCGATAGGAACAGCGACTGAGCAAGTAAGTGATATTCACTGGGTGTGAGATAATCGGGAATATCTTTACTAATTTCGTAGGCTCGTGCTGCTAACATCGCATTTTCGGCTTGCAGTGAGCCGTTCAGTTCGACAACAGTATTAGCATCTGTAAGTGTTTGAGTATATACCAGGTAATCGCGTGGAATCTGGCTCATACGACTGATGATCGTGCGTAGTTCAGTACGTGAGTCATCAATCTCCTGGATCTGCGCCTGCCAATATGAGAAGAACGTCGTCACTAACGAGAAAAGTAATGCGCCAAGGGCAATGAGTGTCGTCGCATCTGAGAACCAGCGCTGCGGCTTCGATACCTGGATTTGTAGGGCATCAACTTGGTCGCGCAGAAGTTGAACAGTTTCATGCAACTCGGCCATCTCTGAGTCGGGAGCATTAGTATGTGCAGAGGACAACGGCATGGCATGAGCGCGAACAGTGCCTGTCTCGTCGTTGATGGGCTGGTGGTCGCTTGAGGAAGTAGGAGGAGTGTTCTGAATGACTGGAGTGGGAGGATCGGGCGCAGTATCCAGAGGACTACCAGGCGACGAGGGTGTTGGACGAGCAGGGACGACATCCTGGAGTTGGGTGGCACGCGGGTTAGAGTTCGTCGCGCTGGAATCCGCAGTACTGCCTGCCGAAATCGAACTATCCACAGCAGACCTTCCTATCACTTTCACGGGTTTGGGAAAATGTGATGAGACCATTATTATGCAGTGTGAGCGGATAGTCAATGCAAAAAGGTAAACGTCAGCTCCTTATTGGAGGCTACAGGATATGTTATGTGGAATATGTACTCTTCCAGGCCTGGATGCTCGTCTTGTTCGGCGCATATGCGCTCGACATGCTTCCATCACAAGACGGCACGAAAATTGGTCGTATGCTGCTGAATGATCGTGCGTGCAGCGCTGAACACCACAGCGGTCGCGCGATCGATACTGGGTACAATCGACATTCAGCAGGCTTCGACGAGTCCCTGATTGATGAGGAGCATCATGCAACAATCCTATGATGTGCTGGTGATCGGCGCGGGCCCGGCGGGAACGATGGCGGCGCTGCATGCCTGCGAACTGGGCGCGCGCGTAGCAGTCGTTGAGAAGCGCCGGACCGGCGGCACCTGTACCAATACCGGCTGCGTCCCGACGCGTGTGCTGGCCAAAACCGCGCGCACGCTGCGCGATATTCGCAGCGCCGGCACGTACGGCATTCAGGTGGGCGAGCCGAGCGTCGTCTGGGCGCAGACGCGGGAGCGAGTCAAGCAGGTGATCGAAGAGGTGCACGGCAACAAGCGCGTCTCGGACAATATTCGCGCGGCCGGCGGCGACCTGTTCATGGAGGCCGCGACCTTCTGCTCACCGCACGAGGTCCGTCTCGCCGATTCGGGCCAGGTTTTGCGCGCCGATAAGATCATTCTGTGCGTGGGCGGCCACTCGCGGCGGCTGCCAATTCCCGGCGTCGAGCACGCGCTCTACCCGGAGGATATTCTGGAGCTGGAGGAGCTTCCGCGCTCCGTGGCGATCGTCGGCAGCGGCTACACCGGCGTGCAACTGGTAACCGTGATGAACGCGTTTGGCGCGAAGGTAACGCTGCTGGAAATGCTGCCCAACGTGCTGCCGATGGCGGATCGTGATGTGGGCGAGGTGCTGCGCGAGAACTTCGTCAAGCAGGGCGTGACCGTCGAGACCGGCATCAAAGGTGTGGAGCGGATCGAGCTGCTCGACGACGGCCGGCGACGGCTGGTGTATACTGCCGACGATCAGGAAAAAATCGTCGAGTGCGACGCGGTCTTTTTGTGCGCGGGCTGGCCGGCTGCGACCGAGGGGCTGGGCCTCGACTCGATCGGCGTGGAGGTCGAAAAAGGCTTCATCAAGGTCAATGAGTATCTGCAAACCTCGGTGCCGCATATCTTCGTCGCGGGTGACGCCAATGGCCAGGGTATGCTGGTGCAGGGCGCGCACTTTGAGGCGTATGTCGCCGCCGAAAACGCGGTGCGTGGCGTGACCCAGACTTTTAAACATGACCTGCTGCCCAACGGCGGCTTCACCGATCCCGATCATGCCGGCGTTGGCCTGACCGAGGAGCAGGCGCGCAAAGAACATCCCGACTGTCTGGTCGCGGTGGCGCACTTCGCCGATCTCGACCGCGCGATTATCGACGATCGCAAGGTGGGCTTTCTCAAGCTGATCGCCGATCGCGAGACGATGCTGGTGATCGGGGCGCACGCTGCGGGCGAGCATGCCGTCGAGGTGATTCAGGCCGTGGCAACCGCGATGGCGGCCGAGGTCAAAGCGACAACACTGGCTGGAATCGAGCTGGCCTATCCGACCTACACCGCGATCGTGGGCATGGCCGCCAGTCATCTCGCGCCGGAGGCCGGTCACGCGACGGTGCGGCCGATCGCGCGGCCGGATCGCATAGGAAGCAAGCATGAAGATCGATCTGAACTGTGATTGCGGCGAAAGCTTCGGCACGTGGCGCATGGGCGATGACGCGGCGCTGCTGCCGCACGTAACATCCGCGAACGTGGCCTGTGGTGCGCACGCCGGCGATCCGACGACCATGCGCCGGACGGTGCGCTTGGCGCGTGAGCGCGGCGTAAGCGTGGGCGCGCATCCCGGCTTTCCCGATCTGCAAGGCTTTGGGCGGCGCTTGCTCGACATGACGCCCGACGAGATCGCCGATAGCGTGGTGGCCCAGATCGGTGCGCTCTACGCGATCGCGCGCTCCGAGAACGTGGAGCTGACGCATGTCAAGCCGCACGGCGCGCTCTACAACTACGCGGCGGTCACACCCGCAGCCGCCGAGGCGATCGCGCGGGCGGTGGCCTCGTTTAGCCGTGATCTGATTCTCGTGGGTCTGGCGGGCTCGGCGCTGATCGAGGCGGGACGTGCTGCCGGGCTGCCGGTTGCGCGTGAGGCGTTCGCGGATCGACTGTATGAGGCCGACGGCTCGCTGCGCAGCCGTCGCCTGCCGGGGGCGGTGATCCACGACGATCAGCAGGCGATGGCGCAGGCGATCCAGATCGCGGCCGAGCACTGCACGCTGACCTACGACGGCCAGCGGTTGGCTCTGGAGGCCGATACTATCTGTCTGCACGGCGACACGCCCGGAGCCGCGACGCGGGCGGCTTTGCTGCGCAGCGGCCTTCAGACGGCCGGGATCGAGGTTGTGCCGCTGGCGCAGCTGGTGAGCCGCTAACAGCATGGACCCGACGATTCGCTGGCGCGTGCTGCCGCTGGGCGAGGCGGCGCTGCTGGTCGAAGCTGAGCCCGCCGACGACCTGACGAATCGCGCGGTGCTTGCGCTGGCACGATCCCTGGATGCTGCTGCACTGGCGGGCGCGCAGCCGTCGGTGCCCGCAGTCAGCTCGCTGTTGATTCCGTTCGATCCGCTGCGACTGCCGGTCGCCGCGCTGGAAGCGACGATCCGACGGCTGCTTGCCGAGCTTGAGCCCGCGCCGGATACACCAGAGCGTGTGGTGGAGATTGCGGTGCGCTACGGCGGCGACGATGGGCCGGATCTGCTTGAGGTCGCCGCGCAGGTTGGCATGACGCCGCAAGCGGTTGTTGCGCTGCACTCCGCGCCGATCTACCGCGTGCTGCTGATCGGCTTCGCGCCGGGCTTTCCATATCTCGGGCCGCTGCCGGCGCCGCTGCATCTGCCCCGTCGCGCGACGCCGCGCACCAAAGTGCCGGCCGGCTCGGTCGCAATCGCCGCCGACATGAGCGGGATCTATCCAGCCGTGCTGCCCGGCGGCTGGCATCTGATCGGCCGGACCCGGCAGCCGCTTTTCGATCCCGACGCCGATCCGCCGTCGCTGCTTGAGCCCGGCGTGGGCGTGCGTTTCGTGCCGCTGGCCGATGGAATCCAGCCGTGATCGGTGCGTCTTCGCCTTGTATGCGCATACTGAGCGGCGGCGTGCTGACGACGGTTCAGGATCATGGGCGGCATGGGACGCGGCGCTACGGTGTTCCTCAGAGCGGCGCGCTTGATCCGATTGCGCTCTCGCTGGCGAACCGGCTGCTGGACAATCCGCACGACGCGGCGGCGCTGGAGATCACGGCGGGCGGTGCAGCCTTCGAGGTGCTGGCTCCGACGCTGCTGGCGATCACCGGCGGCGATCTTGGCGCGCTGCTCGACGACGAGCCGCTACCGCTGTGGACTGTGGTCTTTGCTCGGCCCGGCGCTGAGATCCGATTTGTGGGCAGGCGGCAAAGCTGGGGCGCGCGGGCATATCTGGCGATTGAGGGCGGCCTCGATGTGCCCGCGATCCTTGGCTCACGGAGTACCTATCTGGCCGGTGGCTTTGGTGGCCTCGACGGTCGTGCGCTGCGCACCGGTGATCTGCTGGCGACGCGCAGGGTGGCAGATGCGCTACCGCTGGCTGGGCGCACCTGTCCGATCGCCGCGTATCCGCCCTACAGTGTCGAACCTGCGCTACGGCTGCTGCCAGGGCCGCATCTCGATCGCTTTGTTTCTGGTGTGCTGGATCTGCTGCTGACGGAGCCGTTTACGATCAACGCCAGCGCCAATCGCATGGGCTACCGGCTGGACGGTCCGCCGCTATGCTACGCCGCGCCATGTAGTCTGCCGTCGCTGGGTGTGCTGCCGGGCGTGATCCAGGTTCCACCTGACGGCAACCCGATCTTGCTCATGGCCGACGCGCAGACCACTGGCGGCTACCCGATTGTTGGCGTGGTGATCGAGCCGGATCTTGCGCTGGCGGCACAGCTACTCCCCGGCGATCGGCTGCGCTTCCGGCTGACAACGCTTGACGAGGCGATCGCTGCCCGCCGCGAAGTCCAGCAGTGGTGCTCCTCAATTCCGACAACGGACATCGATCTGCTGGCTTGGGCTGGCGCGCTTGAGTGATGCTGGAGATTGGAATGGCCCTCACCCCCTGCCCCCCTGCCCCGAACCTTGCCAAGCTTTTGGCTCGGTTGCGACAGGCGAGGGGGAAGCAGTAAGCGGTTGCTCCCTACCTTTTGTTCTTGGTTCTCTGTTCTTTGTCCTTTGTTCTTTGTTCGTTTCTTGGTTCTTTTGTTCTCTTGTTCTTCTCCTGCGACTCGTGTATGCTAGCAGCACGATATATCCCCTGACCTGCAACCAATCGGCTACACGCACGTACAGTAGCTTAATGCTTATCAATCGGGTTTCCCCATCAAATATTCACAGGAGGAACTGTTCATGTCTCAAGGCCCAAATCCGTACTCCAATCAGGTAGCTCAAGGTATCTCCCAGCTGGCCCAGGTGCGCGCCGCGATCGAAGAGGCGGCGGAGGTATTTGGCCGCAAGGACGAGGCCGGTCGTACGCCGATCGTCGTGGTGCCGAAGCGCCAGAATCGCATCCGCTGGGGCCTTGTGATCTTCGGCATCTTTATTATTATTGTTGGCTTCTTTGCCGCCTCTCAGAACGCAGGCTTCGGCGTTGCCGGATTTTTCTTTGGCGTTCTGTTTATCCTCTTTGGTCTGCTCCGCTCGCTCTACATTCAGGTGCCGGAAGGCGCGAACGCGCTGCTGTCTCGTGGCGGTAAGCATATCGGCGTTGTCGGCGCAGGCTTGCACTTTATCGCGCCGTGGGTGGTCGTCTCGCATTTGGTCTCGCGCCGCGAGATCCCATACGACGCTCCGGTCAAAGAAGCGCCGACCCGCGATAACGTTCGGGCCGCTGTCGATACGTCGATTACCTTTATGGTCACGGACCCGTATCGCTTTGTGTACGGCATCTCGGCCAGCGGCTTCGACCAGGTCTTTCAGGCGGCCTGTCAGGACGCGATCCGCTCGATGGTACGCCTTGTGACCTCGGATCAGGTCAACGATCTGGCCCGCCAGGAAACCGCCGGACTCCGCGATTCGCTGAACGTCGACGTCGAGCAGTACGGCGTGACGATCGCCAAGATCAACATCACTGATGCGCGACCGCCGGCGGAGTTCTTGCAGTCGCAGGAGGCGCGACAGCTGGCTGTGCTTCAGCGCGCCGAGCAGTCCGAGAAGCAGGCGCTGGCCCAGCGTCGTCAGGCCGACCAGGAAGCGCTGGCGCGTCAGCAGGTGGTGGCGCGTGTCGAGCGTGAGCGTGAGGAGCTACAGGTTCAGGTGCAGCAGGCCGAGGCCCGTCGCCGGATCGCCGAGCTTGAGGCTGAGGCCGAGATGATGCGGCTGTCGCGGCTGGAAGAAACGCTGCGCAATAATCCTCATGCGGCGCAGCGCGAGCTGGCGATGGCACAGCTTGACGTTGCTCGCTCCCTGGCCGGCAATAGCCGCGCCGTGCTTCAGGTCAACAGCGCCGATGATCTGGTACGGGCTTTCGTGATGCGCGACGTGCTCCACAATATTAGTGGACAATCAGGCGAAGCCGTAGCCGACGGCCACACCCAGAACGATCGTCCGGCTGGCTAAGCTCGCAGCCAATCAGGTAAACGAAAAGGACACGTCACGCGTGTCCTTTTTCTATTGCTTTTAATGCTGCTGCTCTACAGGCCGTTTAACAATCGTGTAGCCGGTGACGACGCTTCGCCCATCGTTGTAGTGTGTCCACTGCCATTGCACGTCTTCATCTTCGGCAAGCTCGACGCTGATCACCGCAGGCGCCTGCTGGGCATCGTTGGGCTGTGGCGCGTACACCGTGCGCTTCTGTGGCTCCTGCTGCTCGCTCTGATCCATGCTGCCTCTCCTTGCTGATTGCGGTTGCAACAATCCTGATGCATCGCTCGTCGCCAGGAACGAGCTACATTATAAACAATCCAGCTGGCGCGCTCTTCGTCAGCGCGCTATGCGATGGGAATGTATAGGCCAATGTGGTGCTACGAGCATTTTTGCGCAGGAAAACCTGCTGCGATCGGTATTGAAAGCCTATGCGCATCCATGATCCGATATGTTGTTGATCATACAACAACAGGTTTATACTATGAGCATAATTTTCCAGCCGTGCATGCATAGAACAAAGTGAGGTACTGTGCTTGAAAATCACATCAACCGCTTAACCCAGCTTGGGCTCAACGTGTATGAGGCGAAGGCGTACACGGCGCTGCTTGGCAAAGAAAGTTTTTCGGCCACGCAGGTCGCCGATATTTCAGGCGTGCCGCGCCAGCGCATCTACGATATTCTGGCGAGTCTCGTCGAGCGTGGCCTGGCTATCAGCCGTCCGGGACGGCATGGCACCAAGTATGCGGCCGTCTCCCCAAAGACCGCCCTGAGCGCACTGCTGGAGCGTGAGCAGCAGCGGCTGAGCCGGCTGGAAACCATGACCAATGAGCTGGTCGACGAGCTGAGCGATCAGTATCAGGAAGGCAAAGAAGAAAGCAGCCCGCTTGAATATATCGAGGTGCTGCGCGGCCGAACCGCGATCAATCAGCGCTTTGCCGAGATTCAGGCCAACTGCCAGCGTGAGATCTTGATCTTCACCAAGCCGCCCTATGCCCGGCCGCCGCAGGAAAACCTCGAAGGTCTAGAAACGCTCAAGCGCAATATACGCGCCTGCTCGATCTACGAGTACAGCGTTTTGCAGAACGAAGAAACGCGCCAGGCCGTCGATTTTTTCATCGGCCACGGCGAAGAGGCCCGCTTCATCGAGCATCTGCCGCTCAAGCTGGTGATCGTCGACGAGGAGATCGTGATGTTCGCGATGGAAGATCCGATCGCCGGCCGTACGGATCTCACGATTCTGGTGATCGAGCATAAACAGCTGGCGCAGCTGGTGAAGATCGCGTTCGAGACGCTGTGGGGGCGCGGCGAGTCTTTTGCGGCGGCCTGCGCACGGCTTGAACAGTCGGTCGGCCACTAAGAGGATGATCCGCTGCCGATAATCTTTGTTCTCCAAACCTGCCCACAAGCAGAGCAAGCCGCCAACCTGGACGGATCGGCGGCCCGTGCGATCTCCCGCGTATGAGCGCTGCCGGCCGTGGCGCTTAGACGGCTCCGGCAAACCTCAGCAGATCGGCGATTCCGAATTCTCCGCTGCGCTGGCCGAGAACCGGGCGCCACTGCGGGCTCTGCGCCAGATACGAGCGCGGGTCTGCCTGAAGCAGGCCAATGATCACCTCGGCGACAATCCGCCCGCCAAGCGGCCCCAGATGCCGGCCCTGCGCACGTCGCGCCGCCTCGCGCAAAACATAGAACCAGAGCGGCGTGCTTTGCGCCAGGCCAAACGGCTCAAGATCGGCAAGCTCGGATCGATCAAGCGGCTCGATGTTCATGGCGCGGGCGACCGACTGACCGGAAGGTACACCGAACGTCAGGTGCCGCAGCAGCGTACGGCGCGCGAGCGACGATGGATTGTCGGGACGATCGGGGCCGGTGAACGGTAGCCGCAGCAGCGAGGTCGGCAGCAGCGTATCGATCAGCATGCTGTTGAACGGAAATCCCGGCGGATTCGAGCCAAGGTTAAAGAAGATCTGCCAGTTGATGATCATGCGCGGATCGCGCTTGCCGCCGGTCAGATCGACTGGATGCGGATTGTCCGGCGTAGGCGTGACAAAGAGCGGGCTGGCGAATGTGCCGTTGAGCAGATAGTTGGGGCGCAGCTGGCTGTGGCCGAAGCGGAAGGCGGCCTCGGCGAACTCGACCGGCATAAACGGCTCGTCGTGCCACTTGTAAAATCTGCGTCCGTTGGGGCGATTAAGAATATTGTCTACCAGCTCCTGCGTCACGATATGCGGCAGATACTCATGGACGATCAGCCACTGGTAGTGCCAGCGCACAAGCCGCTGCGCCTCGGCGAAGAGATCGGCTGGTGGAGAGGCGCGGCGGCTGAGATCGTCGACGACCGCGTTGTGGAAGCGGAGAAAGACCTGAAACAGCTGCGCGGCGATCACGGTCTGGTCTCCGCGCGGATCGCTGATTAGCGCCACGCCCTGGCTGTTACGCGGCAGATCCCAGAGCGCGTCGGCGTCGACCAGGAACTTGGCTTTGTCGCTGCTTTTATCGTACAGATGCGCGCTGGCGACCGGACCTGCGCCATAGATGCTATCGAGATCGAGCAGCGGCGTGCGGAAGTTCGTCGTCGCGGCCGGCTCGTGGCGCTGTGTAAAATTTGAGTGCGCGTCAAAGGTCAGATCGTGCGCGATAAACTGGCCGAAAAAGGTAAAGCCCGTCGGAATGCGGGGATTTTCTCCGGGCGGAACCGGAACCGTCACGTCGTCGGTCTGCACTGGCGGCGGGCTGGCCGGCGGCGCGGGCGGCAAGTTCGGCGGCGGCAGGACTTTGCCGTCCATCGGCCCATCGATCGCGCCGAGCGCAAATAATGCCGCGCGCACCTCGGGCGTATCCTGGGCGAACGGCGGGAGCTGCGGACA
>DASWTQ010000445.1:0-3309 GCA_036402055.1 Herpetosiphonaceae bacterium
GAAGGCAACGGGTGAGGGGTTGCCGAACATCGTGAGGCGGGGGTGAGGGCCACACCAAAAACAAAGGAACAAACGATCAGGCTGCTTTTTGTTCGTTTGTTCCTTTGTTCCCTTGTTCCTTTATTTGCCCGCAGGGCCGGCTTACCCTTTGGGCTTGTAGCCGACCTGCTTCAGCAGCTCGCGGGAGATCACGTGCTTCTGGATCTCGTTAGTGCCCTCAAAGATCCGCGTCACGCGCGCATCACGGTACATGCGCTCCAGCGGCAGCTCGCGGCTAAAGCCCATGCCGCCGTGAATCTGGATCGCCTCGTCGATGACCTGCGAGGCCGAGTCGGTGCAGTAAAGCTTGACGATCGACGACTCAAGCGTGGCCGGCTTGCGATTGTCGACCAGCGTCGCGCAGTGATAGACGATCTCTTCCATGGTGTAGATCTTGACCGCCATCTCGGCCAGCTTGAACTGGATCGCCTGGAAATCGGCGATCGGTCGGCCGAACTGCTGGCGCTCCACGGCGTATGCGCGCGCGTACTCGAACGCCTGCTTGGCCGAGCCCAGCGATGCCGCGCCCAAACCGGCGCGTCCAATATCCAGCGTCTGCATCGAGATCGCAAAGCCGTGGCCGGGCTGGCCGATCACGTTTTCGGCGGGAACGCGGCAGTCTTCGAAGAAGAGACTGGCCGTGTGCGACGCGCGCAAGCCCATCTTTTCCTCGACCTTGCCGACTTTGAAGCCGGGAAAATCCTTCTCGACGATAAAGGCCGTAACGCCGCGTGGCCCGAGCGACGGATCGACGGTCGCGAAGACAACCAGCGTATCGGCGAACGAGCCGTTGGTGATCCACATTTTGCTGCCGTTGAGCACCCACTCATCGCCGCGCTTCTCGGCCGTGGTGCGCAGGCTGGCCGCGTCCGATCCGGCGTTGGGCTCGGTGAGACACCAGGCCCCGATCTTCTCGCCCGTCGCGATCGGCGTGAGATACTTGCGCTTCTGCTCCTCATTGCCGCCCAGAAAGATCGTCATGCCGGCAAGCTGCACCGACGCGCCGATGATCGTTCCGACCGAAGCATCGTGGCGATTCAGCTCTTCCATCAGAATGCAGTAGCCGGTGATGCCCATCTCGATGCCGCCGTACTCTTCCGGGAACGGAATACCGAAGAGGCCCAGCTCAGCAGCTTTCTTGAGCACCGGATACGGTACTGCTTCTTCCTCGTCGTACTTGCGAGCGACCGGCGCGACTTCCTTCTCGGTAAATTCGCGGATCGTCTGGCGTAGCATCTTCAGATCTTCGGATAGTTCGGTTGGCATAGTGGCTCCTTTGCGCGTTTCCAACGACGGGTCTGATTCAAGCTTGGAGTGGCCGCCTTTCGCGACTCAAACCGGCAGCACATGCGCTATACTTGAGTGCTCCTCGCTGCCTGGGGGAGACATCGACGATCGAGTTGCGCTACTCGTCTTGACGCAGCTATAATGAGGAAACCTGAAAAGTATTCAGATTATAAATCCGCTCTGACAACGCTGTCAAGCGAATGAGGCCCCCATGACTCGCAAACAATCGACGACAACGCCGCTGCTCAACCAGCCCAAACAAGCCCGCTCACGCCAGACGGTGAACCGGATTCTTGACGCAGCGGCCGAGCTATTCACTACCCAGGGCTACGACAACACCACCACCAGCGACATCGCCAATCGCGCAGGCAAGCCGGTGGGCTCGATCTATACCTACTTCAAAGACAAACAACAGATTCTGCTGGCGCTGTGGGATATGCTCTACCAGCGGGAAACCGAGGCGGCGCTTGCGGAGCTGAACGTGCATGCGTCGAGCAATCTGCGCGAGATCATCGATCGGGCGGTGGCACGCATCTTTGAGCGGCATATGCTCTACCGCAAGCTCAGCCCGACGCTGGCCTATCTAGCGACCCAGGACGCGGAAGTAGCCTCACGGGTGCGCGATCTCAACCGGATCGCATTGGAGCAGATCCAGGGCTTCTTGAGGCAGATCAACGAGCATAGCCTGGGCTACATCGCCGATCCCGAGGCGGCCGCCGTGGTCATTCAAGTGGCGACCGAAACCCTGGCCGGCATGGGATTGCCCTACACCTCGCACGTCAGCCGCGCCCGCGTGCAGGCCACGCTCAGCGATATGATCTGGAGCTTTATCAGCACGCCCACCAGCGCGCCGGCCTAGCTCTCGGAAGTAGGCGCAAGCTGTGGATCAGCGGTATTGACGCGGGCCTCACTGCGGGCCAGCAGGATCACCGCTGCCAGGATCAGCCCGCCGCCGATGATCTGCAACGGCACGATCGTCTCGTGCAAAAACACCATCGCCAGCAGCACTGTGACCAGCGGCTCGAACGTTGAGAGCGTCGAGGCGTTCGTCGGGCCGACGCGCTCAAGGCCCGCGAAGAAGGTTACGATCGCCAGCACCGTCGAGATCAGCGAGATTCCAGCGATTGCGACCCAGCCCAGCGCCGTGGTCGGGAAGCGCGGCCCCTGGAACAGCACGACCACCGTGTACATCACCGCCGCCGCGCTCATGATCACGCTCGACGACGCGATCGCTCCGGCGCGGGCAGTCACACGACTACCCACCAGAATATAGACCGCATAAATCACCGCCGCCGCAGCGCCCAGCGCGATTCCCAGCGGCTGCCCGCCCTCCGCCGGCCCGATCGTCAGGGCTGTGCCGAGCAGCGCCAGCACCAGCGCCGCCAGCTTGAGCACTGTGATGCGCTCGCCCAGAAAGATCGCCGAGAGCGCCGTCACCAGCGCGGGATACACGTAGAGCAGCAGCGCCACCAGCGCCGCCGAGGCCATCGTCAGCGCCGTGAAGTACGCCAACGACTGGCCCACATAGCCGACGCCGCCCATCAGCGCCAGGCTGAGCAGCGTCCGCCCGCGCGGAAACGGTATCCGCCGCGCCCACATAATGGCGCTCATAACCACCGCAGCGATCACAAAGCGCAGAAACAGCACCGTGATCGGATCGGCTCCGGCGGCATAGGCCAGCCGTGCGAAGATCGCCAGTGCGCCGAACGAGAGCGCCGACATAATAATCAGAAGTGTGCCAAATCCTTGTTTCATACATCGAAGTGTATGGAACGAGAGCAGGCGCGTCAATCGCCCTTCGGCCTACTCTCCACGAGCAGGGAAACCTGCACACGTATCACCATCCTCTGCTATACTCGTGCCAATTCAACTACCTGGAGGACCACATGCGCTTATTCGCCGGATTGCTCCTCGCCGCGACCGTGTTTACTGCCCGCCCCGCTACCGCCGCGCAATTCATCCCGACCTGCTACAACCTGCCGA
>DASWTQ010000446.1:0-9082 GCA_036402055.1 Herpetosiphonaceae bacterium
ACGGCAGACACCATCGATCTCCAGATCGAGGTTGATCCGCAGTGGTTAGATCTGGTCGATCGCAGCGGGCAGCCGGCGGCCAGGCTCGATCTTGCACAGAGCGCGTTCACCGATGTGTCCTACAACGTCGTGGACCGGACGAGCGGGACGATTCGCGTCTCGGCCTCACGGCTGCGATCTGCGCCTGTGAGCGGCAGCGTGCGCCTCGGAACATTGTATGTGCGCGCCAAAGCGCCGGTGGCATCCACCGCGATCCTACTCAAGACCACCGGGCCGGGCCGTACGGATGTGTTTTTCCACGGTGAAAGCCTCCAGGCTATCGCAACCGGCAGCGTTCTCACGACAAACACGCTGCATCGGGCGTATCTGCCTGCCGCCCATAACTAACATGCCGACTCGCGTATGCGCATCGAGAGGAAAACAACTATGCGGTTCAGGTCCAGTTTGTGGCGCTTGATCCAGCGGCTCAAAGCGAGCCGACCCGCGCTGCTGCTTGTCATATCAATCGTGGTGCTGGCATCATCGGTGTATGCGGCTCCCGATTCCCCCGATCCGGCGTTTACGATCGGGAGTGGGCCCAACGATTGGGTCATGGCGCTGGCGGTCCAGCCGGATGGCAAGATCGTGATCGGCGGCTATTTCACGGAAGTTCAGGGGGTCGCTCGCTCTGGCATCGCCCGGCTGAACGCGGATGGAACACTCGATCTGTCGTTTGATCCTGGTCAGGGGACCAATGAGGGCGTGGTGGCGCTGGCGGTCCAGCCGGATGGCAAGATCGTGATCGGCGGCTATTTCACGCAGGTCGACGGCGCGGCGCGACAGTATCTCGCGCGGTTGAACGCTGACGGTTCGCTCGATCCGGCGTTTGCGATCGGGAGTGGGCCCAACGATTGGGTCATGGCGCTGGCGGTGCAGCCAGATGGCAAAGTGCTTGTCGGTGGGCTGTTCGGGGCTGTCGACAACGTGCCGCGTGCGCACCTGGCCCGGCTGAACACGGACGGCAGCGTAGATATGAGCTTTGCTACCGGCCTAGGCGCTGATGATTGGGTTATGGCGATTGGTGTCCAGGCCAATGGCAAGATCATGCTTGGTGGCTATTTTACATACCTGGGCGGCGTGCGCTCCAATCGCGTGGCGCGGCTGTCCATGGATGGCAGCGTTGACCCGACATTTAATGCGGGCAACGGTCCGAATGATGGGGTTTTCGCGCTGGCCACACAGCCGAACGGGAAGCTGGTGATCGGCGGCGCGTTCACGCAGGTTGACGGCATGGCGCGTAATCTGATCGCTCGCGTGAACCCCAATGGCTCGCTCGATAGCACATTTAATCCGGGCAGTGGAGCCAATGATTGGGTCAAGACACTGGCGCTCCAGCGGGACGGCAGGATCGTGATCGGCGGCCAGTTCACGCAGTTCAACGGCGTAGCGCGGCCATACCTCGCGCGACTGAACACGGATGGCTCGCTGGATACGACCTTTGCTGCAACCAGCGGTGTGGATGAAACGGTCTGGACCGTGGCGGTGCAGCCTGACGAAAAGATCCTGCTCGGCGGCGTGTTTTCGCAGGTCGGGGGTGTGCCGCGACCGTATCTCGCCCGCTTGCAGGGAGGCGTAGCTGCGCCAGCCGGGCCTCAGCTCTTGCTCACGCCAGCGCGGACCACGATCTACCCGCAGCAAACCTTCGAGATCGATCTTCGCATCGCGACCGGGAGTACCAGCGCGGATACGGTTGATGCCTATCTGACGTTTGATCCGGACGCGCTGGAGGTCGTCGATGACGCGGGTCTGCCGGCGACAAGCATTACCCCCAATCACGCCGTCGTCGATACGGTCACGTATAACCGGGTGAATGCACAGACCGGCCAGATCGATTTTTCCGCGTCTCGGTCGACCAGCCCCTATCTCAGCGGAGTTGCGACGGCTGCCAGCATTCGTTTCCGGGCGAAGACGCAGCTCGGGAGCACGTCCCTTCAGTTTGTGCAGCAGGGAGTTCGCAGGAGCGATCTGTTTTCGGGCGGTGTCAGCCTTCAGGCAGTGGTCGAACACGCCACCGTTGAGATCTCGATGGTGGGCGCTGCTTCTGCCGGTGTTGCGCGCTCAGCTGACTTGAGCGCTGCCGAGGCCGCAGTTCCACCCAGGTTCGCAGTGCGACCCGCGCTTCAACAACTGCGGGTTGGGGACGTGCGCGCGCTGGATCTGTGGGCGGATCTGGATCTGACGACTGCCACTGCCGTCGATGTGCAGCTCACGGTCGACCCGCGTCTTGTGGAGATCGTCGATGCCCTGGGACAGCCGGCACGGAAGTTCGAGATCGGGCGGCTCCCCGGCGCGGCGGTAGCTGCCAATGAGGTGAATGCCGCTACGGGAAATCTGCGTCTCGCGATTTCCCGCCTGCGCGTTCCGGCGACCAGCGGACTGCTGCCGATTGCGAGAGTCTATGTGCGTGCCAAACAATCCTTCACCGCAACGCCGATCACCCTGTCGACGACCGCGCATGTGCAGGGCCGTGGCGGGGCATCAGGACCGGATCTTCAGCCCGTGGTCACGGGAAGTATCTTGACGATGACTGATCTGCGGTACACCTACCTTCCACGTGTGAGTCAGTAGCCAAGCGCGTCAGAACCAGATTCGTCACGCAGCGGCGTGGTTCTGGCGCGGAACGCACATCCAGAGTGTGGCCGTCGGTCGCACTCTGATGATACGTCCAGCAACGCGCTGCCGAAGAGGAGCAAGAGCCAACTTCTGACATGCACGAAAGAGCTTCGAGCCTCACACGGTAAGGTAATAGGTAGGGTTGAGCATATAGATTATCGGCATCGATGAACTCAACGACGGCTCAACACTTTATTCTGGTTGCATCATGCCAATGTGGATAGACTGTAAATGGCAGATAAGACGCCTTAAAAAGGAGCCCAACTCAACGAGAGAGGATCATTATCCGCGCTACCTGATACGCGTGTTAAGCCTGAACGAAAAGTTAGGAATATTCTTGATACAGCCACTCTGAATTATAAGCTATGGTCGTTCTACGCCAGGCCAGAGGAAGAATGTCAGGATGCTCCACACTCCTCTACACGCATCGCACTGATAGATGTTAGCGAAGCTGTGAAGGATGACGAGCCCACCAGGCGACTACAAACATCGTTGCGACGGCGGCTGTTAGAACCAGCATCATATCCACGAGAATGTAGCCCCAGCTTATGAGCGGCTCGCCGCTGACAAAGCTCACACAGGCGCTGTAGATGAGGCTAAGCGTTACAGAATGAGGATTCGGAAGCGAGGGGACTGAAGGCGTTGCAAAAGGACGCCGATCACAATGCCGGTGACAATAGGGAGGATCTCGTACATCATACCCTCCGATTAAGTACAATATTGCCCGACAATGTCACAATACATGAGCATCAAGACGGTGTCAAGATCGAGTCGTCATAGCCTCAGGGTATGTGCAAAGTCGGGGGATAAGATAATCGTGCGAAGAATACAGCACCTTTTTGGTATGCTGATCGTGTCAAGAATCCGCGCATAACCAAGCAGGTGCTCCGTGTACTCTACCATACTTCCCTTTGCCATTGATCTCCCCGCCGAAGTGCCCTTTGCCTTTTGTCTGCAACGGTTAATCGGTCATCTTGAAACCCTGGTCGATCAGCGTGACCCACGTGGTGTCCGTTATCCGCTCGCCGCTCTGCTTGCCATTGCTGTCCACGCGACATTGGCGGGTGCCAGTCGCGTGGAAGCCTTAGCCGATTGGGCCAGCTTTCGTGCGCCTGACCTCGCGCGGTGCTTTGGCTTGCCCCGGCCTACGATGCCCCATGCCCGTACGTGGGGTCGGATCTTTGCCCACGCGGTGGACCCGGCTGCTTTAGAGCAGGTGCTTCGCACCTTTTTTCTCCAAGCCCAGTACACGTCCGAAGTGCCGCAGCGCGGCAGTATCATGCTTGCCGTCGATGGCAAAACGTTACGCGGGACGATTCCCGCTGGACAGACCAAAGGCGTCCATCTGGTCGCCGCCTACCTCCCAGCGCAGGGAGTAGTCCTGGCCCAACTTGCGGGGGCGGAGAAAGCGAACGAGATCGTGGCCGTGCCTCAACTCATCGCGCAACTCGATGTGACCGGGATGGTCGTCACGGGAGATGCCATGCAAGCGCAACAGGCGCTCAGTGTGCAAATCGTCGAGTCAGGCGGTGATTATCTCTGGATGGTGAAGGAGAACCAGCCGACCTTGTACGCCGATAGTGCGTTGTTGTTCACACCGGAGATGGTTGGCGTAGGTTGTAGTGCGCTGCCCACGGACTTCCGCACGGCGCGGAGCGTGGACAATGCCCATGGACGGTTGGAAGAGCGGGTGATCACGGTCAGTAGTATGCTCAAAGACTACTCGCGCTGGCCGTATCTGGAACAGGTCTTCAAACTCGAACGCATCGTGACCAATCGGCGCGGCAAGCGCAGTCGTGAGGTCCGCTATGGCGTCACCAGCCTACCAGCGGACCTCGCGACTGCGGCGCGGTTACTGAGCATAGCACGAGCAGAATGGGGCATTGAAAATGGCCTGCATTATCGTCACGATGTCAGCTTGCACGAGGATAGCTCACGCATGCGTCGTGGCCGCGCACCGCATGTATTCGCCGCGTTGAATAATGCTGTGATTGGGATTGTCGCGCAACATGGTGTGCCGAATTTGGCAAAAGCCCAGCGGGAGTTTCAATATCGGATCGATCGGGGGTTAGCACATGACGCACGACGAGCCACTTAATGTTGGTCGCGGGACTTTGCACATACCCGGAACTGGCACATCAGTTCCAACAGTGTCTCTATACAAGCCTAAAGTCACCTTATCGCTACCGTCAAAGAACTACGAATAGCTACACAATCAACATCTTATCACTGCCGTTGTCACGAAGGTATGTAGCTTTTTCAAAGAGGACGTTCCCGATACCGCGCCTTACCGGGAGCATCATGCAGGATGGTACGAGATCACATTAGCGTTCTCACTGGTGGTTGAGAATCGCTGCCAGACTCGCGCGGACATCCTGCGGACCAGGATGACTCGGACCGAACGCCTGCTCATAGATCGTCAACGCCTGCTCCAGGGCCCGTCGCGCTGCGGCGTCCTGTCCCCGCGTATGGAGCACGAGGCCCAGTTGGTGGAGGCTTGCAGCAATGTCGGGGTGGTCCTCGCCCAGGACCCGCCGCCGAATCGCCAGTGCCTGTTCCAGGTACGCCTGTGCCGCCGCATACCGCTCCTGAGCCATGAACAACACGCCGAGATCATGGAGGCTTTCGGCGGTGACGGGGTGGTCCGCTCCCAGTACGCGCTGTCGGATCGCGAGTGCTTGTTCCGCGGCGTGCTGCGCCGCGGCGTACTTCCCCTGCGCCGTGAGGACGAGGCCCAGATTGTTGAGGGTCAACGCGGTCACGGGATGGTCCGCTCCCGATACGCGCTGTCGGATCGCGAGCGCTTGTTCCAGATAGTCCTGCGCTAGCGCGTACTGCCCTTGCGCCTCCAGTACCATGCCCAGGTTGCTGAGGCTACTGGCCGTGCTGGGATGGTCCATGCCCAGCACGCGCTTCCGAACAGTCAGCGCCTGTTCCAGGTAGTGCTGCGCGAGCGTATACTGCCCTTGGGATCGGAGCACGTTGGCCAGGTTGTTGAGAGCGACGGCGGTCACGGGATGCTCGCGGCCCAACACGCGCTCCTGAATGGCCACCGCCTGCTCGATATAGTGCTGCGCCTCCGCGTACTTCCCTTGGGCTTCCAAGATCGTGCCCAGGTTGTTGAGGCTGCGCGCGGTGTCAAGATGGTCCCCGCCCAGCACGCGCTGCCGAATCGCCAAGGCCTGCGCATGGGCGTGCTGCGCCTCCGCGTACTGCCCGTGCCCATAGAACACGTTGGCCAGGTTGCTGAGGCTGCGCGCGGTGTCAGGATGGTCCCCGCCCAGCACGCGCTGCCGAATCGCCACCGCATGCTCCAGGTACCCCTGCGCTTCGTCATAGACCCCAAGTTGCCAGAGATGCACGCCCAGCGCATCGCATAACGCTGCGGTGCGGGCATCCGCTCGCAGCTTTGCCGCCTCAGTAAGAAAGCGGAGGTGCGGCTGGACCGCCAGGAACAGGCGGGGATTCCGCTGGTCGTTCAGCGCACCGGCCACGTGCAGGATGGTCGCTTCCACCGCAGTCTGGGCCGCTGGATCGTCCGACACCGTCCGCACAAAGGCGACGAGCAGCCGGTGCAGGCGGAGGTTCCCCGCCGCGTCGGTGTCCAGCAGACCCAGGTCGGCCAGGCGCAGCAGGGCGTCCTCGGCCAGCAGCACGTGCGCGGCGTCATCCTCCAGCAGCGGGAGTGTTTGGAGCAGGAACGGTCGCGGGATCGGCTCACCCGGCGCGCAGCAGGCGGCATGGGTGAGGAGCGTCAGCGCCAGCGCATCCGTCGGATCGCCGGGATCGAGCCTGGCGTAGCTCTGCTCAAAGGTGCGCGCCACATGCTGCACATGCGCCGTCGGCGACAGCCCGGTGGCGTGCAGCGAAGGATCGTCGAGGATCGTCGGGGCCTGGAGGCGCTCAAGATACTGTGTGGGCGTGAGCGCATGACGGTACTTCGCGAGAAAGCTCCCGGCGAGATGCAGGGCCAGGGGCAGATTACCTAGCGCCTCGGCAATCGCCTGAAGGTCGGCATCGTCGGCCGGGAGATCCGGGCGGAACTGCCGCAGCAGCGCGATACTCTCCCGGCGCGGCAGGACATCTAGGGGTACGGACTGCACACCGAGCACCGGGTCCCACTGCTGGCGGCGGCTCGTGAGGAGCACTCGGCAGCCACCGTGGGGCGGCCGCCACTGGTGGAGCAGCGCCTCATCCTCACAGTTGTCGAACACCAGCAGCCGTGAGACTGGTTTGCGCCATGCTGCTTGCACCTTCTGGATTTGCTCATCAAACGGGAGCGTACCAAAGTCAGCGCCGAGGTGCATGCCGTCAAGACCACCACACGCCGCAACTTCTGCCGGGACCGCCGCCGGATCAGCAAAGCTCAGCCAGCACACCCCGCCGGAAAAGAACTGCCCGTAGCGGTGGACGAACTCGGCGGCGAGTTGCGTCTTGCCGATGCCGCCCAACCCCGTCGCTGCCGCGATCTGCCCAATGGCCGCCGTATCGCCGGTTTTGAGCACCCGTGCCAGGTCGCGTAGTTCCTCCTCACGGCCCACAAAGAGCGGATTGTGCCGCAGCGGCATTCGAGAGGTGGGTGGCAGCGGAGCGGGCGGCGGCACGGTGTCCAGCGGCAGCGGTGCGAGCGGCACCTCCGCACGGGCGGGCGGTGGGGCGCTGTGCGGTGCAAGGATCGGCGGTACGCGCTCCGCGCGGCGCTCGCCCCGCGCCACCGCCACAAACCGGGCGCGCGGCTCCGGGGGGATGTGCAAGCAGGTTGCCAGGCGCTCGGCGGTCGGGCGGGCCGGGCGCGTCACCCCGGCCTCCCATTTACGAATCGTCACGCGCGCGCAGCCGACGCACGCGGCGAGGGCGGCTTGGGTCAGATCGAGCGCTTTCCGCCGCTGCCGCATCCACGCTCCCAGGGACTCATCCGCTCGCTCGTTGGACATGGCTCGTGCTCCACACGCGCATGGGCTGCGCGGATCGTGGGTCATCACTACGAGGAGCGTGGGGGATCGCTCCCGCGACCTGCGGCTCCACGCGGCATGGACGGGACCATGACGGTTGCGGTCCGTGCGCCGGGCGGGGCCAGGGATCTCGCAATTGTATCACTTTTTAGATCCCTCAGCGATCTCCCCGCTGGCCTGAGATCTGGTTTACTAGCAATCAGGAGCCGCGCCGATGCCGACCGTCACCCGGCGCACTGGGCGCTCCGCATCGTCACCCGAAGCAGGAGGTTTTTGTATGACCCCCATCCGCCTTCGTCGCCCTGACCGCCTTCGTCGCCCTGTTCATCGCCCTCGGCACGGGTGCACCACTGACTGCCCCTGATCAGTGGTGTGAGCCAAGACCAACCGGGTGTATCTATTGGTAGCCACCATACACCACCCGCCAACACCATACACCCTCGAACCACGGGGATGGAACGGGCGTGAGCACGAGTCTAAACGACCACGAGCGTGAGCACAGCCCAGCGCACACGCGGCGCCCGCAACGAGCACACGAACCCAGGTCACGATCACTACGCGTCCACATCGGTCACGTCGCAGAATGCGAGTCTCAGAGCGTACTCCGCATTCTGCGACGTGTTCTGAGGCACATGGCTGTACGCCAAGTGTCCTGAGCGCGGAGCGGCAGATGGGATGCGGTCTGACGAAGATGGTACGATCACCAGGGATCGCACCCGCCTGGCAATGCACGTTCATACCTCCACTGGAGGGATGTACACGCTGGCCGATCAGCGTGCGCTGGCGCAGCATGCCGTGCCGGGATGAGTCGCGTGCTGTCACGGCCATCGACTCGCTTGGCGACGGCGATGCGGTCCTCTTGAAGGACCTGCTCATCTCGCCCGCGTGGGACCAAATGCCCGACGAGCTGAACGCCCGCACGCACCCCGATCCCGGCGGCTGGATTCGGGCGCGTCCAGGTACGCACCACCGGGCGACCGCCGATCCGGGGCCCTGCGGCTCACGAATGGTCGGCGTCGGTGGAACCAGGGCGCGCTGTCGGGGCCTCAATCACCACGTTGGGCGGAGCATCCGTCTCCGTCGCCACCACGGCGTCCACCGCGCTGGCGGCTCCCGCCGCCGTCGGTGCCTGCACGACCTGCGTAGGCTGGAGGTCCGCCGCCCCCTGCTGGCTCACCCGCTCGCGCAGCACCGCCGCCAGGGCCTCCGGGCCGATCAACCCCTGCGCCGCCGCGTGCTCCGCCATCGCAAACGTGTCCGCCGCCAGCAGCAACGTACTGCCGGCCGCCACCACCTCCGCCGCCAGGGTGGCGATCGCCTGTGCCCGCTGCGGTGCTCGACTCACGTTCCGAATGTAGATCGCCCGCACCCGCCCCGGCTGCTCCCGCACGATCTGCGTATAGATCTCCGGGTCGTGCTGCCCACTGTCGCCAATCAGCACGATCGGCAGCGCGGGGTAGCGGGCCACCATCTCCCGG
>DASWTQ010000447.1:0-11256 GCA_036402055.1 Herpetosiphonaceae bacterium
GATCGAGCTTTCGGGCAGGCTGCCGACCAGCGCGATCGTCTGGCGCATCTGCTGAAGATAATTTCGGCAGCCGGTGCAGGATTGTAGATGTGCCTCGAATCGCGTGCGATCCGCGTCTGGTAAGGCGTTCTCCAGGTAGCCGGTGACAAGCTCCACCAGCTCTTTACAGGTCATGTCATTGGTCGTCATTGTGCTCCTATGCTTCGCTAAAATATTGCTCAAGTGCCGCTCGTACGCGGGAGCGCGCGCGATGCAGCAGCACGCGCTGGTTGCTTTCGGTCACGCCCAGCATGTCGCAGACCTCGCCTGAGGACAAGCCCTCGATGTCGCGCAGCATGACCACCAGCCGCTGCGTCGACGGCAGGGCGGCGATCGCCGCGTCGATATGCGCACGCGTCTCCTGAGAAAGCAGCCGCTCCTCGGGCACGTGATCCCAGCGCTGCGGCGGCGCGGCCCAGTGACCAAGCCAGGGCTCGGCAGCGCGAAAGCGCTCGGGCTCGACGGCCGGCTCAGACGGCTCGTCGTCGATATGCCATAGATCGGAGAAGGGAATACTGCGGCCCTCGCGCTGACCCCGAGTTTTCGCGCGATTGGTCAGGATATGGAAGAGCCAGGTTTTCAACGACGCTCGCCCCTCGAAGCGATGCAGCCCTTGCAGAACACCCAGCCAGGTTTCCTGCGCTACCTCCTCGGCGACGGCGTAGCTGGAAACATACGTCTGCGCCAGCCGCACCAGCGACATATGATACTGCTCGACCAGCGTCACAAACGCGCGCTCATCACCGCTCCGCAGCGCCGCGAGCAGCTGGGCATCTTCGGGCACAACCTCAGGCGCTCTCGCCGCATTCACCTGAGCAGACGAATCAGATACCATCCCTGGCAGCATACGGATGCTCCTCGTGTGTACTGACTGCTCTTCGCGCTCCCTTCCTGTCGGTATCGGTTAGCTCATGCCGTGTCGAGGATCAACGCGTTTGATTGAGATGCAATGCCTGGTCGTGGAAGCCGGCTGGATCGTGCTGGTGAAACGATCATCTGAGGACATAGGTAGATGACTCTGGTATAGCACATCCCTCCAGATGAAGCAAGTACCAAATCCAGCGACTCGCCATGTAACGAATCGCTGCCGGGCGAGACTATCTGATCGCAAGCATATATTTCGGCAGCTGATTGTCGCGAGGACCTATGCACGAGATCGAAACGACCGCCTTACAGGGCATTCCCACCGCCATCAGGCTTGATCACTACGGCTACGTCGTGCCCGATCTGGATCAGGCTGTGGCTTTCTTCACGGAGGTGCTGGGCTTTGAGCTTATCTCGCTGGACCACCAGCCGCTCGCATTCTCCGACAACCGCCTGGCCCGCTGGTACGACGTTCACCCGCGCGCCTCTGCGCGCTTCGCCTTCGTGCGCTATGGCCGCGATACCGTCGAGCTTACCGAATGGCACGCGCCGGATCAAAACACCATCACGCCCGCCAACAGCGATCTCGGCGGCCGGCACTTCGCGATCGCCGTTGCCGATGTCGATGCAGCGATCGCCTATCTGCAAGCGCAGCCCGGCGTAACGGTCTTTGAGAAAAGCGTGTGGAACTTTGCGTATTTTTCTACGCCCTGGGGCATGACGCTTCAGGTTGTGCAGCCGCTCAATCAATAGGAGGACGATCATGACATTTCTCGTCGAAACGCAGTTCACAGCCCCGCCCACACCGGAGATTCTGGCCCTGATTCCACAGGAGATCGCGCACGGCAAAATGCTCGACGTCGAAGGAGTGCGCCTGCATCTGTTCGTGGCGGCGGATCAATCAAGGGCCTGGCAGATCTATCGCGTAGATTCAATCGACGACCTCGCCGCGATCCTGGCAACGTTCCCGCTCCATCCCTACCTCAGCGCGACGATCACGCCGCTCGCTGAGGCGCTCTAGGCAGCGCGCTGCTTAAACAATCTCTGATCCGGCGCAAAAACACCGCGTGGCAACCGCTGCGCGGTGTTCGATCATGATTTCCCTGGAACGTATCATCCTGCTTATTCGTCTTGCCAGAGCATACCTATCCAGGAGGTTTATCGATGAGCGCATCGCTATTAATACAGCATGGACGTACCCACCGTTTCGTCATCGCTCCGATCTGGATCGTTCTGCTCCTTGTAGCCACGGGATGTGGCGTACGAAGCTCTGCCGATAACGCCGCTGCTACACCGGCCGCATCGGCAACATCTCAAGCCGCTTTCGATCCCAACGCCTTGTTCTTTCCCCAGCAGGCCGCCGTCGAAGGCGATCGAGCCGTCATGGAGGCGCTCACGGTAGGCATGCTGCTGGTCGACAACTCGTGTCTACGCCTGATGCAGCCCGGTCAGCCGAGCTATCTCATAGTGTGGCCACCGGATGTGACGCTCGACCTGACGCAAGATTTTATTCAGGTTCGGACGAAAACAGGACGGCTTGTCGCTCAGGTCGGCAGCATGGTGCAGATGAGTGGGGGCGTGGTTGATAGCGTGGCGAATCAGGCGCTGAGCCAGCCACTGCCTGCTGAGTGTCCAGGACCCTACTGGATTGTCGGCGATGAGATCGGGTCCCCCAAATAGTCGATAACGGTCTACGCTCCTCAAATGACGTTGCGAAGGCGTCCCGACCTGCAATTACACAGCTACACTACCGGCTCATCGGTTCTCTCGGGCAGCTCCTCGATCGTCTTTATACATTGTTCCAACAACTCAGCCCCATGTAACAGGCTGCCATCCCTTCCCGCCAGCATAGGAAGCGCGTCCTCGCACGGACTCATTCCCGCCAGAACGCGCTTATGAAAATGTTGCAGGGCCTGTGGCACCGCTATATCATGCACGATCGTGTGGAGATTGGCCAATCGCTCTAGCTTGGCTGCCCACGCCGCATCCAGATCACTGTCGTCGTTAAAGATCGCCATGTCGACTTCGGTAGCCAGCCGCATATACTCCTCCATGACGACGGTCATCTTGTCGGTATATGTATCAACTTCCGGCGATTGCTGGGCTTGCGGCACGGGCGGGACTTGAAACGTGTACACGGTTGGAAACAACACTCCGATCAGGAGGCTGCCAAAGGTGTACAGCACACAGAGCACGAAAAGTCCTCCTCCCAGCGGGATACAGCCACGATTCCATACCTTTTTCATCTGCTTCTCCTGGATTGGCTAGCCTAACAGGCCGTCGATTGCGTGTGCGATATGACCTCGCCGGTCAATGGGTAGTACAAAATCGGGAGCGCTAGGTGTTCGTGCCATGCATAGACGGCTCCCATCCAATTCTTTGCCGAATGTTTAACATGCAATCATCGAGCAAATTCGATCCTTCGATGCGTTGTGCCTCGTCATCAGCTGTAAACCCATCATCCAGAAATGGAACCGCCGACTCACAGCTTTTGATTATTGTTAGATAATTGGCATGGAAATCAGCCAGACCAAATGGAGCCGACAGCGCGTGAATCGCGTCGTAGTGACGGCGAAGATCGGCGAGCTGCGCCTGCGCCGTTTGTCGTTGATCGAGCGTCGAGGGCTGTCCCAGTGTTTGCTGAAGCACAAACACCGTGTAGGCGTGCTGATCGATTTCTTGCGCCATCGTCTGGCGATATTGCTGAACAGCAGCTGTTCGCAGCATCCAGGCGACATCCGGTACAAGCACTGTTGCAGTGCGCGGCACTGGTTGGGCGCCAGGTGTTCGGAGCGACAAAACAGTGATCCAGCAGCCGGCAGCTAAGATGCCCACAACGGCAAGCCAACTGATACAGCCATTGCGAATTGTCTGTTGTGGATCGTCACGCAGGTAGGTAATGATGGATCGAATACTACCGCCACCACGGCGTTTGATCATAACTATTGTCACCTCTGAAGATTGAGCCTGGTATTGCTGGGGAATAACCGCGTGTATGGCCTTAAAAATTGCCTTGCTCAGTGTACCCGCTGCGTGGATCGAGGACTCTATCTAAAAGTCCTGGTAGATACTGATAATTCTTCGAGCAGCGCTTCGACCCGCCATCATCCATAGCTGGAGCCGGGCAATGGATACAGATGTACGTCTAGGGGCGATGACGCTGTAGAGTGGAGTATGTACCAAACACCTCGCCGCAACCGCGACGAGGTGTTCGATCTTCGTTACAGAATATTCAGCGATTGCCGGGCGCGTCAGTCCACGAGCTGACCAACCTGCTCGATATAGTCAATCGACTGGTGCCGGAAGTAGGTGTTGTACAGCTCGGCATAATGGCCGCCCTGCGTCAGCAATCCCTGGTGATTGCCGGACTCGATGATCTGGCCGTTCTGAAGCACAATGATCCGATCCGCGTTCTTCACCGTCGACAGCCGGTGCGCAATTACAATGCTGGTCCGGCCGGCCATCACCAGGTCCAGACCCGCCTGGATCTGCACCTCGGTGAACGGATCGACGCTGGCTGTAGCTTCGTCGAGGATCAAGATCGACGGGTTGTGCAGCAGCACGCGCGCCAGCGCTACCAGCTGGCGCTGGCCCATCGAGAGCTTCGCGCCACGCTCGCCGACCTCGGTCTGCAAGCCGTTCTCCAGCAGATCGACCCACTCGCCGCCGCCGATCTGCCGCGCCACGTGCGCAACCTCGTCGTCGGTCGCCTCGGGTCGCCCGTAGCGAATATTGTCCGCGACGGTTCCGGCGAAGAGGAAGGGCACCTGCGGCACGATACCAATATGCCGCCGGTACGCTTGCAGGTTGAAGCTCCGAATATCCTGGCCATCGATCAGTATCCGGCCATCCTGAAACTCGTAGAAGCGCGCGATCAGCCGGGCCAGGCTCGACTTGCCTGCGCCGGTATGCCCGACGACAGCCAGCGTCTGGCCGGCCGGGATCTTCAGTGAAAAATCGGGCAGCACTACCGACTCGGCGTTGTAGGCGAACCTGACGTGCTCGAACTCGATCTCACCCCGCAGCTGATCCACAGGCTTGTTCGCAGTCTGAACCACCTTCGGCTCCGCGTCGATCAGCGCGAAGACGCGCTCGCTAGCCGACAGGCCCTGCTGGAACTGCGACCAGAAGGACGCGATGCTGGTCAAGGGGAAGTAGAAGATGAACAGGCTCTGGATGAACAGATACCACTCGCCGGGCGTAACCGTACCGTTGAGCACGCGCAGCCCGCCGAAATAGACCACGATCGCGGTGCCGAGACCGGCGATCACATCCAGCACCGGAAAGATCGTGTTGAACGTCCAGCCCGTGCGCAGGTTCACGCCATACGACTGCATATTGACTTTGTTAAAGTCGCCGTAGATCGTGCCTTCCTGGCGAAAGCTTTTGGCAATGCCGATTCCGCTGATCGACTCCTGGATCAAAGCGTTGACCCGCGCAGTCGAGCGCTGTGAGCGGCGAACCGTGCGGCGGGCGATCGAGCGAAAGGCCAGCGCTGCGATCACTACCAGCGGCGCGATGATCATGCTCAGCAGCGCTAGCGTCACGTTGATCGAGAGCAGCACGCCCGCGATGATCACCACCAGCAGGAGTTGGCTCAGCAGATCCATCGTCAGCGTCACAACTGTTGCAAAATCCTGGGTGTCGGAGGTTACACGGCTCACAATCTTGCCCGACGAAAACTCGTCATAGAACGAGAGATCGCGATCGGTCACCGCTGTAAACGCATCCTGCCGGATCGACAGCACCACATCGCCGACCGCTCGTGACGAGAAGCGCTGGCGTATGTAGTTAAAGCCCCAGGCAAGACAGCCAAGCACTAGCACCGCCACCGAAAAGGCGACCAGCAGCTCGGCGCGCTGATCGTTTGCCAGCAGATCGATGCCGCGCGAGATCAAGATCGGGATGCCGGTCTCCATCAGCGAGGCCAGCACCACCATCAGCGCAACCGTCGTCATCGTGCGCGCGTGCGGCCGGAAATACTGGCCGATGCGCCGGATCAGATCTCGATCGCTATAGCTTCGGTCGTAGGCCTCCGCCTCCAACCCATCCATGAAAAAGCCCATAAATTCTCGCCCTCATCATCGGGGAGGATCGCCCACAGCCATCGCTCCTCCGCTGTGCTGCTTTCGATCTTCGTCGCCGCCTATCAAGCCCATGCTAGTCGGTCGTCACCAGGCGATTGGTCTGCGCGGTCGGCTGCTCGTCTTCGTACTGCGCAAAGATGCGCCGGTAGGCCGCGCTGGTTTGCAGCAGCTCCTCGTGACTGCCCTGCGCCACCAACTTGCCGCTACGCAGCACCAGAATGCGATCGGCCCAGCGGATCTGCGACAAACGATGTGTAATCAGCAGCGTCGTCCGGCCTTGCAGCACTCGCCGCATCGCCCGCTGGATCTGGTCCTCGGTCGCGCTGTCGATCGCGCTGGTCGAGTCGTCCAGGATCAGAATGCGCGGATTGGTCAGGAACGCCCGCGCGATCGCGATGCGCTGCCGCTGGCCACCCGAGAGCGTCACGCCGCGCTCGCCGATCACGGTATCGTAGCCGTCGGGAAAGCTCATGATAAAGTCGTGGGCCTGTGCCTCGCGCGCCGCCTGTTCGATCTGCTCGCGCGTCGCAGTGCCGGGAGCGCCGAATGCGATGTTCTCGGCGATCGTCCAGGAGAAAAGAAACACATCCTGCTCGATCGTCGAGATCTGCGAGCGCAGGCTTTGCAGGCTCCACTCCTTCACATCGATGCCGTCGACGCTGACACGGCCGCGCGAAGCGTCGTAGGTGCGGTTGACGAGCTTGGTCAGCGTGGACTTGCCGGCGCCGGTCTGGCCCACAATCGCGATCGTCTCGCCGGGCGTGGCCGAGAAGCTAATATCTTCCAGGATCAGGTTGTCGCCGTAGCCGAACGACACATTCTCGAAGCTCAGCGAGCCGCTGATCGGCCGGGTCACACCGCGCTCATTCTCGTCAAGCTCGGTCTCGGCGGTGATCAGCTGAAGGATGCGTCCAGCGCCGGCGATGCCCATCTGCACCATGGAGAAGGTCCAGATCGAGATAAACGTCGGGAAGCGCAGCACGCCGAGCAGGCCCATGTAGGCGACGATCGTGCCGACCTCGAACGCGCCCTGGCGGTAAAGCCACAGCGAATGCGCGAAGCCGCCGCCGAACATCAGGCCGAACAGCAGCAGCGGCAGGTAGCGCGCCCGAATCTCGCCTTCCTTCACGAACAGATCGCGGAACTTGCGGGCATTCAGCGAAAACTTCGATCGCTCCTGCTCCTCCTGCGCGTAGGCTTTAACAACCTCGATCCCCGAAACCGCCTCAGCTAGCCCGGCGTTCATCATGCCGAATTGCCCGCGCGATGCTCCCGCGATCGGGTTGAGCTGACGGGTGTAGCGGCGCAGCGACCAGAAGAAGGCGACCGTGAAGAGCAACGGCGCGGCCAGCAGCCGCACGTCGAGCATAGCGATCGCGATGATCGGCACGACCAGGTTGAGCATCGAGTTGAAAATCAGGCTGAAGCCCGGATTGACCATCGGGTTGAGCATTCGCACATCGTTGGTCGCGCGCGCCATAATATCGCCGACCTGCTGGCGATTGTGGAAGGTCTGAGACTTGCCCAGCAGACTGCGCACCAGCTCATCGCGGGAGTCGCGCTCAAGCCGCTGCGCCAGCACCTCGACTGTCCAGGCGCTCACCAGACCAAACAGGCCCTGTGCCACGCGGACCGCCAGGATCATACCGGCGATGGCTGCCAGCGCCTGGACGCTGCGCTGCGCGGAGTTCATCAGATCGAATGCCTGCCCGATCAGCACCGGCGCGACTGAAAACAGACCGGCCTCGGCAATACCAGTCAGGATCACAACCAGGGGGAGCCAGGGATAGCGGATCAGATGCGAGACGACCCAGCGCACCGGCGATCGATAGTCGTAGCGATGCGTACCGGCGATCGTAAATTCGCTGTTAGCCAACAACATCCTCCTTATCTGATTGCCCGAAGGCATACAAGAACCGATCCAGACATGCTGTGTCGGCACGTCGTCGGATCGGCCTTGAACGCAGCGGAGTCCGCCAAACATCAGGCGAGAACGTACTGAGCTTAGTATATCTATGATACTCCAAGTTCATGATCGTACGCATAGGCCTTTGGGCGAACCTCCTCCTGCCCGATTGATCGTGGTGCTTCGCAGCACTTCAGCATATCAGCGCGCTGTGACATGTACCGACACAGGGTAGAAGAATGAACAAGTGAACCAAAGAACAAAGGAACAAAACGGAGAACCAAGAACCAAGAACCAAAAGACGAACAGAGAACAAAGGAAGTACCAAAAATCCTCTCGCCTGTGGCAACCGAGGCGGAAGCCCGCCGAGGTTCGGGGAAGGGGAAGATGCGAAGCGACAGGGCCATTCGAAAGAATAAAAGAACAAAGGAACAAAACGGAGAACCAAGAACCAAACGGACAAACAAAAGAACAAAATACGCTCACCAAACCCCTTTGTTCGCCTGTTCATTTGTTCCTTTGTTTGCTCAGCGATTGATTGCGAGGATTGTCTGGTGTACACTCAAAGCATCCCATGACCACATCAGGAAATCGTCGCGCTTGATTAACACAAAGGTTTGTTCATGCTCCATCGCTTGATCCGTTTCGCGATCTTGACCCTGGTTCGGCTCTACTACCCGCACATCGAGATGCGGGGCGGCAACCATCTGCCGGCTGCCGGACCGGTCATCTTTGTGCTGAATCATCCCAACGGCCTGCTCGATCCGCTGCTGTTGATGACCAAGAGCACGCGTCCGATCTCGTTTCTGGCCAAAAGCACCTTTTTTGCCAATCCGATTGTGAAGTTGTGCATGGATGCGTTCGGAGCGCTGCCGGTCTTTCGCCAGCGCGATCGCGGGCTGGCGGGTGGGCCTGACGGCAATAGCCTTGCCAGCAACGAAAACACCTTTGCGCGCTGCCGGGCGCTGCTGCGACAGAACAAAGCGCTGGCGCTTTTCCCCGAGGGCACGACGCACTCGGAGACCAGGCTGCTGCCGCTGCGAACCGGAGCAGCGCGCATCGCGCTGAGCGCCGAGGCCGAGGCGAGCTGGCAGCTGGGCGTACGAGTCGTGCCGGTCGGTCTCTGGTATCAGAACAAAACTCGGTTTCGCTCGGCCGCGCTGCTGGTTGTCGGCGAGCCGTTCGATCTCCAGGAGTACGCGCCGCTCTACACAGAGCAGCCGCGCCAGGCCGTCCAGGCGCTGACGCAGCGCATTGGGCAGAGCTTGAACGCGGTAGTGCTTCAGGCCGAAAACGCCGAGCTGCTCACGGGCATGCCCGTGCTCGCCAGCTGGACCGCGACCGATGGCCCGCCGCCGACGCTCACACAGCAGCACGAGCGCGCGACCGCCTTGCTGGATGCCTACCGCCGCATGGCCGCGTCCGATCCTGCACGCATGGCGGCGCTAGCTCAGCAGGCCCGGCGCTACGCGCGGACGCTGCGCACGCTCGGCATCGACGACCCGTGGGATCTGGAGCTAGCATCGATCCGGCCGCGCCGTTTGATCGGACAGGCGTTGATCCTGCTGCTGGCGCTGCCCTTCGCGCTGGGCGGCGTGATCCTCAGCTACATTCCCTATCGGCTTTCGGGCTACATCTCGCCGCCGATCGTTGGCCGCCACGATACGCTGCTCGGCACAGGAAAGCTGGTCGTCGGCACGGCGCTGGTGCTGATCGGCTGGATTCTGGCGGCGGTACTGATCGGCGTCTTCTTCGGCTGGATAGCCGGCGTAGCGACGTTTATCGCCGCGCCGGTGCTGGCGTACTGCGCGCTGCGCTGGGGCGAGATCTGGTGCGATCTACGGGAGGCGCTGGCCTACACCTGGATCAGAACGCATCATCGATCGATCGCCGAGCAGCTGATCGAGCGGCGACATGCGCTAGCCGCCCAGGTCATCGCGGCGATGCAGGCCGCCGAAGCGCTCCCACCGCTGGCGGCCGATCCGCTGCCTGAGCCGATCGAGCATCCGGGCGCGGCTTAAATAGCCAGGCCCAGAGCTGTACGCCCTGAGCCTGATTGTTATAGCTATCGTTACGGCTGCTGCGCGGCGCCGGCGCCCTGGTAGAACTGCCGGATGTAGGTAATCACCTGCCAGACCTGCTGGTCGTCAAGCGCATCGCCGAAGGCAGGCATGGACGTGCCGGGCTTGCCGCCTTTGATCCAGCCGTAGATCTCGGCATCCGAGTGCATCAAGAAGTGCTGCTGCGTGAAATCGGCGGGCAATCCCGGCAGCGAGCGCGCCGCCGGACCATCGCCGCGACCTGTATCGCCGTGACAGGTGACACAGTTTTGCTGGTAGATCTGCTTGCCCGAAGCCAGCACCTCCGGCGTCGCAGTCAGCGGATTCTCGGTCGCGGTGGCGCGTCCAAAGTAGTACGGAATCGTCGTGACCACAAACGCGCTGGCGATCAGAATAATGCTGCTCATCTGGAAGCGTCCGCGCCAGCTGCGATTGACCGGCAGCTGGCTGAATGCCGCCGCTACCAGCGCGACGACCAGCAGCACGGCCCACACCGGCAGCGACGACGACGCAGTCTGCGCGCCGCTGAGCGCGGTGGTGTCGACCATGAACGTATGGCGCAGATCGTTCATGCCGCTGGCGCGCACAATCGCCTCGACGTTCCAGGAGCCCTGCATCGTCATCACGGAAGCGCGCCCACCCCAGCGGCCTGGCTCGATCTCGCGCAGCTCCAGATCTTGCTCGCCCATCTGATGCGCGGGCATCGAGACACGCAGGAGCACTTGCGGCTGCATGCCGGCCGGCAATCCTCGCGTATCCAGCGCAAAAACATCGCCCGCAATGTTGCCGCGCACCACTTGCAGCGTCAGCGTTGCATCTTCGACCCTCGCGCTGCTGACGTAGCCCGGCGCGAGGCCCAGCGCATCGCGGCCCGGCGTCGACGCCGTCAACACGCCGACCGCCAGCAGCAGCGCCACGCCGGCCGCAATCTCGAAGCGCACGCTCTGCCGCAGCCGATCCAGCGCCGCCGGCGTATGGCGCGCCGCCGTCACCAGCAGCGGTGCGATCCGCCAGCGGTTATAGCCGCCGATCGCCAGCAGCAGCAGGAACAGCCCCAGCTTGATCAGCAGCGCCAGGCCATAGGTCGTCGACCACAGCTCGCCGATGCGGCTCAGCCGTTGCAGCGCCGTGTAGATCCCGGTCGCGGTCAGAATGATCACCGCCGCCGTCGCCAGGCCGGTGAAGCGCGCGACAAGTAGCGTCGGCTTGCCGTTCAGCTTCTCGGTCTTGTTGCGTCGCAGCGCGCGCACGCCCAGCAGCAGCACCGGCAGCGCCCCGACCCAGGCAGCAGTCGCCAGCA
>DASWTQ010000448.1:0-17915 GCA_036402055.1 Herpetosiphonaceae bacterium
GCCGCCATCGAGGTACCGTTGAACATCGCGTAGCCTGGGGGCAGGGCGTACGTGCCCGCAACCGGGCCGCCCGGCTGCCAGGTCGGGACCGTCGAGACCGCCGAGCCAGGAGCGATCAGGTTGGGCTTGAAGCCGCCATCCTCGCGCGGGCCGGTCGAGCTAAAGTAGTTCAGGTTATCGGCGTACTCCGAGTCGGAGCCGTAGTTCTTCTGCCACGATTCCTTCGAGACGTACGCGCCGAGGCTGACAACCTTGCTGGCAACCGACGGATCGCCGATGGTGTTCAGGCCAGGGCCGCTGTTGCCGGCCGAGATGAACATCTGGACGTTGTACTTCTCGATCAGGCGATCATACAGCTCGGCACGGGCATTGTTGCCGTCGTTGAGCGAGGGCAGACCACCGATCGACATGTTGATCACGTCGACGCCGCCCTTCTTGGCCAGCCAGGTCATGCCTTCAACGAGCGCGTGCGCCGTACAACCTGAGACGAACATACACACGCGGACCGAGACCAGCTTCGCGCCGGGAGCCGCGCCCGTCATCGCGCCGCCGAACATGCCGTTCGCCGCGACGATACCGGCCACGTGCGAGCCGTGCGCGCCCGAGACGATACCGATGTTGACGAACTTGTTCTTGCCGTCGGTCTGAACCACGAAGGGCATCGCCTCACGGATCGCGGTCGCCGGGTTATCGGTGCCGAACGTTCCGATGTCGTAGTTCACGGCATAGTCGGTCATCGCCTGCTCATCGGCGAAGCTGTTGTTCTGGTTGGTGTCGACGTACACCTTGTTGGTGTCCGTGTTCCACAGCACAGCGAAGATGCCGTTGCTGCCGGCAGGGTTGCCGTCACGGTTCACGTCGTTGCCCACCTCGCCGCCGAGGTTAGGATGACGCTCGTTGAAGAGAGCAATCCGGTACTGCGCATTGGCAGGAGCCGTGTAGGTCACGCTGTTATAGGTGAAGGTCTTGCCGCTGACCTTGGTCTCCATGTTGAGCCAGGTCGGGTCGGCATCGTCGGTGGGATGCGTGTAGGTAACCCAGTTGACGATCTTGCGCGCGCCGGTCGTCGTGGTGCGCAGTGCAGGATGGTCGAGATCGATGCCGGTATCCATGATACCAACCGTCACGCCGCGTCCATCCCAGTTGGCATTGGAGGCCGTGAACTGAGCCGCGCCGGTATCGCCAATCGGCATATACGCGTTGATCTTCGGCGTGCTCGCGCTCGGCGGGGTCTGCGGCGTTGCCGGAGAGCTACCCTCGGGACGCGGATCGTAGAGCGGAATGATCTCGTCGACGTCCAGCGCCTGAACGCCGTTCAGCTGGATCGCCGCTTCCGCCTTGTCGATCGGCACATCAGCGCGGACATAGCTGATGTCCACATCGGTAACTTCGACAGTACCGCCAAGACTCTGGATGCCACTGGCAACGGTTGCTTCCGCCCCTGCATCGGCAGCGATAATCACCGTAACAGAGGATTTTCCTTCTGCACGGGCCTGCTCGATCAATGCGCGATCATGCTTGGAAAGCTGATCCTGCTTCACCTGTTGCGCCGGGGCAGCGCCTGCGGGCAGGACTAACGACACGGCGAGAACGCCAGCGGTAAGTGGGCCGAACAACCGCTTAAAAGGGGTTGGCATGAAGGCTCCTCCTTAAGGATAGCCAGTCAGGATAGGATGAAACCAGAAACCGAAATGCACCGACGAGATGAGAGGTTAGACGTGAAGAGCTGCTATATGCAGCACACGAACGCTAAGCCCCGAAGTTAGGAGAATGAGCACGACAGCAAAGGCACGGCATGCAGTCAAGCATCTTCTAATTCGAGAGATTAGGTTCTTAGAAGTGAACGGTATTGGAACAGCAAAGTACCGAAGTACCAGTTTGGATAGCTGCATTATACCGAACGCGGGGCCGTTGTCAACAAGGAATTAAGATATGTTGATACTAGTATAGAGCGTTAGTCATTGACAAAAAGAAGTATTTTACGCCGACTAAAGAAGTACTCCTGATGAGCGATCGATCGCCTGTTGTCTGCGGTCGTTGCTCAAAGCGGTAAACGACTTAAGTACTACCCCGTAAAGTCGACTTACAGGTATGATCAATGCGAGGCAGCTTAATCCAGGCAAAGAATGTTTTGTTATCGGCGAGGCCGCGCGATTTATTTCAAGGCGTCCGGCGTACTATCACCGTTACTTTGCTCACATTTTCGCGATTATTCCCTCGATAGGATCTTGATCTGACCAAGGAGCAGCATATGCGTCACGCCCTGAATCTGCCGATCACTGACACATTTAGTAAACCGCAGTTTCTCGGCGAGCTAGCGCAAGCAGCCGAAGATGCTGGCTGGGATGGTGTTTTTGTCTGGGATTATCTGCTCTTCGATCCGCAGCGTCGGCCACCCGTCACCGATCCCTGGATTGCGCTGGCCGCCGTCGCGATGCGCACACAGCACGTCAAGATCGGACCGATGGTCACGTCGCTGGCGCGGCGACGACCATGGAAAGTTGCGCGTGAGATCGTCGCGCTGGATCATCTGTCGGGCGGGCGGCTTGTGCTTGGCGTTGGACTGGGATACTCAACCTCGGGAGATTTCGCGCTGTTTGGCGAAGACAGCGATCCCAAGGTTCGTGCCAGCCGCCTGGACGAGGCGCTCGACATTGTCGATGGCCTGTGCAGCGGCGAACCGTTTAGCTACGACGGCGAACATTTTCAGATCCAGGAGACGGTTTTTCAGCCGCGTCCGATCCAGGATCATATTCCGATCTGGATCGCGGGCTGGTGGCCAAACAAGGCCCCGATGCGCCGCGCCGCGCGCTGGGATGGAGCCTACCCCGCCGAAGTCCGCATCACCGGCTCCAGCAGCGAGCTGATCCCGACGGCGCCCGAGACCGTACGAGCGATTCGGGCCTTTATCGACCAGCATCGCGTCAAGACAACACCTTTCGACATGGTGATCAGCCGCGATCTATGGAGTGAACAGCCAGACACAGCCCGTGAACTGGTCGCGGCGCTCGCGGCGGCGGGCACGACGTGGATCATTCAAGATGTGCTGCCGTGGGAAGTTTCGCCGGAGCAGGCGCGCGAGCTGATCCGCCGAGGGCCGCCCGGCAAGCAGTAAATCGAGTGCCAGGAGCGGCTTTCGTGATCGCCGGCGGTCAAGATCAGCAGGTTTTGACAGAGCCGGCGATTATTTCTATCATGCCGACAACACGTGATGTATCAGAATCAGCAGGGATAGAATATGACAGTTATTCTCGACGGCACGGCCCTGGCGGCGACATTACGCGAAGAGCTGCGCGCCGATGTGGAGCGGCTCAGCCAGAGCGGCATCACGCCACGGCTGGACGTGGTGCAAGTGGCGGGCGATGCGGCCTCCGATTGGTATGTGCGGGCGATCAAGCGTGCCTGCCAGCAGATCGGCGTGGCCTTCAATCTGGATCAGCTGCCGGCCGACAGCACGCAGCAGCAGATCGTCGGGCAGATTCACGCGCTGAACCAGCAGCCGGAGACGCACGGCATCATTGTACAGGTGCCGCTGCCCAAGCATATCGACGCCGACGCGGTGATCGAGGCGATCGATCCGCGCAAAGACGTCGACGGCCAGAGCCCTCTCAGCCTGGGCCGTCTGGCGCAGGGCCTGCCGACGTTCGTTCCGAATACTCCAGCGGGCGGCATGGAGTTTCTCAAGCGCTACAACATTCCGATCGCGGGCAAGCACGCCGCCGTCATCGGGCGCTCGAATATCGTGGGCAAGCCGATGGCGCTGCTGCTGCTGCAAGAACATGCCACCGTCACGATCGGCCACTCGCGCACGCCGGATCTGGCAGCGATCTTGCGTGACGCCGATATTGTGGCGGTCGCGGTCGGCAGGCCCGGCATTGTGCACGGCTCGATGCTCAAGCCCGGCGCGGTCGTGATCGACTTTGGCATCAACGAGGTCGGGCCGAAGACGCTCGTCGGCGATGTCGATTATGCGAGCGCCGCCGAGGTCGCCGGAGCTATCACGCCGGTGCCGGGCGGAACCGGGCCGGTGACAAATATGATGCTGCTGCGGAACGTGATTCGCGCCGCCGAGCAGCAGGTGTAAGATCATACAGGACGTGATCAATCACACCCTGTAAACCGCAACCAACAGGCCGTAGGAAAAATCCTACGGCCTGCTGCTTACCTCGATTATCCACGCAGGCTAGCTGCTCAGCGCGGCGACGGCCTGCTCCTCGGTCTCGTAAATATCGGCGTACTGCGAGAGCCCAACCATGCGAAAGATCTTCTGGAAATGCTCGTTGAGGCCGCTCATCGCCAGCTTCTGGCCGTTACGCCCGCAGCTCGTCACGATCCGTATCAAGATCGCGATGCCGGCGCTGTTGATGTAGTTGCTGTGATGAAAATTCAGCACCAGCTGCTGAGCCCCATCCTGCGTCGCCGTGGTGTAGGCCTCGGTGATCTTGGCGTCGGCGAACGTCGTCACATCTCCCTTGATGTCGATCACGGTCACCTTGCCATGCTGACGGCTTGTTACTTCCAACGTATCATCAAGAAAAGCCATATAGGCTCCTTATCCCACCGCTATGGCTATCGGGCAGCCTCGGGCGTGCTGAAAGCCCTGACAGCTGCCCGCACTACTGACAGCGAACAACCATACGCACTTCGTTGCCGTGGCCTGGCGCGCCGGTCCACTCGACCTCGTCGACGAACTGGCGGATCAGCCACATGCCCATGCCGACATCCTCACCCTGGAACGCGCGCTCCAGATCAGGCCGATCATCGCCGTAGCCGCGATTGAAACGCCGATACTGCTGATCGCGGACACGAATCGTCAGGGTATTGCCGACGACCGTGATCACAACACGGACCTCGGCATTGCGCACGCCCTGGTTGCCATGCTCGATCGCGTTGGTTACAGCCTCCGCCACGGCCGTCCGCAGGCCCGCGATCTGGTCGGGCCGAAAGCCCATACGTTCCGCGATCGTCGCCACCGTGTCCATCGCTACTTTTTCGTAGCCAAGACAGCTTGGCAGCCGCAGCTCGATCGGCTGCTCCGCCTGCTGCGCCCGTTTTGGAGACCAGAACCGTCGCATAGACTCGTGCTCCACTGGAATGCTTATAACGGAATATTGCCGTGCTTACGCGGCGGCAGACTTTGGCGCTTGGTGCGCGACAGCCGCAGCGCCTTGATCAGGGCGGGACGAGTCTCACGCGGCTCGATCACCTGATCGATATAGCCGCGCTCCTCGGCGACATACGGGTTCGCGAAACGCCGCTGGTAATCTTCGACCAGATCCGCCTGTCGCGCCGCCGGATCGGACGCTTCCGCCAGCTCTTTGCGGAAGATGATCTTCACCGCCGCGTCCACGCCCATCACCGCGATCTCGGCGGTGGGCCAGGCGAAGTTGAAGTCGGCCCGAATATGCTTGGACGACATCACGTCGTACGCGCCGCCGTAGGCCTTGCGGGTGATCACCGTCAGCTTGGGCACGGTCGCCTCGCAGTACGCGTAGAGCAGCTTCGCGCCGTGACGGATGATCCCGCCGTACTCCTGCTGCGTGCCCGGCAGAAAGCCCGGCACATCCACAAACGTTACCAGCGGAATATTGAACGCATCGCAGAACCGCACAAATCGCGCGCCCTTGATCGAGGCGTCGATGTCGAGGGTTCCCGCCATTGCCAGCGGCTGATTGCCCACGACGCCGACGACATGACCATCCAGCCGTGCAAAGCCAATCAGCAGATTCTGCGCCCAGAATGGCTGAACTTCCCAGAAAAAGCTATCGTCTACGATACTCTCGATCACCTGCTTCATGTCATAGGGCTTTTTGGGCGAGTCGGGGATGATCGTTTGCAGCTCCTCGTCCATGCGCTCGGGATCGTCGGTGGGTGCAGTGTAGGGCGGGTCCTCCATGTTGTTGGCGGGCAAGAACGAGAGCAGCGTGCGCAGCTGCTCGAAACAATCGGCCTCGTCGTCGGCGGCAAAATGCGCCACGCCGGAGCGGCTGTTGTGAGTCATCGCTCCGCCCAGCTCCTCGAAGCCAACCGTCTCGCCGGTCACGCTTTTGATCACCTCCGGCCCGGTGATGAACATCTGCGAGGTGCCTTTGACCATCAGGATAAAATCGGTGATCGCCGGCGAGTAGACCGCGCCGCCCGCGCACGGCCCCGCGATGATCGAGAGCTGCGGGATCACGCCCGACGAGATCACGTTGCGGTAGAAGATTTCGGCGTAGCCGCCCAGCGCGACCACGCCTTCCTGAATCCGCGCGCCGCCCGAGTCGTTGATGCCGATGCAGGGAACGCCCATGCGCAGCGCCAGATCCATCACCTTGACGATCTTCTCGGCGAAGACCTCGCCCAGCGAGCCGCCGAAGACCGTGAAGTCCTGCGAAAACACACAGATCGGACGGCCGTCGATCGTGCCGTGGCCGGTGATCACGCCGTCGCCCAGCGGATGGCGACGATCGAGGCCAAAGTTATGTGAGCGGTGAATCGCGAATGCATCCAGCTCCACAAACGAGCCCGGGTCGAGCAGCGCATCGATCCGCTCGCGAGCCGTTGCTTTGCCACGCGCGTGCTGCTTCTTAGCCGCCTCCGGGTCGGTCGTCGCGGCCAGCTCACGGCGACGGCGAAGCTCTTCGATCTTTTGCTGAGTAGTGGTGGTCACACAGCGTCCCTTCGTGATGTAGCGTCGAGCGCCGATAGGAATTCTTTACTGCGCACACTATAGCATGAGGCCAGGCGGGAGAAAACAAAAGAACAAGCGAACAAGCGAACAAAAAAGCATGGCTGAGATCCGTTTGTTCTTTTGTTCGTTTGATCTTTTGTTCGCGGTTCAGGCCCTCACCCCCAGCCCCTCTCCCGCTGCCGCAGGCGAGGGGGAAGAGCTGAACTTCTCGCTTCTTTCGTTGGTTCTAGGTTCTTGGTTCTAGGTTCTCCGTTGTTCTTTGCTCTTTGTTCTTTGTTCTCTTCCCCGGTTCTTCGTCACCCGGCCAGCCGGGCTTGGTGATCTCGATCTGGAGCGCGTCGTTGAAGCGGTTAAAAAAGTTGAACAGACCGGCGACCGCCACCAGCTCCATGACCTCGGCCGGCTCGAAAAACGCGCTAAGCTCGGCCCACAGCTCATCGCTGAAGCGCTTGGCATCGGTCGTCACCTGCTCCGCCAGCCGCAGCACTGCCTGCTCACGCGCTGGAAACTGCTCACGCGCCGAGGCGTCGTCCATCTGGTCGATCGTATCCTGGGACACGCCCAGGTTCCGCAGCAGCGCGGAATGCGAGGCCAGTCAATAGCTGCACGCGTTGAGCTGGCTGACACGCACCGCGACCATCTCTTTGAGCCGCAGATCGACGGTGCCGGTGCCGAGCAGCGCGTTCATGCAGTCGGCTGTGGCGCGGGCCATCTCGGGCCGCAGCGAGAGCGTGCGAAACATGTTGGGCACGCTGCCGCGCTTCCCATAAAACGATTCCCAGGTTGGGAGCGCCTCGGGCGCGATCTCTTCGGCGCGCGGCGGTTCGATTCGGGGCATACGCTAACCTCCTTGATGCTTGGAAGAACCGATTGGCCGATGTGTATTATAAAACCGCTGCTAGCGATCTGTTTCGCTCGGCCGGCGCAGCGTTCGATCGAAGAAATCGAGCGTGGTGTTGAACAGATCGTCGATCGCGGGCGTGCGCTCTGTGGCCAGCAGATAGTGGCCCATGCCTTCCAGAATATGCAGCTCGTGCGGCTTGCCCAGCCGCTGTAGCTCGTCGGCCAGCAGCTGCGACTGCGTAAACGGCACGACCTCATCTTCCTTGGAGTGGATCAGCATCAGCGGAAGATTCAGGTCGCGGGCGTGGTAGCGCGCCGAGTAGCGCCAGTAGCGCTCGGGCGTGCGATCCGGCAGCCCCAGCGCGATCAGCGCCTGGTCGAGGCCAAACGGCGGGAAGAACGAGCCCTCTTCAAAGAGCCGCCGCAGCTCAAAAAGATCGGTGGGCGGTCCCAGCAGCAGCGCCGAGTCCAGCGCGTCGGGAGCGCGCACCGCCAGCCGCAGCACATGCAGCCCGCTATACGAGCCGGCCAGCACTCCGATCCGCGATCCGTCGGCGCGAGGCAGTGCACCTGAGCGAGCAAGATTCACCACGCGCTGGAGATCGTCGATGTCGGCCTCCAGATCCAGCGCATACGCCGGCCCGACCGCGATCACCGCGTAGCCGGCCTGCGCCAGCGGCAGCGAAACGCTTTCCCAGGTATCGGCCGAGCCGGGATAGACCGCCAGCAGCGTGGGCAGCGGCGTGGTCGCGCCGTCGTTGGGCGTGTACAAAAACGTTAGCTGGTTGGAGCGACCATCGGCCTGGAACGAGATCTGTCGCCGGATCGCGCTGCCCGGCAACGGCTTCTCGATCTGCCAGGTCTCGGGCTCGCTCAGCCGCACATCGGTAGGCGCCGAAACCCGCGACGGCAGGCGTGGGCTGAGCGTAATGTCGAGCGGCGTGGTTTGCCCGGCCGCAACGCCAATCCCGAGCAGCGTACGCATCGTCGTATCGGCGAAGCCTGGCGCTCCTGCGACCGGAAGGTAGCTTCCGGCCGGGACATCGGGCAGCATATAGCGGCCCTGCGCGTCGCTCTCGGCGCTAAAGGCCGTGCCGTCGACAGCCGGCAGCAGCACGCGCGCCCCGGCGATCGGCTGGCCAAGCGAGGAGCGCACTACACCCTGCACTGTGCCGCGCTGCTTGGAGTCCGGTGGTCGCACCAGGCCCAGCCGATCGAGCAGCAGATATTGCGCGGCGTGACGGTACGGCCAGATACGCGGGCTGTCGGTGGTGCTCACAAAGACCACGATCAGCACGACGAGGAAGGCCAGGATCAACAAGATACGGCGACGCATGAACGTCCTTTCAGAGCACGACGCACCCGCCCGGCGCGACCGCGCTTCCAGGTGAAGCTGGTCTGTAACTTGATAGTGTAAGCTAAAACGTGCGCGCTCATAAAGTGGATTATACTTGCAGTGCAAGATACCAGAAAGGATCGTCATAACTATGAGCAACGCAGGATTTACCGAAGATCGCGTGCAGCTGATGGGCGAGATCGAAGCGCTCCTTGGAGAAGCACGGACCAACGCGGCCACGGTGCAGGGAGCTGAGCAGGTGCAGGAGCTTTTGCAGCAGGCCGAGCAGCAGTACACCGCGACGGAGCAAGCGCTGCATGCTTTTACGGATCAGCGTCATGCGCTGCTGGAAACACTTCAGCAGCTTCAGGTAGAGCTAGCCGTCGCCGGTCGCCCGGTCACTGGTGAGATCAGCTAGCGCGGGAGACAAAGTTGTCACTTGTCGATCAGCGACGGTGCTGCGCATAATAGAACCTGGCAAACGCACTAACCAAAAGGAGTTATCTACATGGCGCTGCTTTCTCAGCGTGTTCAAGCAATACCACCGTCCGGCATCCGTCGCTTTTTCGATATTGCCGCAACCATGAAAGACGTGATCTCGTTGGGCATCGGCGAGCCGGATTTTGTCACGCCCGATATGATTCGCGAGGCTGGAATTCGCTCGATCCAGGATGGCTACACCGCCTACACCTCGAACTCCGGCCTGATCGAGCTGCGTGCGGCGCTGGCGGCGCATCTCAAAAAGCTTTACAACGTCGACTACGCTGCCGATGAGGAGCTGCTGATCACCGTCGGCGTGAGCGAAGGCATGCAGAACGCGATGCTGGCGCTGATCGATCCCGGCGACGAGGTGATCATCCCCGAGCCGAGCTTTGTAGCTTACGGGCCGAGCGTCACGCTTGCCGGCGGCGTGCCGGTCTATGTGCCGACGCGTGTCGAAGATGCGTTTCAGGTGACGGGCGCGACGATCGAGGCGGCGGTCACACCGCGCACCAAAGGAATCCTGATCGGCTATCCCAACAACCCGACCGGCGCGGTCATGAGCCGCGAACGCCTGCAAGAGGTGGCCGAGGTCGCGCAGCGGCACAACCTGCTGGTCTTCTCCGACGAGATCTATGATCGGCTGGTGTATGGCGTGGAGCATACCTGCTTTGCGGCGCTGCCCGGCATGCACGAGCGCACGATTCTGCTCGGCGGCTTCAGCAAAGCCTACGCGATGACCGGCTGGCGACTGGGCTATGTCGCCGCTCCGGCGGAGATCACGGCCGCGATCCGCAAGATCCACCAGTACGCGATCATGTCGGCGCCGACGATGAGCCAGCACGCCGCGCTGGCAGCGCTGGAGCTACCGCAGTCGGAGCAGGAGGTGCAGCGTATGATCGCCGAGTACGATCGGCGGCGACAGGTGATCGTGAGCGCCTTTAACCGCATGGGCCTGCCGACCTTCGAGCCGCAGGGCGCGTTCTACGCGTTTCCACGCGTGGATCAGCTCGGCATTTCGAGCGCGGAGTTCGCCGAGCGGCTGCTGACTGAGCAGCATGTCGCGGTGATTCCCGGCGAAGCGTTCGGTCCCAGCGGCAAGGGCTTTGTGCGCGCCTGCTACGCGACCTCGATGGACAATATCGAGATCGCGCTGGACCGCATCGAGAAGTTTGTCAGCGTGCTGGCGTAACACCAGCGCCAATACTCACGGGACGACTCAACGCGAGTCGTCCCGCTGGTTTAAGCCGCACACTCAGGGCGCCGCTCCAATCACGCCGATACGATGAACAATCTCAAGCTGCCATTCGTCGTAGAACACAAGCTCACAATGGGGTTCTTTGGATGGGTCGATTGCCGTTCTACTCGGCACGCCGACGAATGATGCGGACCAGAGTACAAACCTATTCGTCGCCTCATCTATTGAGCTTTCCCACTGCCAAACATTCATCTCTTTCCCTAGCGCCTCTTGACAGCGCTCCTTGGCATCATCCAGACGTAGCACCACTGTTTGATCAACAACGTCTTCCGACGAGAAGAAGCGACCGCTCGGCAGACCGAGCAGCAGCATCGAACCATCTTCGAGATGGGCGTCGGTAATCCTGGCCGGCCCCCAACTCTCCGCCTCAAGTTTGGCGACGAGCGGCGCTTCGTTGATCTGCTTGATGGGCTGACCCAGCTTTTGCTCGTAGAGCGCAGCCCAGTCCACACCGTATCTGTACCACAAAGGTTTGGCTATCAGCAGAGCGAGGCCAATACCAACGACGAGCAGAATTATATGACGGCGTTGCATGGTAGCGTCCTTTCTTTAGCAGAAGAGCGCGAAACGCACATCGCATTATGTTAAATGCCCAAACCGTACTGAAGATCATCAGGCTCGCTGCTCGGGTCGATATTCACGGCGGCGCTGGATTTAATCTGACACCCCCTGTAGTATGTATCCTTGAACCAGCCAACAAGGTTTAGCCGGTCGATCAAGAGCCGCGCACGCTCAGTCTTTAGGTTTGGCTTGTACCCCCAAAGGAGCAGCTATGACCCTCCTCCGTTCGCTCTCGAACCGCGCATTTGCCTTTCTGTGGAGTGGACAAACGATCTCCCAGCTCGGCGACAGCATGTACCGCTTCGCGCTGGTCTGGTGGGCCATGAACCAGACGAATTCGGCGCTGGAGACGAGCGCGATCCTGTTTTGCTCGGTCTTGCCGATGCTGCTGTTTGTGCTGATTGGCGGAGTCGCCGTCGATCGCTGGCCACGCGTGCCGATTATGCTGATCTCTGATATTACGCGCGGTGTTGTGGTGCTGTTCGTCGCAGTGCTGGCGCAGCAGGGAGCGCTTGAGATCTGGCATATCTACGTCGCCAGCCTGCTTTTCGGCACCGTCGATGCGTTTTTTCAGCCGGCATTTACGGCGCTGGTGCCCGAGATCACGCCGGCGGAGGTACTACCCAGCGCTAACTCGCTGGCCATGATCAGCCATCGCACGATGGGTGTTGTCGGGCCGCTGCTGGGCGCAACGCTGGTAGCCCTGGTCGGCACAGCCGGCGTCTTCGCGATCAACGGTCTGTCGTTTTTTCTTTCGGCGCTGTGTCTGATGCCGCTGCTCAGCCTCACTCAGGCGCCCGCCAATCCCGGCCCGGCGACCAATATGCTGAGCGAGGTGCGCGAAGGTCTGGCGACGGTGATGGGCTCGCCCTGGCTCTGGATGACAATCTCCCTCTTTGCGCTCGGCAACATCACCTCAAGCGCTCCCTTTATGATCGCGCTGCCGTTCCTGATCAAAGAAAGCTTGAACGCCGAGATCGACGCGTGTGGTCTGGCGCGATCGATGCTCTCGCTGGGCGTGGTCCTGGGCGCGATCTGGCTGGGCCGGCAGCAGGTGATCCGGCGGCGTGGACTGACCGGCTATGGAGCCTGGCTGGTCAGCGGGCTGCTCACGCTGACGATTGGCCTGCCGATCGGTGTTGTCGGCATTGCGATCGCGTCGTTGATTGTCGGCATAACCACTGGCGCCTTTGGCCTGATCTGGACTAACACCTTGCAACAGCTTGTGCCGCGCGACATGCTTGGCCGCGTGTCGAGCATCGATTATATGGGCTCGTTTCTGCTGCTGCCGGTCGGCTATGCGGTGGCGGGCTGGGCGACGGATGCGTTGGGCGCGTCGGCGGTGTTCATGATCGGCGGGACGCTGACCATGTTGCTGGCGGCGCTGGGCCTGCTCCACCCAGCGATCCGCAACCTGGATTAGCGAGAAAATCGCGGATTACTGCAACATAAAGTCGTGTACTACGCACATTTCAGAATAGCTTGAGGACTCCCAGCATGGCTATTGAAACGACATACACTTATGCCCGTGATCACCTGGCAGCTTTATGTAACGAAGCCGTGGCTCATGGTGAAGTGATCATTATTCATCGGCGGAGCGCCGAAGATGTGGCATTGATTTCGGCTGCTGAGCTGTCAAGTTTACTGGAAAGCGTGTATCTATTACGCTCACCTACGCTCACCAAAAAATGCAGAGCGGCTCCTAAATGCACTTGATCGTGCCCAGCAGCGGATGCTCAGCCGCCGGTAATATAATTTTCGAGCTGGCCGATCATAAACTCTTGCTGCGAGATGATCTCGCGCACCAGGTCGCCGATCGAGACGATGCCGATCATGCGGTCGTTTTCAAAGACCGGCAGATGGCGGATGCGCTTGTCGGTCATCAGCGCCATGCCGTCCTCGATCGATTGCTCCGTGCGAATATAGTAGACCTTGGACGTCATGATCTCGCGAATCTGGGTGTCACGGGACGAGCGGCCTTGCAAAATCACCTTGCGCGCATAATCGCGCTCCGAAATAATCCCGACTAGCTTTTCTCCATCCACGACCGGCAGCGCGCCCACGCCTTTGTCGGACATCAGCTTGATCGCGTCAAAGACCGAGGCATCCGGCGTGATCGTCCAGACAGCGTTTCCTTTGGTTTGCAACAGCTGTTTGATCGTTTTCATGCAGCAGCCCTCCTAACCACTCGCGCAGCAATAATCACGCCGAGATGACTCAATCACGCCGGTTGCGGTTGGCTCAGCGCGCCCAACTGCAAGATCGGGCCAGAGCGATGGCCTTCTTCCTTCATCGCTACAGAATACTGGACAGCGATTCTGCAAGGAGGCGAGCATGACCCGCAGGCACGGCATCTACCCGGAGGATGTAGTTCCTCCGCGATCCAACTATTTCGACAGCGGACGCTTCGGCCGGATGTTCGGCGAGCTACCGCCGTTCGCGGCCGATACGCAGCAGGTGCGGGCTGCGCTGATCGAGATCGGCAAGACCGGTGGCCTGATGGATGCCAAAGATAAGCTCTCCGATCCGGTCGCGCTGATCACCGATGCAGCCTTGTCGGAGCATAACCCGAACAACGCCAAGATGACCGCCGGGATGACCTTTTTAGGCCAGTTCATCGATCACGACATCACCTTCGATCCGACCTCAAGCCTGGAACGTCAGGTTGATCCCGAACACATCGCCAACTTCCGCACGCCGACGCTGGCGCTGGACAATCTGTACGGCTCGGGGCCGATGGGCAGCCCGCACCTCTACGATCAGAGCGAGACTGGTCGCGGCATCAAGTTTCTGGTCGAGCCGATCACGGGCTCCGGCACGCCTGTGCGCTACGATCTGCCGCGCAACAGCCAGGGCACAGCGCTGATCGGCGACCCGCGCAACGACGAAAACCTGATTGTCTCGCAGCTGCATCTGGCATTCCTGCGCTTCCACAACGCCGTCGTCGATTATGTTGAGAAAGAGTGTGGTCTGGCCGGCAGCCGACCGGATGAGATCTTCGCCGAGGCGCAGCGCGCCGTGCGCTGGCACTACCAGTGGCTGATCATTCACGAGTTCCTGAGCCTGACCTGCGGCGAGTCGGTGGTCGATGATGTGCTGGACAAGCGCAAGTTTTACAAGTGGCGACACGAGCCGTTCGTGCCGGTCGAGTTCTCGGTGGCGACCTACCGCTTCGGTCACAGCCAGATCCGGCCATCGTACCGCGCCAACTTCACGGGCGCGACCGGCGGTGGTCAGCTCTTTCAGTTTATCTTCAACGGCGTCGCCAACCACGAAACGCCCGAAAAAGACGATCTGTCGGGTGGCGTGCGGCGACCGTGGCGCTTCATCGACTGGCGCACGTTCTTCAACTTCGGCGACGGCAACGTGCGACCCAACAAGAAGATCGACACGATCCTGTCTTCGCCGCTCTTTGCGCTGCCGCATAGCATCGTGCCGCATCCGCGCCCGGCCACGAATCCGTCGTCGCTGGCGCAGCGCAACCTGCTGCGGCACCTGACGTTCTCGCTGCCTTCGGGCCAGCGCGTAGCTCGCTCAATGGCCGATAAGGTCAAGGGCATCACGCCGCTCACCGAGGGCGACTTCAACGAGCTACGGCCCCATCGCCTGCATAGCAACACACCGCTGTGGTACTACATCCTGCGCGAGGCGAGCGTCGCCGAAAACGGTGAGCAGCTCGGCCCGGTCGGCGCGCGGATTGTCGCGGAGGTGTTCGTGGGGCTGATCCAGGGCGACTCGAAGTCGTATCTGACGCAGGAGCCGCGCTGGAAGCCGTTCCTGCCGACGGTGAAAGCTGCGGACCAGGGCCGCGACTTCACAATGGTCGATCTGCTCAAGCTGGCCGGAGTGGTGTAGCGCTGTGGAAACTCTGCCTGGATTTGCGGAAGGCACGAACCTTGAAAAATAAACCGGCGCGGGATTCGCTGCTTCACGAATCCCGCGCCGTCTGTTTTTAAGCTCTGCGATATTGAGTAGAGACCAATCGAAAGATCACGTTTCAAGCAGTGCTATGTTTTAGCGGATCACACGCTTACATCAACAGAGTTTCGTCCTTATTCACCGGCAATTGGTCCGCACCAGGAACCTTGGCCGTAATCAAAATCCTGCGAGTTCGGTTCCAGAGCGTGTTGAACAGCTGGGGCGTCTCGTAGCGGACCATCTTGTTCCACCAATCAGTAATCCGGTCCCCTGCCTTGATCCAGGCGATCTCCTCAGCCTCCTGGCGGCTCACCTTGTCTTTGACCGCCGCTGCAATCTCCTGGAAGATTCGGTCGCCCGCCTTGGTCCAGGCGATCTCCTCAGCTTCCTGGCGGCTCACCTTGCCTTTGACCGCCGCTGCAACAGCCTCGGTGCGACGCTCGTTATCCTGCGACCAGCGAACGCCCAGGTCGGCTCGCTCATGGGCGGCTCTTGCCTGTGTCAGCGCATCCTGTGCCATATTGCGCGCCTCTGGATCAACACCGCTCGGCCCAGGCGTCGGGGCCGGACCACTCCCAGAGCCTCCGTCTACAAAGCCAGCCACTGGCTCGTACTTTCGCTGGCCGTCAAACTGGGCGTAGGCCATGAACAGGCCGCGCCCTGGCTGATATGTCAGCTGCCCGCTTTCAGCCCCGACCCGACTAATGAATGCGCTCTGCGCGGCCTGCCGGACGATGTACCAGCCGAACTGGCTTCGATCCTTCGGCACGTTGGCCAGGAAAAAGAAGCCGCTCCAGTACACCGCGCCATCTGCGCTTGCGTAGGCTTCCTGCTGGTGTCCGTACACTGACCAGCCACTCGGGGGTAGTAGTTGCATCTAGCCCTCCTTATGTAACAATCTCCAAACGGGTTAAGCCACCATGAACAACTAATCCAGACCGTTGCCGACCTCGACCTACCGAAACCGGCAGGCTGCAAGCGGCTCGATCATCGCGCGGCGCTCCAGATGTCATGGGAGTTCCCGCCAGGTTCCTGGCATAGTGCTGTCCATCGCACATGCTAGCGCTGAGTCGAATGGGATGGTTTTGATCGCATGTTGGCGGTCTTGTTGCCGCGTGCGACGAATTGGGTGGTTTCGATTGGGAGTGGCACGCTGCTGACGCTGCTCTGAGCACAGTCCGAGGATCTCAGATCGGCAAGCCTACGACTGTACACAGGCAAACCAGGCACCAAACGCGCAAGAGGAAGGACGAGATCGGCGTGTGGCGCAAGCAGAGAGTGATGCTTGTGTACGCCTCGTTACTACCATAAATGCAGTTTCACCATAAACGTTCACAAACAAACGAGGGACTCGCCGATAAGCGAGTCCCTCGTCGATTCGCGACCCTGGTTATACTGCGGCGAAGCGCTCGACTACCTCGTAGAGCACGCGCGTACCCCACTGAAGCGATCGCACGCTGATGCGCTCGTCGTGGCCGTGGATGCGATTCCACTCGCTTGGGCCATCGTACAGACCGGGCGCGAAACCATACACTTTCGTGCCGGTCTGCGCCACATGCTTGGCGTCGGTCGCGCCTGTCAGCAGCGTCGGAATCGGCGTGGCGTCGGCGTCGTGCGCTTTGAGCACCTCGGCGATCACGTCGAAGAGCGGCGACTGCGGATCGGCCTCCAACGCCTGCTGCGGATCGAGAAACTCGATCTCGACCTCATCGCCGACCACCGCGCGAATCTCCTGCTCGAACCTTGCGTGAGTCATGCCCGGCAAGATGCGGCCGTCCAGCGAGGCGTCGGCGACTGACGGAATCACATTGATCTGCGACCCGGCGCTGAGCATCGTCGGCGAGATCGAATTGCGGCTCATGGCTTTGAGGCGCAGCTTGAACGGCAGATCGAAGGGCAGCGCATCGATCGCCGCATCGCACGTGGCCTCGTCGGCGACCACCGCCCGCAGCGCCTCGGCAACCTCCGTCGGCTGTGCGCTGGCCACGCCCTCGATAAATCCACGCAGCGAGGCCGTGAAATGCACCGGCAGCGGCTGATCCCTCAGCTTGATCAGCGCCTCGGCCAGCTTCACAACCGCGTTGTCGTCGTGCGGAACCGAGCCGTGGCCGGGCGTGCCGCGCACGCGCAGCCTGAAGCGCGCGGTGCCTTTCTCGGCGGTCTGCACCGTGTAGTAGCGCCGGTCGTTGATTTCCACGCCCTGGCCGCCGCCCTCGTTGAGCGCGTACTCGGCCTGGATCAGATCCGGCCGGTTGTGGACGACCCAGCCCGCGCCCTGGTGACCGCCGACTTCCTCATCCGCAGCGGCCATGTAGATCACATCGCGCTTGAGCTTCACGCCCGACCGCTTGAGCAGCAGCAGCGTCATCAGCTCCATCGTGACCATATGCTTCATGTCGAGAGCACCGCGAGCGTAGACGAAGCCATCGGCGATCTCGGCGGCGAACGGATCGTGCGTCCATTTGTCGGGCTCCACTGCCACCACGTCGGTATGCGACATCAGCAGCAGCGGCTGCTCGGAGCCGTCGCCCTTGAGCCGCGCAACGATCGTCGCACGATCCGGGCTGGGGCCGACGATCTCGTAGGCAATGCCCTCGCGCTCCAGCACATCGCGAATATATTCAGCGGCGCGAATCTCGTTGCCTGGCGGATTGCGCGTATCCAGGCGCAGCAGCGCGCGAAAATGTTCGAGCACTTCCTCGCCGGCTGCCTGCCAATCGATCGAGCCGGTTTCTACAGATTGGGTCATCGGGTTCTCCTTGCCGCTATGCAGGTATGCGCATGATCGTATTCAGGATCTCCCTGGCTGTCAACCGGCGTGTCATGGCGAACAGCCTGGCCTGAGC
>DASWTQ010000449.1:0-15943 GCA_036402055.1 Herpetosiphonaceae bacterium
TCCACCCCGCCCGTTCCACAGTACGCGTGGTACGGCACGGAGCAGCTGTGGACGACGATTCCGAAGAACGGCGTGTGGGACGGTCTTCCGCATAATCCAGAGGGCTATACGCAGAAAGTATTGTGGTGGCGCGAGGGTTACGTGTGGACCGAGGAGCCGCAGCCGGCGCTGACGATGACCGGCCGTCGCCTGGATGCGCCCGCGCCGGAGCTGAACGTTTCGCGGGCAACCAACGCCTACGCCGACGACATCAAGTCGGCGATGCTGGTCGGCGTCGATTTTCCATCTCTGGGCTGCTGGGAGATCAGGGGCACGTACGCAGACCAGACGCTAAGCTTCGTCGTGTGGGTCGCGCCGTAGCTCCACAGGCCATGCATGGTATAATCGCGGACATGTGCTCATTCGTTCGAGGTTTACCATGCGTTTAGCTCAGGCGCTCATTTTGCGGGCAGATTACCAGAAACGTGTTGAACAGCTCAAGCAGCGTATCCTGAACAATGCCAAAGTGCAGGAGGGCGATACACCCTCCGAAGATCCGCAGGCGCTGCTGAGCGAGCTTAGTCGCCTGGCGGACGATCTGGTCAGCTTGATCCAGCGTATCAATCAGACCAACGCTCAGACTCCGCTCACCGAGGGACAAACTCTCGCCGATGCGCTGGCGCGGCGCGATGTGCTCAAAATCCAGCACGGCGTCTACCGCGAGCTGGCGCAGGAGGCGACGATCAAGCAAGATCGCTATAGCAGATCCGAGGTCAAATTCCAAAGCACCGTGAATGTGGCCGAGATTCAGCACCAGGCCGATGAGTTTGCCAGAGCCTTCCGTGAGCTGGATGCTCAGATCCAGGAGGCCAACTGGCGAACGGATATTGTCGAGTAGCAATCGTTGGTAGCTACAAGCAGCAGAGGCGAGCACAAGCCTACCACGAGGTTAAGCGTGGAGTGGTGAGCCTGTGGAGCCAGGCTCAGCGGGTTCAAATCCCGCACAGTTACAACGTATGCTCAGTACTGTTACTGCCGTACAGCGTACTGTTACAGTTACTACCGCGTGCGCTTTGTTGCTTGGAGTGAGGGTGGGATCGGGGTTACGATTGCTCAAGGATCAACCGGCTGAAGGTGAGAAGGATTGTGTATGCGCTTGATCGATCCCGAACAGGCGCTGGAAACCGATCGCCTGCGCCTGGAGCCGCTCCAGCCGGATCATGCACCCAGGCTTTTTTCGCTGCTCCAGGATACGCAGATCTACCGCTATATTCCTCAGGAGCCGCCCGCTGCGCTATCGCTCTTGACGCAGCGCTACGAGCAGCTCGCGCGGCGCCTCTCTCCCGCAGGCGATCAAGCCTGGCTCAACTGGGCGATTCAGATTGCGTCAACCTCCGAGTATATCGGGCAGGTTGAGGCGACGGTCTTTGAAGACCAAACCGCCTATCTGGCCTATCTGATCGGCTCGACGTTCTGGGGCCATGGCTATGCTACCGAAGCCTGTACGCGCATCATCCGGCTGCTCTTCGACGATTACGGCGTGACCTGCGTCAAAGCCGAGGTCGATACGCGCAACACGGCCTCGATACGCCTGCTGGAGCGGCTGGGATTTACCCGGATCGGCTATCAAGCCAATGCGGATTTCTTCAAGGGCGGCAGCAGCGACGAATACACCTATTGCTTATCCGCTCCCGAGTACTCAAAAGGACACTCATGACCGAGCTTGAGCTACAGTACGTGGACCCGCGTCTGGTGGAGCTGTACGACATCGAGAATACGCGCGGTGCCGACACCGACTTCTACGCCGGTCTCGCGGCAGAACTCCACGCGCGCACGATCCTGGATCTCGGCTGTGGCACCGGGCTGCTGACCCGCGAGTTGGCGACCGACGATCGCACTGTGATCGGCGTCGATCCTTCGGCTGCGATGCTGGCCTTCGCCCGTCGACAGCCCGACGCCGATCGTGTGCGCTGGATCGAAGGCGACTCGCGGGCGCTGGGCACACCCGAGGCCGATCTGCTGATCATGACCGGCAATGTAGCTCAGGTATTCCTCGACGACGCTGTGTGGGCTGCCACGTTGCGCGATATTCACGCCGCGCTCCGTCCGGGCGGCTACCTGGCCTTCGAAAGCCGCAATCCCGACGATCGCGGCTGGGAGCGCTGGAACCGAGAGGCGACCTACGAGCAGACCGACTCGCCATTCGGGCCGATGGAGAGCTGGCTGGAGCTGGTTAGCGTCGGCGATGGCCTGGTTCGCTTCGACGGCCACAACATCTTCCACGCGACCGGCGAAGTGCTGGTCGTGCCCAGCACGCTGCGCTTCCGCACTCTGGCCGAGCTAAACGACTCTTTGATCGCTGCCGGCTTTCGCGTCGAGCAGGTCTACGGCGACTGGCAGCGCGGCCCGCTCACCGGTAGCAGCCGGGTCATGATCTTCGTCGCGTGCCGGATCTAGAGCAAGGAGCATTGATTGACTCGGTAGGGGCGTATTGCGCAGCACGCCGCTACAAGTCACGCATTGCCCCTGAGCCGTCGTTGGACGAGAGCGGCAGCACAACTCGGAAGCAGCTACCGGTGCCGAGTGTGCTCACCACCTCGATCTGCCCGTCGTGCCGCTGCACAATCTCCCGCACGATATGCAGCCCGATGCCGAAGCCGCTCACCTGCTCGCCCACGTTGTTTGCGCGATAAAACGGCTCGAACAGGTGAGCGCGCGCCTCCTCTGGAATGCCGATGCCTTGATCCTCGATCGCTAGCTCGGCTGTTGTCGCCGTGTACGAGATGCGCACCTGCACCGCGCCGCCGGCCGGGCTGTACTTCACCGCGTTGCTCAGCAAATTCTGGATCACCTGCTCCAGGCGATTGGCATCACCCGTGATCATCACAGGCACGTCCGGGCGATGGATCGCGATCGGATGGAGCGTATCGGGCGGCAGCGTGGCACGAAACTCGTCGACAACATGCGCGACAACCTCAGCCAGATCGATCGGCCGGCGCTCGATCGCAAACTGGCCACGCTGGAGCCGCGATATATCGAGTAGCTGCTCGATCAGCGCGTTGAGCCGCTGCGCCTGAGACGTGATCCGACTCGCCATCCTCACCAGATCGCCCTTGCCGCGCGTCACCGCCGTGCTCAGCAGATGAGCATAGCCCATGAGCGAGGTCAGCGGTGTGCGCAGCTCATGCGAGGCGATCGAGAGGAACTGATCGCGCGTCTGAAGCGCTGCCTCAGCCTCGCGCCGCGCCTGCTCCTCCGCGTGAAACAAGCGCTCACGCTCCGCCTCTACGCGCTTATTCTCGGTAATATCGACGACGAACTCTACGCCTTCTTCTTCGTTGATGCGTGTGGCGGCGAACAAACCCCACCAGCGCGATCCATCCTTACGGATATATTCCTTTTCGTATGGCGTCGTGCGCCCTTGCGTGAGGAATTCATCGATGGCGTGGATCGAGTGCGGCATCCACTCCGGCGGCGTCTGCGTGTCCCAGCGCACCAGCCCGTGATCCACATCTGCTTGCGTGTAGCCGCTCATACGCAGAAACGCGTCGTTAGCAGCGGTGATCGGGCCGTCAGGCTTGAAGAAGATCACGCCGACAGTCTCGATCGCGATCGCGCGGCGCAGACGCTCTTCGGACTCGCGCAGTGCTGCCTCGGCCTTGATGCGCTGAGTGACGTTGCGGAAATACACCGTGATGCCGCTGCTGGCTGGGTAGGCGTGGACCTCGTACCAGCGCTTGTGGTCGGGGTAGAACGCGGTCACCGATGAGGCGATGCGCTCTTCGGCGGCGCGGCGATAGGTTTGCTCGAACTCGCTGCCCACCAGGTCCGGGTACGCCTCCCACATGTTCTGGCTGAGCAGCTCGCCGGGCTTGCGATCCAGCAGTCGCTCGGCCTGCTGATTGAGATACGTAAAGCGCCAGTCGCGATCGACGGCGAAGAAGGCGTCGGTAATGCTCTCCAGAATGTCGCGGCTCTGCTGCTCGCTGGCCTGAAGCGCCTGCTCGATCTGCTTGCGCTCGGTGATGTCGCGTCCCTCGGGCACGATCAGAATGACCTGACCATGCTCATCGCGAATCGGGTGGAGCGAGATGTCAAAGGTCATGAGCTGGCCGTTAGGCCGATTCAGCGTGGCCTCGAAGCGGATGAACTCGCCCGCCGCAGCCCGTGCCACGAGCCGGCGCAGCTTGTCCGGCGCTCCCGGCGTAGGTGTGAACCAGGGCGTCTCCCAGAACAGCTGCCCGACGACATCTTCGCGCCTGTTGTTAGCAAACTCAAGCGAGGCGCGGTTGGCATCGAGCAGCGTCCCATCCGGCGCCAGCAGCCCGATGTACTCGTAGGTGCCGTCGTAGATCGCCCGCAGCATGTCCTCGCTTGCGCGCAGCCGGGCCTCGGCCAGCGCCCGCTTTGTCTCCGACCAGATGCGCTGTCCGACGTCGTGAACCAGCTCGACTTCGGCGTCGGTCCAGCGGCGTGGCGCATCGCCGTGAGCCGCCAGGATCGCGGACATTCGGCCGCTCTCGAACAGCGGCACTCCGATCACGGCGTATGTGCCGAGCGCCTCGTAGGCTGCGGCGCTGTGCTGATCCAGGAGATCCGAGCGTACGTCGTCGACGCGCCGGGTTCGCCCCTCACGGTAGCCCCCGACGACTCCAAAGTCGTCCAGGCGATAGCGGCCCAGCATCGGCTGGAGCTTGCCGTTGGTCCAGCTCGACTGAACTGTCGCATACTCGCCGCTCGGCTCGATCTCGCTGTACACAACGCGACCAACGCCTAGATGCTGGCCCAGCAGCTCGGTCGCCGCCGCCGTGATCGCCTCGGCGCTCGTGAGGTCGCGCATTCGATCGCCGAGCGCAAGCAGAAATGCCTGGCGCGCCTGGCCCTCGCGCAGCACAACCTCCGCCTGCTTGCGCTTCGTGATGTCGTTGAAGACCAGCGCGACTTTGCGGCTGGTCGCGTCGCCCACACGAGACGCGTACACGTCGAACCAGCGGTGCATCTCCTCCGCGCGATTCTCGAAGCGAATACTTTTGCCTGTCAGCGCAACGTTGCCGTAGGTTTCGAACCAGAACGCTTCGAGATTTGGCACCAGCTCGCGCGCGGTTCTGCCGATCGCATCGACCAGCCCGGTGTGCCGCTCAAAAGCCGGGTTCATCTCCAAAAAGCGATAGTCGATCGGTTTGTTGTCGGCGTCGAAGATCATTTCGAGGATGCAGAAGCCTTCGTCGATCGACTCGAAGAGCGTGCGGTAGCGCTCCTCCGACCGGCGCAGCGCGGCCTCGGCGTGGGCACGTTCGAGCCGTAGCCAGACGCGCGCCGCCAGCTCGTTCATCAGCTCAAGATCATCCTCACGCCAGCGGCAGGGCTGGCGCAGATGTCCGCCCAGAATGAATTTCAAGCGCCCGTCGCTCAAATACGGCGTAAGGATCAGCGAGCAGATCTGGAAATCGAGAAATGCTGCGCCGCTGGATGTGATGTGGGGGTCGGTCGTCACATCGTCGATGGCGATGGTACGTCCGGTTTTGAGCTGCTCGATATACTGCTGGCCCAGAAAATCGCCCAGGTGCAGCAGGCCGGCCGGGCTCGTGACGTCGGCCTCGTGCTGGCCGTGGATCACCAGCACCTCATTCGCCGCCGGGTTGACCTCGGTAAAGGTGAGTAGCGAAAAGCCGAAGTAGGCCGCGATCTTCTGTCCGACCGTGCGCATAATCTCGTCGGCGCTTGACCAGCGCGCGAACTCTTCTTGAATGTCGGCCAGAAAAGCCGTGCTCATGTCTCGCCGCTTGCGCTCGGTAATATCGGTGAACAGCACAGCGACGCGGCGACTCGCGGGCTCGCCGACGCGAAATGCATACAGATCAAACCAGCGACCCAGCTCTTTCGAAGAACTCTCGAAGCGAATCGGCTCGCCGGTGAGCGCGACGTTGCCGTAGATGTCGAACCAATGCTGCTCATGCTGCGGGATCAGCTGGCGCATGGTTTTGCCCAGTGCATCCACGAGGCCGGTTTGTTGCTCGAAAACGGGATTGATCTCTAAGAAGCGGTAGTCGATCGGCTGGTTGTCGGCGGCGAAGATCATTTCGATCACGCAAAAGCCTTCGTCGATCGACTCGAAAAGCATGCGGTAGCGCTCTTCCGAAAGGCGCAGCGTTCTTTCTGCCTGCTGGCGCTCGCTCAAAGCCTCGATGCCGGCTGGCGCTCCGGCGATCCGGCCGGTGTGGCTGACCTCTTGAAACAGCACCAGCCAGTGATCGCGCGCCCAGGCCGGCTCTGTGATCGGCTGCACGCTCACGTCGATCTGCTCGACAGCGCCGTCGATCACGACCGAAGCGCGCCGAACCTGGGCTCGGCTCTGCTGCTGCGCCGAGCAGAAGGCTGCCTGAAGATCGGGCTGAAGCTGCGGCTGCACGAGAGTGAGCAGGTTGGATGACGGCGCGCCTTCGCCGAAGTGCAAAAATCGTCCGACGCCGCGACCGAGATGCACGATCTGCCCATCCACGCCGGCGATCAGTCCGGGCGCTGTGTCCGGCGCGCGGAGGTCTAGCAGCTCACCGAAAGATGTAACTGGTCGAGGTTGCTCGTGCTGAGAAGCAACATTGGTGTGCGTATCGTCCGGCCCAGCTACTATCTCCATTGTGTCCTCTCGTTCTCCAGCCTGTGTAAGTCCTGCGCTGCGTACATATCTGGCAGGTTGCGATGATCCCGGCTCACACCGGCGCCGAGACACCGATGCGATCGTGTGCCGCGCATGGAGACCGCCGAGATCATCATGGTGGAGTACGCGCGTAAGTATCTATTATACCTAATACCACGTCGCCGGATCGGGCCGGCTCATGCGCAGAGCGAACCTGGGCTCAGGCTCAGATCACGGCCTCTCGATCTGCACAGCCCGCGAGTCCTGCCACGATCCGCTGCTGCTGGTCGCGTGCTTTGACGGCGATCCTGAGAAACTTGTCTCCGAAGTGTACGCTCATCGAGTCCGCGTTGCGCAGGTAGATCCGCTCGGCTTTCAGTCGCTGAACGATCTCCTGCGCGCTCATGTGCTGCTCCAACAGCTCGACAAGCACGAAGTTGGTCGTCGATGGATACACGTGCAGCCAGGGAATTCGGCTGAGTGACTGTGTCAATTCGTCGCGCAGCTGGTGTGTTGCCTGGTACTTTTGCTGGTAGTAGGTCGCATCGTCGAGCGCCTGGATGCCTGCCAGCTGCCCGGCGAAGCTCACGGCCCACGGCGGAATCACGCGCGCCAGCTTTTCGATCGTGCGCTGCTGAGCAACCAGATAGCCCACGCGTAGACCGCTGAGCGCATAGACTTTGGACATCGATTTGATGATCACCAGGTTGGGGAAGCGCAGCACGTCGCGCTCCATGGAAGCGTGCGCGCCGATGTATTCGATATAGGTCTCGTCGACGACAACCGGCGTATCCTGCGGAATCTGCTCAAGCAGCGCACGCAGCTGCTCCCGTGGGAGATAGCGGCCGGTCGGACTGTTGGGATTGACCAGCGCCACGAGTCTGGGCCGGGCGCGGCGAATATCGGCCAGCAGCGCGGTGCTATCGACGCAGAACTGCTGCTCTTTCAGCAGCCGGTGCCGGATCACATGCGCGCCCAGCACGTTTTCCAGAATATGCTGGTACTCGCCATACATTGGGTCGAGGATCAGCACGCGCTCGTCTTTGCCGACGATCTGCGGAAACAGGCTGAAGATCAGATCCGAGGAGCCGCCGCCGGCGACGATGTTGGCTGCGGGCACGCCGCGAACCTCGGAGATCGCCGCGATCAATCCGTCGCTGTAGGCCGGCGGCGATGTGCGCAGCATCAGCGGCAAGTGCCGTCGCAGCGCGTCGATCACTCGGGGCGACGGATCGAACCAGGCGTCCAGCACATCCGCGTTGATCACCTGGCCGGCGCTGTCCAGGTTGGCGAAATCGACGCCGATAGCTTCGTAAAAAGCGCCGCCGTGGAATGCAGGTTTCACAAAATTCCTCCTTGTTACAGCTGTCTGCGCAGCGTAAAACATGGGCTGCTGTGCGATCCAGCGTCACTGCTGCCAAACGCTGTAACGCTTACGCTGCATGTTGGTCTTGACATGCAAGCAAATACTTGCATATAATAGCTCATGCAAGCAAGTACTTGCGTATTCGATGCCGATTGCTACGATAAACTGATGAGCCTGGTAAGCACACTACGGAGTAAGAACAGCCATGTATATGGATCGAGTTGTGGAAGTGATCACGGCGTCGAAGATTGCTCCTGAGCAGTTGATACCCTGTAGCGAAGCGGATATTCGTCAGCTTGAAGCTCAGCTTGGTCTCAAGATTCCGCAAGCGTATCGCGAATTTCTCCTGACCATGGGTCTCGGTGCCGGAGGTCTCCTTGATGGAACACACTGCTGGTACCCTAATCTGATCGACCTGCAAGCATGGGGTATTGAGCTGCTGGAAGAAAATAATGTTTCTGACCTGCTTCCCGAAGATGCTTTTGTCTTTTGGATGCATCAAGGGTATATGATGGCCTTCTTTCGCGTCTCTGAGGGCGATGATCCACCTGTCTATTTTTTTGGCGAAGGCAGAAATCTAACGACCTTTACACTCACGAAGCACACCTGTAGCAGCTTCTTACTGATGGAGTTTGAGGGCGAGGCTAAGGCCCGCGCCCAGCTAGAAGGCAACCGATAGGCATCGCAGGCGCAGCATGGATGAGATCTTCAAAGCACTGGCTGATCCGACACGGAGAAAGCTGCTGGATCGCTTGTATGAGCAGAACGGCCAAACTCTGCGTGAGCTGTGCGCTCAGCTCGCTATGTCGCGCCAGGCAGTAGCCCAGCATCTCGCGCTTTTGGAAGAAGCCAATCTGGTCGTCACGATCCGGCGTGGCCGCGAGAAGCTGCACTATCTCAACTCCGCGCCAATCCAGGAGATCTACGATCGCTGGATGCGTAAATACGAGCAGCAGCGGGCTGCGGCGCTGAGCCAGCTCAAGCACAATCTGGAAGCCGGTCAGGAGGCCAATCAAAAGGAGTAGTCGTATGAACAATCCCGAATTCGTGTATGTCTCGTACATCGCCACGACGCCGGAGCGCCTGTGGGCCGCGCTGACCAGCGGCGAGTTCACCAGATCCTACTGGTATGATCGACGGATCGAGTCCGACTGGCAGCAGGGCTCGGCGGTCCAGTTCTTCGACGGCGACAGCGATGTTGTTACCGATAGCGGCGTGGTGCTCGTCTGCGATCCACCGCGACAGCTGGCCTACAGCTTTCGCAACGAGGGCGACACCGGGCCGCACTCGCGGGTCAGCTTCACGCTGGAGCCGCATCCGGGCATGGTCAAGCTGACGCTGGTGCACGACGAGCTGCCGGATGAGGAAACGGCAGTGGGCTTTCGTGAAGGCTGGGCGCCGATTCTGTCTTCGCTCAAGACGTTTCTGGAGTCGGGCAAGCCGCTGCCGCAGCTGCGCAGTTTTGAGGAAAAAGCCCATCCCGGCGAAAGTCAGACATAACAATGAGGGCATCGGCGCGCCCGATACCCTCATCCGCTGTTCAGCACCGTCAACATAGGCTGACTCACTGCTAGGCCGGCGTCATGCTCGGCGCTGGCCTGGCCTCGCCGGGGCCGTAGAGATGGCAGCGCACCCAATGATCCTTGGCGACCTCTTCGCGGCCCGGCATCACCTGCCGGCAAACATCCATCACCTTAGGGCAGCGCGGCGCGAACGGGCAGCCTGGCGGCGGATCGATCAGCGAAGGAACCTCGCCGCGCGCCTGGATCGTGCGCACGCTGAGGCCGGCCTGCGGATTCGGCACAGCCGCCAGCAGCAGCCGCGTGTACGGATGCGCGGGATTATGCATCAGCTCGCTGCTCTCGGCGCCTTCGACCACATGGCCCGCGTACATCACCATCGTTCGGTCGCCGATGTAGCGCGCGCTGGCGATGTCGTGCGTGATGTACAAAAAGCCGATGCCGCGCTCTTCCTTCAGGCGCTCCATCAGATTGAGCACACCCATGCGGATCGACACGTCGAGCATCGAGATCGGCTCGTCGGCCAGGATAATCTCGGGATCGACAGCCAGCGCCCTGGCGATCGCGACGCGCTGCCGCTGGCCGCCCGAGAGCTGGTACGGATACTTCTGCGCAACCTCGGCCGGCGGCGTAAGTCCCACTGTCGCCAGCAGCTCATGCACCCGCTCGCGCATGGCCTTGCCTTGAACCTGCTTATGGATCAGCAGCGGCCGCTCGATATGATAGCCGATGGTATGTACCGGATTAAGCGAGCCGAAGGGATCTTGAAAGATCATCTGCACGTCGTTGCGGTAGCTCAGCGAGGCTTTGCGCGGCTCGCTCTTGAGCACATCGCGGCCCTTGAACAGGATCTCACCCCTGGTCGGCGGCATCAGCCGGGCAAGTAAGCGCGCCGTCGTAGATTTGCCGCTCCCAGATTCGCCCACCAGCGCGATCACATTGCCACGCGCGATCGAGAACGAGACATCATTCAGAGCGTGAACTTTCTTCGGCTTGAACAGGCTTCCAACCGGAAAGTGCTTGGTCAGGTTGCGAACTTCGAGCACGGTTTCGCCCTGCACACCGAGATCGCGCCGCTCAATCGTCATGCCAGCTTGTGTCATGGTTTCCTCACGAAGAACCTAGAACCTAGAACCCAGAACCTAGAACCGTGATTCCTTTCGTTAGGTTCTTGGTTCTTAGTTCTTGGTTCTTGAATTACAGCGCAATACCCTCCGGCATTGGCATTCCCGCATGGTAGGCGACCCAGTGGTCGGGCTTGACCTCGCGCAGCTTCGGCTTGACCTGCGTCTCGATCGGCTGGCAGAGCGTGCAGCGCGGATGGAAGCGGCAGCCGCTCGGCGGGCTGATCAGATTCGGCGGCGAGCCCGGAATGCCGGTCAGCTTCTGCTTGGGCCCTGTCAGCGGCGGGAATGAGTTGATCAGGCCCTGCGTGTAGGGATGCAGCGGATTATTGAATAGCTCCTTGGCCGGCGCCAGCTCTACGATTTCGCCCGCGTACATAATGCCGATGCGATCCGAGAACTCGACCATCAGCGACATATCGTGGGTGATGAACAAGATCGAAAAGCCCATCGCCTGCTTGAGCTGCTCGATCTGCTGCATAATGTCTTTCTGCACCACCACATCCAGCGCGGTCGTCGGCTCGTCCATGATCATCAGCGACGGATTGAGCGCCAGTGCGATCGCGATCACCGCGCGCTGACGCATGCCGCCCGACAGCTCGTGCGGATACGAGTCCAGCCGCCGCCGCTCGATGCCGACCACATCCAGCAGCTCCGCCGCGCGATTGCGAGCCTCCTGCTGCGTCTGCTTGTTATGCTTGATCAACACATCCGCGATCTGATCGCCGACTTTCATCACCGGGTTGAGCGAGTTCATGGCGCTCTGAAAAACCATCGACACGTCGCTCCAGCGGAAGTCTTCCAGCTCTTCGTGGCTCATGTCGAGCACATCGTCGCCGTTGAATAGCACATGTCCGCCGGTGATCATCGCGGGCGGACGCAGCACGCGCATGATCGCGTGGGCGATCGTGGATTTGCCGCAGCCGGACTCGCCCGCCAGGCCAAACACCTCGCCCGGCGCGATCGAAAACGACACGCCGTCGACGGCGCGCACCGGCCCTCGGGCGGTCACATACTCGACATACAGATCGCGAACGTCCAGCAGCGGCGGTGTGCTCTTAGTGTGCGCGCCGGACGACTGGTGTCGCGTGGATGTCGCGGAGCTTTCGGTCTTTGAGTACATTGCTGAGATCCCTTTCGGCGCGAAGGCGCGGATTGGTCACTTCGTCCATCGCGTAATTGATCAATGACAGGCCGAACGCCACCAGCGCCACGCACATGCCCGAGGGAATGAACGTCCACCACGCGCCGACCAGCAGGCCCGCGTTATTTTGCGCCCAGTACAGGTTCGTGCCCCAGGTGACATCGCTGACGTTGCCCAGGCCGATGAAGCTGAGCGCGGTCGCGGCACCAATCGCGTAGGTTACCGAGCCGATCAAGCCGCCGACGATGATCGACGCCATGTTGGGCAAAATCTCGCGGAAGATGATCCGAAAGTTACTCTCGCCGCTCACGATCGCCGCCGAGACGAAATCTTTTTCACGCAGCGACAGCGTTTGTGAGCGCAGCACGCGGGCACCCCAGGCCCAGCCGGTAAACGCCAGCGCCAGAATAATCGTCGTCGTTCCCGGCCGGAGATACGCCGCGATCACGACCAGCAGCGGCAAGCCCGGAATCACCAGGAACAGATTCATCAGCAGCGACAGCACATCGTCCACGCGGCCACGGAAGTAGCCGGCCGTCATGCCGATCACCACGCCGACGATTGTCGTGACGATACCCGTGGCAAAGCCGATCGTCAGCGAGATGCGCGCGCCCCACACCGTCTGCGCGAAAACATCCTTGCCCTGGCCCTCGGTGCCGAACCAGTATTCGCGCGAGGGCGGCAGGTGCGGCCGATCCACAAAATCGGTCGGGTCGCCGGGCGCGATCACAGGCGCGAGGACTGCGGCCAGAATGAAGAAGAGCACAATACCTCCGCCGAGCAAGGCCTTGCCGTTGCGCAGGAGCTGTCCAACCCAGGCAAAGCGCTGGCGGCTCGGCGGCATGGTAGCGGGAACCGGCGTGACTTGTCCGGCAGGAGTCGCCTGAATCTCGATAGGTTGATCTTGAGCTTGCATAGCGATCCTCTCCTAACCTGCTCGCACGCGCGGATCGAGCCGCGTGTACACCACATCGACGATGAAGTTGGCGGCCAGCACCGCGAACGTAATCATCAGAAACAAACCTTGCATCAGCGGGTAGTCGAGACTGGTGACAGATTTGACAAGCAGATAGCCTAATCCCGGATACGAGAAGATCGTTTCGATCAAGATTTGTCCACTGAGCACAAAACCCAGCGCCATACCAAACGCAGTCACGCTGGGCAAGAGCGCGTTACGGGCGGCATATTTAAACATAACTTCGCGCTGCGACAGACCTTTGGCTTCCGCCATGGTGATATAGTCTTCCGCCAGCACGCCAATCATGGTATTACGCATACCGAGCACCCATCCACCGATGGATACGAGCACAATGGTGATCGCAGGAAGCAGCAGATGCCGTACCACGCTGCTGATGAAGGTGAAATTCCAGCCCGGCGCGATCGCGTCGCTGTAGGCGTGGCGGAGTGGGAACCAGCCCATGCGTAGGCCCAGGAAGAAGAGCGCCATAAGCGCCAGGAAGAATGGCGGGAATGCTCCGATCAAGACCAGCAGCGGCGGTAAGGTGGTGTCCAGCAGTCCGCCGCGACGCCAGGAGGCGACAACGCCGATCAGATTGCCCAGCAGAAAGCTGATGATCAGGGCTGCGCCGCCGAGCAGCAACGTCCAGATCAGCCCCGTGCTGATCACCGTCGTCACCGGCGACGGAAACGCCGAGAACGAGATACCGAAATCGCCGCGCAGCACATGCGAAAGATAGGTGAAGTACTGCTGAATGATCGGCGCCTCGCTAATGCCCAGCGCCTCGCGCAGCTGTTGAATCTGCTCAGGACGCAGCTGACCGCGCGATCCGGCGATGATCGTCGAGGCGGGATCGCCAGGGATCAGACGCGGGAGAAAAAAGTTGATCGTGAGCGATGCCCACGCAGCCAGAAGGTAAAATCCTAATCGACGGAGGATAAATCGCATCGTCGCACTCCTTCGCGCTGCCATTGCACGAAGTTCGGGGGCAACTCCATGTAACGGCGATGGAGCAAGGGAGCGATCTACGCGTGGAGATCGCTCCCTTACGGTCAGCGGGTTATTTTGGCTTGACGGTGGTCATCACGATCAGCTGCTCAGGCGTGCCCTGGTTGAAGAACGAGCCAACCGCATACGGATCATCCTTGGTCGGGAAGCCCTCGAAGCGGGTGGTGTTGTACTCGTACCAGCTCGGGCCAGGGAAGAGCGGAATGGCCGGCGCTTCCTCAGCAAAGGTCTGCTGGAGCTGCTCGGCGATCGCCTTCTGCTGGGCCGGGTCCGCCGTGCCGGCGAACTGGTTCAGCAGCTCGTCGGCCTTGGCGCTGGCAAAGCGGTGCCAGTTCTCGCCGCCGATCGCGCCGATGTCCTTCTTGGTGCTGGCCGACATCTGGCCGCGATAGTAGTTGAACGGTGTCGCGCCGCCGCTGCTCCAGCCGATCGACATGTCGAATTCGCCCTTCTGCACGCGATCGATCCAGGCGCTGAAGTCGTAGGTCTTGACGGTCGCCTCGATGCCGACGTCCTTCAGGTTCTGCGCGATGATCTGCACGGCCGAGACCCAGTCCGACCAGCCCGAGACCACGTTGATCTCGTAGGTCATCGGCGTGCCGTCCGGCTTGTTGCGGATGCCGTTCGCGCCCTTGGTCAGGCCGGCCGCGTCGAGCAGCTGGTTGGCCTTCTCGACATTCAGCGTGGTCCAGTCGGCGACGGTGGCCGCGTTCTGGAGCTTGAAGTTCGGGTACGCGTCGCTCAGGCCGGTCGGATCGGCGGGCTTGGTGTAGTCGTACATGGCCACCTTGACGATCTGCTCGCGGTTGATCGCCATGCTGATCGCCTTGCGCACGTCGGCGTTATCGAAGGGCGCCTTGGTGGTGTTGGTGTAGAGCATGACCGTCGCGCCGACCGACGGGAACCAGTAGCCGTTGGTGTCCGGGCTCTTCGAGACGTAGGTCTTCTCGATGTCGGGGATGAAGTTAGCGGCCAGGTCGTTCTCGCCGTTGATCGTCGCCAGGTTCGCCTGGTCGTTGCCCGGATAGGCGGGAGCGCGGAAGCCCTGGATGTACGGCTTGCCTTCCTGCCAGTAGTTCGGGTTCTTCTCGATCTGGTAGATCTGGTTCTGGAAGACCGTCACTTCGGTGAACGGGCCAGTGCCGACCGGGTTATCGTTGGTGAACTTCGTCGCGTCCGGCACGTCCTTCCAGATGTGCTCGGGCACGATGTCCTGGTTGGCGATGTCGTACAGGCCGGGCGTGAAGACCTGCTTGAACTTGAACTCGACGGTCTTCTCGTCGGGCGCGCTCACGCTCTCGACATACGCGGTGTCGCCGTTCATCGCGACCGCGCCGGAGCCGATCAGGCCGGCCGTCTTCTGGAGCAGGTTGAAGGTGAAGGCCACGTCGTTGGCCGTGAAGGGCTGACCATCCGACCACTTCACGTTTTCGCGCAGCGTGAAGGTCAGCGTCTTGTTGTCCTCGCTCCACTTATAGTCAGTCGCCAGCCAGGGCGTAAGCTCGCCCTTGACGACGTTGTAGATCATCAGCGGCTCATAAATGCCGTGGACCGTGGGGAACAAGAAGGCGTTGCTGAAGGGGTTGAAGTTGCGCACCCAGGTGGGCTGCTGCTGGACCGAGACGGTCATGATGCCGTTGCCGGCGGGAGCGGCGGCACCTGAGCCGGCCGGGCTGGCGGCTTCGCTAGCGGCCGGGCTGGCGGCTTCGCTGGCAGCCGGGCTAGCAGCTTCGCTGGCAGCCGGGCTAGCGGCTGCGGATGGTTCTGCGGATGCCGGAGCGCTGGCCGACGGCGTCGCGGGGGTTGGAGAACCACACGCGGCAAGAATCAGCGACAGAACGACAAGTAACGGAAAGATCATTTGCAAGGTTGGACGGCGTTTCACGCGAACTGAGTTCATCTTCGAGCCTCCTTAAGGAAACAACCGGCGAACGAGAATGATGGCCGCAGTGCTTAGATGCCTCCTTTCGCTACAACCTGCTACTCATAAGTCTGCTACCGAGCCAAAGACTCAGTCTGCTATCCAAAACTGGGAGCGGTCCCAGTGACAGCCAAGGTTGATTTTTGCGCGCTTCCGCACGAGCTGCGCACGACAAGGTCATTTGGAAGATAAATATGCTGGCCGCCATGCGCCCGGTGCTCGATCTGATCCACCAGCAGCTGCACCGCGATCTCGCCGATCTCCGCGATCGGCTGGCGCACTGTGGACA
>DASWTQ010000450.1:0-17063 GCA_036402055.1 Herpetosiphonaceae bacterium
CGCATTGCCCGCAGCGCCTGCACACCGTCGAGACTCGGCATCTCCAGATCGAGCAGCACAACATCCGGCTTCAGCGCCGAAACAATATCGACGGCCTCCGCGCCATCGTTGGCCTGGCCTACCACCTCAAAATCGGGCTGCGTTTCCAGCACCGAGGCCAGCCCTTCGCGCACGATCGGATGGTCGTCGGCAAGTACAATACGAATCGTCATAGGTCGTTCACCTCAACCATATGCTTGCTCATCGGCGGCGACAGCCACCGCTTCAGCTTTTGTTCTGTAGCATAATCTCACGCCGCTACCTGACGCCTACCATACTATAGCTCAAATCACCCTCTTATGCTCTCGTGAGCGCTGTTGTATAATGATCGGCACACGCGGAATAGCCACAGCTCGTGCAGCCGACCAGCCACGTCACCACTGATCTCGCGATTCCTGTCACCTGTCGATGATCGCTGCCGACCGCGTTCAGGATCACACCGCTAGCTCCCTGTTTACTGCCTTCACGAGTCTGGCGGAAGCTGAAACAAACAGCCCAGGAGGAGCACGATGCAGGTAGTGTCCTCGTCCTCGCCGCATACCGGCGCGCAAGACTTCGCGCGCTATCCGCTGCTCGACGCGCTGATCCGGCGACGCTCCCGGCGCTTTGCCCATGGCATGCATCTGGATGGCGGCCCGCTAGCCTATGCCAGCACACACCCGCCGCAGCCGCTGAGCCTGGAAGAAGAGGCGGCGCTGGCATTCGCCGCCTGCGGCATCACCGGCCACGCGCTCGGCGATCTGCCCTACCGCTCAGGAGTTGCACCCGCGACCGGCGGCGGCAACATTATGACGCATTTCGTCGGACGCACCGTGCCCAGCGGCGACTCGATCCACAGCGTGGTCGTGTTTGTGATCAACGACGAGGGCGTGTGGCTGCTCAAGCGTCCACAGGATTACGCTCGCGCCGAGATCGGCGAGCTGATCGCGCTGGCAGGCGAGCACAGGCTGGTCGAGCTGTATCTCAAAAACCGTGTGCAGATCGCCGAGCGCCGCCTGGACGTGCCGCGCGACTTGCCGTTCGTGCCGCCGTTCAACAAATGGTCGTCGAATGTGCCGGGAACCACGCTCTTTCTACCGGTCAACGAGACCACCACGCTGTATATCAACATGCTGCTGGCGGCCTTTGACGACGATTTCGCCTCGTTCGTGGTGGATGAGCGTAACCGCTTCCAGCCGGCCGGTATCGGGCGTTTTGCGCGGTCGCGTGGCGGCCACCTGTACGACGATCCCAAGCTTGGTCGCGTCGGCACGATCGGCTATACCGAGAGCTGGATCTATGAGTTTACGGCGCTGGAGCAGGGCGCGGTGCTGCAAAATCTGGCTCTGATGGCCGAGGCGCTGGGCCTGAGCGGCTTTGCCCACTTCGCGGCCTATCCCTACATCTGGATGCAGACGCTGGGCTTTCGCATGGAGCAGATCCCGCTCTCACGCACGATCGGCGCGGGACCGCTGATGCGACTGCTGCTGCGCGCGCTCAAGCGTGACGATCCGGTGCCGACGGCGGTTGGTCTCCAGCGCGACGATGAGATTTTGATCAAGCCGTTCTGCCCGCCCTACTACCCGACGATGCGCGACGCGGTGCTGGCCTTTGTCGACTACAAGTTTGGCACGGGTCGGGGCACGTTTCGCGATGGCGGCAGCGCGACCGGCTGGCGCGATGGAGCCGCAATCCTGGCTGAGGTGCCGCCTCCCGGCCAAAAGGCCATTGACGCAACGATCGCCTACTGCGAGTATGTGTACCGTCGCTACGGGCGCTTCCCGACGAGCAGCGGCCCGTTCCGCACGGTGCTGGCCTACCAGGCGCATCACGTGGACGCCGATTTCTACGATCGTTTCTACCGCCCCGAAGCGCTCAACGAAACCCAGCGCCGGCACGGCTCGAACGGCGCAGCGCCAGTCGATCCGCAGCCGGCAAGCTAGATCCAAGAGCTAAGGAGATTCAGATGGACGCGTCACAACCTTCCGATCTACGACCGGTCACCAACGGTATGCGCTGGATGCTGCTGATCGCCAGCGGGCTGGTCTTTACCGTCGGTATTCAGCTGTATATTCTCACCGAGCAGACCGAGCGCTACTTTGCCTGGACGATCAATCCGCCGCTGACGGCTGCGTTTCTCGGCGCCGGCTACTGGGCCAGCTTCGCGATGGAGTTTCTGGCCTCGCGTAAACGCTTCTGGGCGCACGCGCGTATTGCCGTGCCGGCTGTGCTGATCTTCACCACGCTGACGCTGATCGCTACGCTGCTGCATCTCGATCGCTTCCATCTCAACGATGCCAGCTTTGTGACGCGCGTTGCCGCCTGGGTTTGGCTGGCGGTCTACGCGATCGTGCCGCCGTTGATGGCGGTGTTGCTGGTCTTGCAGATGCGCGTCCCCGGCTACGATCCGCCGCGTCAGGCGCCGCTGCCGCGCTGGATTCATCTGATCCTGCGTCTGCACGCGGTCGTGATGCTGCCGCTGGGCGCGGCGCTCTTCCTGGCGCCTCAGGCGACGGCTCCGCTGTGGCCCTGGATGCTCACGCCGCTGACGGCGCGCGCGGTCGGGGCGTGGCTGCTGGCGCTGGGCGTGGCTGCTGCACACTCTAGCCGCGAGAACGACTGGCAGCGCGTGCATATCGCGACGATCAGCTATACCGTGCTGGGCTTCTTCCAGCTGCTGGCGCTGGCGCGCTATCCGCAGGTTGTCGACTGGACCATGCCGGCCGCCTGGATCTATCTCCTGTTCCTGGTGAGTATCCTGCTGGTGGGCCTGTACGGCTGGCGACAATCGGCGCGGCTCTCACGCGTCGAGGCGATCGCGGCCGCGCCGACCGTGGTTTAGGAAAAGCAGAAGCGCGGAGCAGCGTATGGCGATCAACGACTATCATTTCATCACGCATTGGCGGATTCACGGCACGCTCAAAGAGGTCGTGGATATTATCACCGATGGCGATCATCTGGCGCAGTGGTGGCCGTCGGTCTACCTGAATGTCAAAGAGACCGCGCCGGGCGACGAGCGCGGCCTCGGCAAAGAGATCGAGCTGTACACCAAGGGCTGGCTGCCCTACACGCTGCGCTGGGATTTTCGCGTTGCCGAGATCGGCGACAAAAGCTTTACGCTGGAGGCATCCGGCGATTTCAACGGGCGCGGTATCTGGACCTTCGAGCAGAGCGGGCCGTGGGTCGATGTGACCTACGACTGGAAGATTCGCGCCAACAAGCCGCTGCTGAGACGGCTGTCGTTCCTGCTCAAGCCGATCTTCTCCGCCAATCATCACTGGGCGATGGAGATGGGCGAGAAAAGCCTGAACCTTGAGCTGGCTCGTCGTCGCGCCACCACCGACGAGGAGCGCAGCCGCATTCCGCCGCCGCCCGCGCCCACCACGACGTCGCCGCTGCCGCTGCTGGCCAGCCTCGCGATGGCGCTGGGCCTGATCTATCTCGTTGCCCGGCGCGTCAGTCAGTCGTAGCCGGAGCGATGGCGCTGGGAGCTGGATTCACTCGTCGTCTTCCTGGAGCGGAAAGTGCATCCATTCCCAGTACTCCATCACTTGACGCTCGTCGTCGTCAAACTCGGCGTGGTAATGATGGGAGTGCGGCGCAAGAAACTCGATCTGGCCCTCGGTTAGACCTCTAGCCGTGAGCACATGCTGAAATTCATCGAGCGGGCCGTAGACGTAGATCACGTTGTGGTTATCGTAGATCAGCTGCGCCCGGCTGGGAGCGAGAACAGCCAGAGATGGTGCCGCGCATCGGACTCAAAGAACGTTTCGAAACGCCTGAGAAACGCTTCCAGATCATCTCGGTCGCATGGTTGCGCGTTTTGATAACGGCCCGGCTCGCTGCCACCACGCGGAACCGCCAGGATGTAAAGCACGCCGAATGGCTCAGGCAGTAGTCGCGCCAGCTCGATCAGTAGATCGACATGCCCGGCTGCGGGCGCGATCACCAGCCGCTGTGGCCCGGTCGTTTGCTCGATCTCCCAGATATTGGGGTAGATGTATGGCAGATCATTCAGACCTTGGAAATGTGAAAATTTGGGTAGTGTCATCCGATTCCTTCACATGCTACGACTACGCTGGTCTCATTGCCTTCAAGATGTGAAAATTTAGGTGGTGAGCTGTGATTCTTTCACATGATTCTGCTAGCCTCAGCGGCGCGATCTAGTCGCCACTCTACGCTCGCCGAAACGGAACGATCGCGACGATGCTGGTGCCGGAGCCAGGCGTGCTGCACAGCTCAAGCTGGCCGCCCAGCAGATGCGCGCGCTCGCTCATGCCTTTGATGCCGAAGCCGCTCTCGGCGGTCGGTGTGACCTGATCAAGATCGAAGCCGACGCCGTCGTCGGTGACCGCCAGCCGCAAGCTATGATCGACGCGCTCTAGCCGCAGCGCCACGCGAGAAGCCTGCGCGTATTTGCGCATATTCGCCAGCGCCTCCTGCGCGATCCGGTACAGGCCGGTCTCCAGCGCCGGAGGCAGCCGCCCAATCTCAGGGTCGATCGCGATGTCCAGCGCTACGCCGGCCTCGTCGATCGTCTGCTGGGCCAGCAGCCGCAGCGCCTCGGGCAAAGTGTAGCCCTCAAGCGGCGCCGCCCGTAGATCCAGCACCGAGCGCCGCGCCTCTTGAAGATTCGTCCGCGCCAGGTTGAGCGCCTGGGCGATCTTGGTCTGCACAGCCTCGGGCCTGGTCTCAGCCAGTGCCTGCGCCGCCTCAAGATGCAGCGTGATCGCCGCGAGGCCCTGCGCCAGCGTATCGTGGATCTCGCGCGCGATGCGGTTGCGCTCTTCCAGCGCCGCCAGCGCCACCGCCTGCTGCGATAGCCGCGCGCGCTCGATCGCGGTGCCAAGCTGCGCGCCCACCGCCGAGAGCAGCAGCAGCGTGTCGGGCGTGAACACATCCCAGCCTGGACTGGCCACGTTCAAAATGCCCAGCATCCGATCCTCGGAGTGCAGCGGCGCGCTCGCGTGAAACTCCAGCCCACGCCGATCGCCCTCGGCCTCGGCCAGCCGCGAGCACTGCACGATGTTGACGGCGGTGCGCAGCTCTCCCGACTTGAAAAGGCTATTGCAGCTACAGCCGCCACACCAGGACGAGCCTGGATAGTCCAGCGCCGGCGGCAGATCGTGATAGGCGGCGGTATAAAGCTTGCCCGCATCGTCGAGCAGAAAGATCCAGCCGGTCTGTAGGCCCATCAGCTCCACGACCGAGGCCAGCGTATCGTCGAGCGCCGTCTGAATGTCGGATGTGCGGTTGAGCGTCTCGGCGATATGATTGAGGATGAAAAGCTCGCGGTTGCGCTGAAGCAGCGCGTTTGAGTCTGTGCCTGTCATGGATCGATTATAGCAGGGGAGCGAAGAACCAAGAACCAAGAACCAAGAACCGGGGAAAGCAAACAAAGGAACAAACGAACAAAGGAACAAACGAAAGTACCTTTATTCTCCTCGCTTATGGCAATGGGAGAGGGGAAGGCCGGGGACCCTCTGGGTGGCGCCAGGGGTGAGGGCCAGTCAAACAACAAACGAACAAACAAAGAAAGTACCGAAAATCCCCTCTCCTATGGCAACCAAGGCGGAAGCCCGCAGAGGTTTGGGGAAGGGGAAGATGCGAAGCATCAGGGGTGAGGGCCTGTTCAACCCTATTCATTACAAGAGGAGCATATGACCCAACCGATCAACCTGGGCATCGTCGGCGCTGGACTGGCCGTTAAACAGCTGCACTGGCCCGCGCTTCAGCGGCTGCGTGAGCGCTACACCATCGGCGCGGTCGCCGACATCGACTCCGGCAAGGCGCGCGCGATCGCGGACCTGGTGGGTGCGAGCAAAACCTTCGCCGATTATCGCGAGCTGCTGGCGCTTCCCGAGATCGAGGCGGTGCTGATCTCGCTGCCGATCCATCTCACGGCGCACATCGCGATCGAGGCGGCCCGCGCCGGCAAACACGTGATCCTGGAAAAGCCGCTGGCCGCCAATCTTGAGCAGGCGCGGCTGGCGCGCGATGAGCTTGGCCGCTATCCGGTCAAAGTGCTGGTCGCCGAGAACATGCGCTACCGCGACGATCTGGCGGCGGCGCGGCGACTGCTCGACGAGGGCGCGATCGGCGATCTGATCCTGGTGCGGATGCAGGCCCTGGCCCGCGCCGATACCAGCGATCCCGAGAGCTTCGCCAGCACGCCCTGGCGACAAGACATCCAGTATCGCGGCGGCGCGCTGCTGGATGGTGGCGTGCACCATGCGGCGGCCATGCGTGGAATCGCCGGCGAGGTCGAGTGGGTGCAGGCGTTTATCAAATATGGCGGCGGCTCCCAGCTCAATGGTCCCACCACGATCAGCATGAATCTGCGCTTCCGCTCCGGCGCGATTGGCGCGTATCTGTTCTCGTCCATCTGCCACAACGAAGACGCCGGATTCTTGACGCTCACCGTGCACGGCACCAGCGGAACGATCGAAGTTCGTGATGGCACGACGCGGCTGCTGCGTCCTGGAGAGTCGCCCGAGACGATTGTTGCCGATGCTGAGGGCGGCTACTACGGCGAGTTCTTGAACTTCTACGCCGCAATCCGCGAAGACCAGCCGATCGTCTCGACCGTGGAGCAGGGCTATCGAGACATGGAGCTGATCTTGCGTGCGATCGACTCGGCTGAGCAGGCAAAGGTGCTGCTGCTGTAGATCGCAATCGGAACGGCTTGCTGCGCCAGCGAAGTACCGGCGACAGTGGTACACTAAGTAGGTTGATTACGAAAAATAAGTAAGCGCAAACAAGCGTTCAACGAAAGGATCGTCTGTGCAAAGGGTGGCAATGTTGGCTGTGCACAGCAGCCCGTTAGCAACACTAGGCGGCAAAGAAGCGGGCGGCATGAACGTGTATGTACGCGAGCTGGCGCGTGAGCTAGGGCGGCGCGGGATCGCGGTTGACATTTTCACCCGAGCACAGCGCCGATCCGAGCCGCAGATCGTCGAGCTGGGACCAAACGCCCGCGTCGTTACGCTGCGTACGGGGCCGGCCGCGCCCTACGATAAAAATAGCGTGCTGGATTACATGCCGGAATTTGTGCAGCGCATCCGCTGCTTCGCCGATGGACAAGATCTCAACTACGATCTGATCCACAGCCACTACTGGCTCTCCGGCGTTGCCGCGCTGGAGCTGCGCAAAATGTGGGGCGTGCCCGTGGTGCATATGTTTCACACGCTCGGCGCGATGAAAAACCAGATCGCGAAGACGCCAATCTGGGGCGAGTCCGACGAGCGGATCGCGATCGAGGGTCGGCTGCTGCGCGAGGCCGACGCGATCATCGCGGCCACACGGCTGGATCGGGCGCAGATGCAGTTTCACTACGGCGGCGACTCCGAGCGCGTGGCGGTGATTCCCTGCGGCGTGGATACCGCAACGTTTCAGCCACACGATCGAGCCGAGGCGCGTCGACGCCTGGGGCTGTCAGCCGAGCCGACTAAGATCGTGCTGTTTGTGGGCCGGATCGAGCCGCTGAAAGGTCTCGACACGCTGCTCCGCTCGATGGCGCTGCTGGCCGAGCGTAAGTCGGTGCCGCGCTCCGAGCTACAGCTGCTGGTCGTGGGCGGTGATGCGCACGCGCGCGAGGATCAGTGGGGCGGCGAAGAGCGACGGCTGCGATCGCTGGCGCACGAGCTAGGCGTCGGCGACATCGTGCAGTTCATCGGGTCAAAGACGCAGGGCCAGCTGCCGCTGCTCTACAGCGCGGCGGATGTGGTCGCCGTCCCGTCGCACTACGAGTCGTTTGGGCTGGTCGCGCTGGAAGCGCAGGCCTGCGGCACGCCGGTAGTGGCATCGCGCGTGGGCGGGCTGACCTTCACGATCCAGGATGGCGTCTCGGGCTTTCTGGAGCCGTGGGACGATCCACATGCCTTCGCGGGCAAGATCGAGCAGCTTGTGCTGCATGAGGGGCTGCGAGAAGAGATGGGCGCGAACGCGATCGTGAATGCCCAGCAGTATGCGTGGCCGCGTATCGCCGATCGCGTGCTCGGGCTGTACCAGGCTATCGAGCATCTGCGGAAGCCGGCTCACGCTATCGTCCCGCTGCACATTCCGAGGTGCGCGCTCTAACGAGAATGACGATGGTAGAAGCGCCGGCTTTTGTATTGCCGCCGGCGCTTCATTTTTTCCTCGTCTCGTGCCTCAAATCACTCATGATCCCAAATACACAACCTGAAAGCGCTCACAGACCAGCGGCATATCCAGCGTGGGCTGCCTGCCGATCCTGGGCAGCGTCCGCGAAAAAAAGTTCCAGTGCGCCGTTCGCCAGTAGTCCAGCGAGCGATCGCCCTCGCCCTCCTCGGCCGCAAAGCGCGCGTCGACCTCATCAAAGCGCCGGATCGTGACCTCGGTTGTCTCGACGATACACAGCGGCTCGTCCGCTCCATCCAGCACAATCGTCATCAGCCCAACCTCGGCGATCGGATTCTTCTCAGCTTCCCACTCCCACAGCGCCGAACAGGTAGCGGTCTTGATTCCCTGTACAATCAAGCTGCCGAGGCGGTTGGCGAGATCGGGATTATCGCCGAGCTGCTCCGCGACATAGCCCCGCTGCCGGGCGGCGGAGTCATCGGTCAGTGTTGCCAGGTACACCTGCCAGTAACGCTCGATCTTGCTCTGATCCACTTAATCCTCACTCATCGCGTCCGCTCGATCAATTGCTCAGCCACCAGCAGCTCGTCCAGCCGATCCAGCAGGGCGTGAATGCGCTCCATGAGCAGCGCCGCATTCTCCTGCACGGGTCGCACGGCCAGCAGCGCGTCGAGATCCTGCTGCATCTCCTGCGGAAGCTTCGTTCCGCGCCTGGTTAGCCACTCGACCTGCCGCTTCTCGCCCGGATGCGGCAGCCGGTTAACGGCAAACAGAATATCAAAGTAGCTGGTCAGGATCGCCGTCGTGCGGTGCTGCACGCTGATCATATCGTTGCGCGCAAAAGCCGACTCGATCTGATATAGGAGCGACGAGAGCGTATCGCGCAGAATCGGGTGGTTATGGGCGACGATCGCGCGGCGCAGCGACTCGGGGTACGGCTGCGCGGCCAGGGCTTTGATCCGGTCCAGCCAGCCATCGCGATCGAAAAGCGGCAGCGTGTTGCGCATCGTGTGCCAGAACGCCGTCGAGTAGCCCACCGAGGGCTGATGCCGCACCAGCACCCGCTCGACCTGCTCCTCGATCCACGGCGCATCGAAGTAGATCAGATCGACCTTGACTCCTGTCGCCGCCTCGATCCACTCATCGCCCGGTCCAAAGAACTGGTTATCGATCTCCATCCGCCCGGCAAACTCACGCGCAAGCTCCGTGCGCAGCACTACCGGCACCGCCGCGTCGAGGAAAGCATACACATCGAAATCGGAGCGTGTATCGGCGCGTGCCGTCGACTGCGAGCCTGCCAGCGCCAGCGCGCGCACCTGTGGCAGCGGCCGGAAGCGCTCGACGATCGTTTGCACCACCGGCGGAATGTTTGGCGCAGATTCGTTTGTCATAGCCCAACTCCTCAGCTTGGCCGGATCGTATCATACCTGGCGCGCTCACATAGCAAAGAGCGCAACTGTTCAAAGTGGAACTCTGTTTCAAGCAGGATCAGCTCGATCTCCTTGACACCATTACCAGTGGTGTATATAATACCAGCGTGTCAGGTGATGCTTCTTAATTGACAAATAATCTCAGCCAACCTTTACTTGGCACAAATTTTCAACCTGCTCCTTGCGGGGAGCGTACATCTGATCCAATCAAGGAGAATCGTTCGATGAAGATTGTTCGTAGGTTGTCTCTGCTGACGTTGGCACTGGCGCTGATGTTTGGTGTTACGCCCAATCTTGCGGGAAGTGTTGCTCAGGCGGAGACTGTGCCTTCGGTCATCGATGAGCAACTGCGCGCCGTGTTGACGAATGCAACCGCTCCACTGCAAGTTGTTGTGACATTCAAGGGCGATAGTGCACCGACCACAGCGCAGATTGATCTGCTGCGACAGCTTGGCATTAGCCAGGGCATTACGTTTCGCTCGCTGCCCATCGCCGGCGTGCTGGCAACGGCTGCACAGGTAAACGCGCTGGCAAACCATCCTGAGATTCGCTCATTGGATCTGAACTACGCGCTCTCCTACGATAACTACGACGCAACTGCGCTTACCGGCGTGGATCGAGTTCGTACCGATGCCAATATGCTTCGGCTTAACGGAGGGCTGCCCGTAACCGGCAATGGCGTTACGGTGCTGGTCAACGATAGCGGCATCGATGCAACCCATCGCGACCTTCAGTTTGGCTCGCATGTGGTCCAGAACGTCGAGGCCGCGCTCAACCTGAACGCGCTTGAGCCCACGCTGCTGCCGGTTACCTATGTCGAGAACGTGCCCAATACTGACGCAACCGGCGGGCATGGCACGCATGTCGCGGGTATCGTCGGCGGCACCGGCGCAATGTCCAACGGCAAGTACGAGGGCGTAGCTCCGGGCGCGGATCTGATTGGCTACGGCTCCGGCGCGGCGCTGCTGCTGCTGGATACGCTCGGCGGCTTCGACTACGCGCTAACGCATCAGACGCAGTACGGTATTCGCGTGGTCACAAACTCCTGGGGCAACACCGGCGATGTCGGCACCGCGTTCGATCCAAACGATCCGATCAATATTGCAACCAAGCGCCTCTACGATCGAGGTATTGTCGTCGTCTTCTCGGCGGGAAACTCCGGCCCAGACGCCAGTACAATCACCGGCAACTTCAAGAAGGCACCGTGGGTAGTTACGGTCGCGGCAGGCGATAAAGAGCGCCAGCTTGCCGACTTCTCGTCGCGCGGCACTGCTGGCGTGGGCGGCAGCTTTACTCTGGACGGCCAAGCCTGGACCTGGGCCGATCGCCCGACGATCACGGCTCCCGGCGTGAACATCATCTCGACCCGCGCAGCCTCGCCTATCGGTGCAATTGGCACGCCCGACGACATCAACCTGATCGAGCCCGCCTTCCTGCCTTTCTACACCACCTTGAGCGGCACGTCGATGGCAGCGCCGCATGTCGCGGGTATCGTTGCCCTGATGCTTGATGCGAACCCGAATCTGTCTCCGACACAGGTCAAGCAGATTCTGCAAGAGACTGCTACACCGATGAGTGGCTATACAACCTGGGAAGTTGGCAACGGCTATGTCAACGCGTACACGTCGGTCGATCGGGCCTTCAAAACGCGTACGCGCTAGCGGTAGAACAACCGACCATCACCCTGGCGATCCGAGGAATAGTCAAAACCCGTGCTATCGTTGAATCAACAACGATAGCACGGGTTGATTTTTGGGCTCTACCGGGAACCAACACAACCTGCGCATTTCCGGTTACTCCGCGCGCGTGTAGATCGCCTCGACGCCCAGCGCCTCGTCGCCGGCAGGCTCGATGACGTACATCCGCATACGCAGCGTCGCCGCCTCGGTGTCCAGCTCGATCCGCCAGCCCCAATCCGGCCCTGACTCCACCGACCAGGAGCCGCGTACCACAATCCGGCTGTTCTCGATCTGGCCCTGGCAAAGCATAAACTTGTTGTCCATATGCCAGGAGTCGGCCCAGACCACGGTCACCGCCCCACTCTCGGGCTCAAACCCGATCAGCAGCACGCCCTCTTGCGCATCGCCCTCGAACGCCCAGGTGTAGGCGAACTGCACGAATTTGCCGCCGACGATTGGACTAACCGTCGCGGTCGTCTGTGATTCGTATGCTTCCTCGGCCGGCGGCAGCCACAAACGATTGTTGCCGCTCCAGGCTCCGGCAAGCTTAAACCACTCTTCAAGGCCACTCATACACCACCTCCAATACTGGATGTTCAGCTAGCCGCACTATAAAGAGCACAAGTGACAGCTACTGTCCCATCGAGCGCGCGAGGTGTAACCCTCTGACGGAATCGCGCGTACTATGCCATATACCCGATCAAGGAAGGAGAACATCAGATGTCATACCAGGCACCCTATCAACAACCCGAGCGCCGCATTCCCAAGTGCCCGCTCTGCGAGAACCAGGAGTTTCAGCAGGAGGAAGGCCGGCTGGATAGTCGCTGGGGCTTTACCACACATCGCCTGACGCTGCTGATCTGCACCAACTGCCGCTACATTCTCCAGTTCTATGATAAGCACTCGATCTGGGATTTCGACTAGCGGTCAGCCGGCTCCAGACGCCACATAATTTAAGATTAAAGCAAACAGCCGCAGCATTACGCTCCGGCTGTCTCTGTGGTGGAGATGGCGGGATTCGAACCCGCGTCCGAAAAGTTTAACCGCCGACATCTACGAGTGTAGTTTATTGATTAAGCTCTCGTCTCCAACGCTCAACAAACAAAGCGTTTGAGGAGACCAGCCCGCTTATCTTTTGTATCTGCTAGCAGGCGGTTACAGACACAGCAGCCCGACTTGTCGACGCCGGGCCTATCCCATCAGGCTGAGGATAGGCGGGCGAGCCACTATATTAAGCGGCCAGCGCCATTTGAGGCGCTCGAACTGTTTTGCCAGTTAAGGCTTTTGCCCCTTTAACGAGACTGGGCGGCTCGACTCGCAACCGACGATCTCAGCTCCCCGTCGAAACCAAACATCCCCGTGTGATGTGCATATTGTACCGCCTCGACGGCTTATCGTCAAGCTAAAATGATCGCCGTCGGCGCCGCGCAGCCGCTCCACAGCTTGCTTGACGCCTGTTGCGCCTGCTCGTATACTGCTGGGGCATGAGGCATTATCGCTTCGATGAGGAGGCGCTTTGTTGATTCCTGAAACTATGCGTGCTGTCGTTAAGGCGCGAGCAGCGGCAGGCGCTGAGCTACAAACGGTACCTGTGCCCACGATCGGCCCGCGCGATGTGCTGGTTAAAGTGCGAGCGACCACCATCTGCGGCACTGATCTGCATATCTACCGCTGGGACACCTGGGCCCAGAGCCGCATTCGCCCGCCGATGGTCTTCGGCCACGAGTTCTCTGGCGACATCGTCGCCGTGGGCGATGAGGTCACCACCGTTAAGGTCGGCGATTTTATCTCCGGTGAGACACATATCATCTGCGGCCACTGCTACCCCTGCCGCACCGGGCAATATCATATCTGCCGCAACGTCAAAATCGTAGGCGTGGACCGGCCGGGCTGCTTCGCGGAGTACGTCGCGATTCCGGCATCCAACGCCTGGCGCAACGATCCGCAGCTCGATCCGGCGGTCGCCGCCTCTCAGGAGCCGTTCGGTAACGCCGTGCATACAGCGCTCTCGACCGACCTGGCGACCAAGACGGTGCTGATCACGGGCTGTGGTCCGATCGGGCTATTTGCGGTGGGCATTGCCAGGGCTGCGGGAGCGCGCCAGATCTTCGCTACGGATGTTAATCCCAATCGTCTGGAGATGGCTCGCACCATGGGCGCGACGCATCCGCTGGACGCCAAAGGCGATGTCGTGGGCGAGGTGATGGCCGCGACCGATGGCGGCGGCGTGGATGTGCTGCTCGAAATGTCGGGCAATGGCGCTGCGATCAACCAGGGCTTTAAGTGCCTGCGCTTCGGCGGCTACGCGGCGCTGCTTGGATTGCCGGGCCGTCCGCTCGACAACTTCGATCTGGCCAACCATATCGTTTTCAAAGGCGCGACGGTCTACGGCGTTTCCGGGCGCAAAATGTACGAGACCTGGTACCAGACTCGCGCGCTGATCGGCGAGGGACGCGTTGACATTCGCCCGATCATCTCGCACCGCATGCAGCTCGACGATTTCCAGCGCGCCTTCGAGATGATGATCGACGGCGAGGCCGCCAAGGTCGCGCTGTTCCCTGAGACTATCAGCTAACCAAGGAGGCAGTCGATGCCCCAGCCATTTGATCAAGTTATTCAGAGCCAGCTCAACGAGCTGAAAGAGCAGGGCCTGTATCGCAAGCTGCGCATTCTCGGCGGTGAGCAGCAGCCGCGCTCGTCGATCGACGGACAGCAGGTGATCAACCTGTCGTCCAACAACTACCTGGGCCTGACGACGCGTCCCGAGCTGAAGGAGGCCGCCAAAGCCGCGATCGACAAGTACGGCGTCGGCACCGGCGCGGTACGCACGATCATCGGGACGATGGATATTCACGAGGAGCTTGAGCGCAAGCTGGCCGACTTCAAGCATACCGAGGCGTCGCTGGTGCTCCAGAGCGGCTTTACCGCCAACGCGGCCGTGCTCGGCTCCACGCTCGGCGACAGCGATCTGGTGATCTCCGACGAGCTGAATCACGCCTCGATCATCGACGGCGTGCGGCTGACCAAGGCGGCGCGCAAGGTTTACAAGCACAACGACACCAACGATCTGGAGCGCGTGCTGGAAGAAACCAGCAGCGGCAGCTACCGCACGATCCTGATCGTCACCGATGGCGTCTTCTCGATGGACGGCGACATCGCGCCGCTGCCCCGCATCGTCGAGCTGGCCAAGCACTACGGCGCGGTGACAATGGTCGACGACGCGCACGCCTCGGGTGTGCTGGGCGCGCACGGCAGCGGCACGGTTCATCATTTCGGCCTCGACAAAGACTGGGACATCAGCGTCGGCACGCTCTCCAAGGCCATCGGCGCGATCGGCGGCTACGCGGCATGCTCACAGCCACTGCGCGAGCTGATGGAGCACCGCGCGCGGCCGTTTCTCTTCTCGACATCACATCCGCCGTCGGTGACCGCGACCTGTCTGGCGGCCCTGGATTTGCTACAGAGCGACGAGGGCCAGCAGCTGATCGACCAGCTCTGGGACAACACTCGATTTTTCAAGCGCGGTCTGGCAGAGCTAGGATTCAACACCGGCATCTCGGAAACCCCGATCACGCCGGTGATCGTCGGCGAGGGCGCAAAAGCGATGCAGTTCTCGGATCGGCTGTTCGCCAGCGGCGTTTTCGCGCAGGGTATCGCCTTCCCGACGGTGGCGCGCGACAAAGGCCGGGTGCGCACGATCGTCACGGCGACGCACACGCGCCAGGACCTGGAAGAAGCGCTCAACATCTTTGAGCATGTCGGCCGCGAGATGAACCTGATCGGCGGCGCCTAGTGCCAGAAAATCGTTAGAAGAGTACCAGGTAAGTGCGGCAAACGGCGTGGTAAAATATAGCGTGAACAGAGTTGCCGAATAGGCAGGAGGATGCTATTATCGAAGCCGCAACACTAGCTCGGCGCGCGGTGACAGTCGCAGAAGACAAACAGGCCAACGACATTATTATGCTGGACCTGCGCGGACTGACCACCATTGCCGATTATTTCGTCCTTTGCACAGCTGAGAGCGAGCGCCAGATTCGCGCGGTCGTATCAGCGATCGACGAAGAGCTTACCAAGAGTGGAGCACGTAATCCCAAGATCGAAGGCTCGGCAGAGACCGGCTGGGTACTGCTCGACTTCAGCGACATCATCGTGCATGTATTTTCACCGGAACAGCGAGAGTTTTATCGGCTTGAACGGCTGTGGAAACAAGCGCAGCCAGTTGTAGTCGTCCAGTAAAGGAACAACCTACATGAGGGCCAATGCGCGTGATCGGTACCTACTTTTTGCTCTCGGCGCTGCAGTTGGTAGCGCTGTTGGCCTCATCGTTGGCGCTCTCGCCAGCTTTTGGCTCGGCGAAGAAGCTGCCGATGGTCTCAAACGTGCGTTCCGGCACCTGTTTGGCCGCGATCGCCAGCCGAACTTCGAGTTGTTCCTGCAATAGCTGATCGGCGCAGCACCGGCAGTAGCCAGAGCGCCGTGAAAGCACCCGCCGAGTCGATCACAACGTCTGTCCAGGCGGGATGACGCAGCGGCGTCCAGGATTGGTGATATTCGTCGCTGATCGCATACAGAACCGTCAAGAGCAGCGCCAGCCAGCGTTTACGCCAATCGCCGATCGCCCAGAGATAGAACAGCGCAAGCACACCAAATACGGTGAAATGCGCTGTTTTTCGTACGATTAGATTCAGCAGATCGCCGTCTGGGCGCGGCAGGTCCGGCTGCGATGAAAACCAAAAGATCACGACCATCCACGCAGCGGCGGGCAGCCAGCGCAGGATGGTCGTTGTGATTCGTGGGAGCCGACGATGCATGGTGTACGCTTTCGCTAAAACGCCTACTGAGCGCCCGTCCACTGATCGATGTTCCAGGTGATCGGCGCGAGCGGATCGGGCGTGACTCCCTGGACGCGGGGATGCACGAGCGCGGCAAGTGGGCGCTGGAGGAGCGGTATCACCGGGACCTCTTGCGTCCAGAGCTGCTGATGCTTGAGATAGTCCTGAGCCCGCGTCCGCTGATCCAGCGTCGAGTTTGCGCGGCGCAGCGGCCACTCGGCGGCCTCGAAGCACCAGCCACTAAAGTTATTACCCGTAAAACCGTTCTCCTGGAGTGGAACCGCGTTGCAGCTCCACAGCGGCAGGCCACCGGGATCGGCTCCGGCGATCCAGGCAAAGAGCGCCAGCTGAAACGTTCGCCGGTAGAGCGGCCCGGTGGGGCTATAAAACTGATCGACCGGCTGAAGCTCCGGCTCGATTTGCAGCCCGACCGCTTTGAGATCGGCGGCGATACGCTCGGCCATTGCGGCGCGCTGAGGCGTATCGGTCGTCAGCAGCGTCATAGTGAAGGGCTGACCGCTGGCCAGCTCGCGTATGCCGTCGCCATCCTTATCGCTGAGCCCGGCATCGTCAAGCAGCGCGTTGGCCCGGCCCGGATCGAAGGGATAGCGCGTCAGCTGCTCGTCGCCGGCGTAAAAGGCGCGCTGCTCGGGCAAGATCCAGCTCCACAGCGGCTTGACCTTCGAGCCAAAGAGCGCGTCGATCATGCCCTGGCGATCGATCGCGTAGGCCAACGCCTGGCGCACGCGTGGATCTTGCAGCCGCTCATCGTTCAGGTTGAGGTCAAGATGCTCGTGCACCGGACCCGGCAGATAGGTAACGCTGGCCGCGCCGCTCTGCTGGTCCTGATCCAGATACGCAAACAGATCCTGCGGGATGCGCTCCAGCGTACCCACATCTACGGTGCCGTTGGCTACCGCGCTGCGCAGCTCCTCGGCAGTTGGGAAGAAGCGAAAAACGAGCTGCTGCGGCAGGTTCGCCTGCTCCGGCCAGTACGGGTTGCG
>DASWTQ010000451.1:0-15076 GCA_036402055.1 Herpetosiphonaceae bacterium
CCGCTGATAAAGCCGGGCGCGGGTACCACATAGCCGGCCTCGCCCTGGATCGGCTCGACAATAATCGCGGCGACATCCTGCGGCCCGACAATCGTGCGCAGCAGCGTCTGCTCAAGATAGTCGAGACAGGCTTCGGTCACCTGCTCAGGCGCGACGTCGAACGGGCGGCGGTACGGATTGGCAAAGAAGCTGTGGTAGGTGCCGGGAACCAGCGGATAATAGCCGTGCCGCTGTTTCGAGCTGCCCGCCGTCAGCGAGAGCGAGCCATACGAGCGGCCGTGAAACGCGCCGAAAAAGGCGATGATCCCCTGGCGGCCGGTCACATAGCGCGCCATCTTGATCGCGCCCTCGACGGCCTCCGTCCCCGAGTTACACAGAAACACCTGCCAGTCGCGGCCGGTTGCCTGGCCCAGGCCCGTGCGCGGCATCAGCGACTCGATCTTCTCGCACAGGCGGATCATCGGCTCGTTATAAAAATCGGTGCCGGCCATATGCGTAAAGCGCGTGGCCTGATCCTGGATCGCGCTGACAATCGCGGGGTGCGAGTGGCCGGCGGCGACGACTGCGATGCCGGCGTTCAGATCCAGGTAGCGGTTGCCGTCAACATCCCAGACGTAGCAGCCTTCACCGCGCTCGATCACGAACGGATAGGCTCTTCCGGCGCAGGGAGCGAATACCGCCTGATCGCGCTCGACGAGCGCCCGTGCCAGCGGGCCGGGAACGGCGATCGGGTCGGGCGCTTTGACGGTCATGGTCTCAACAGCAGTAGCCACATCAACCTCCTCGTGGCGGCTCAGTCCCCGCATCTGCCACGGGAACACGATCCAGTACACCACACAGGAGCCGTCGATGACCAGTCACAGCTATACTTTTTCCAACCGGTATAGGCATACTCATGGACGAAGCAGCGCGGAAAGCCTGGTTTGTCCCGCTACTCGTTGCCGAGACCGCGCTCTCTGGCCCAGATCACCGCCTCGGCGCGCGAGGTAAGGCTCAGCGCCAGGTAGATGCGGCTGACATAATTGCGAATCGTCTGCTCTGCCAGATTCAGCTCAGCCGCGATCCGCGCATTGTCCCAGCCGCGCGCCATCAGATTCAAGGTCTCGCGCTCACGGTTGGTCAAGATCGGCTCGTCGCTCAGCTCGGGGCCGTCCACTGCACGATGCGCGAGCTTCTCCATGATCGAGCGGCTAAACCAGCTATCGCCCTGAACCACCGCCCGAATCGCGCGCACGACCGCCTCAGCCGCCTCGTCTTTCAGCACATAGCCCGCGACACCGCTGGCGACCAGGCCGCGCACATACGCATCGTCGTTATAGGCGGTCAGCACCAGCACCTTGACGTCGGGCTGGTGGACGCGGAGATAGCTCAGCGTTTCGATCGCGGGCGGGCCGGGCATGTTCAAATCCAGCAGCAGCACATGCGGATTAAGCTCAACCGCCAGGCGCTGCGCCTCATCGCCGGTTGTGGCCTCGGCGACCAGCACCATATCCTCCTCGGCGCTGAGCATGGTACGAATGCCAGAGCGCACAAGCGGGTGATCGTCGGCGAGCAGCACGCGAATCTGCGTATTCATGGTTGCGCTCCTTTATCTTGCAGAGGAATCCGAATCAGGATGTCGGTTCCAACCTGCGGCTGCGAGTATAGCGTCAGCTCACCGCCGACCCACGCGACCTGCTCCTCAATGCCAATCAGCCCAAAATGATCGTGCTGGGCCAGCTCGCCAAGGCTGTGCGGCAGCCGAAAGCCAACCCCATCATCCACGATATTCAGCATGACCTCATTCGCGCGCAGCCGCAGCCGAATCGTGATCTGCTGTGCCTGTGCGTGTTTGATCGCGTTGCGCAGCGCTTCCTGCGCCGTGCGAAACAGGCACAGCGCGATCGGCATGGGCAGCGTCGGGCCGATCTTCGCCAGGTCAAGATGGATCGTAGGGATCAGCACCGGAGTTTCGCGTTGGAGCCGCGCCACATAGCCTTCCAGCGCCGTCGTGAGCCCGAACTCTTCCAGACCGGCCGGCCGCAGCTCGCCGATCAGCCCGCGCAGTTGCCTGGTGACGCTCAGCACTTCTTCACGCGTCGTGTCCAGCGCGAAGGCCAGATCATCGCGCTGCCCGAAGTTGCCGGGCAGATGATCACAGATGCTGCGCCGGCTTGCTACCAGCCGGTAGGTGATTCCCAGCAACTGCTGTACCGCGCCGTCGTGCAGCTCGCGCGCCAGGTGCCGCCGCTCCTCTTCATGGCTTTCGGCCAGCCGGCGATGCGCCCGCGACAGCTCGTCGCGCATGCGCTCCACATCGGCCAGCCTGGCCCGCAGCGTATCGACCAGCGTCACATTATCGGCCGCCAGCGCCGCCTGTCCCGCGACGGTCGCCAGAATATCCAGATCCTCGCTGTCGGGAGCCATATCGCTCTGGCGTCGGCCCAGCACCAGCACGGCGCGCAGACGGCCGCGACTCACCAGCGGCAGCCAGAGCAGCATATGCGGCACGCGCGCCAGATTCCGCTCGGCCTCGCTCAAACGTGCCGAGCGAACGCGATGCCGGAGATCGTCCCACCACAGCGGCTGCGACGTATCGGCCATCGCTCGGACGAGCGTACCGTCGATCGGAAGCTGGAGCTGAGCGAGCACTTCAGGCGTATAGCCAAAACTGCCGCTGGGCCTGAGCACCGAGCGCTGCTCCCACAGGACGGCCGCCTCCTGAAACCGCATGATGCGCGCGATCTCCAGCAGCTGCGCGATCAGCCGCTCCTGATCGAGCACCTGGCTCAGCTGGTTGCTGGTTGTGCGCACTACCGTTCGGTAGTTGTACCAGCCGCCGTAGAAAAAGCGATCGATCCAGTGCTGTAGCTGCGTGCGCAGCGGCGCGTATCCGGCGACCAGCACCGCCAGCGTCACGCCGAGCAGCGGATTACTCCACGACGTTGGTCGCAGCAGATTGCCCAGGCTCAGGAAGAAGCCCATGTACAGGCCCAGCAGCAGCACAATCAGCAGAAAATAAACCAGACTGCGGTTGAGCAGCAGCTCGATCTTGCCGAGCTGGCCCTGCTGAAGCGCGTAGGCGTACGAGATCGGCATCAGCACCAGGAATGGAAACGTCCAGGCGTAGTCGAGCGCCGGTGTGCCATAGATCAGCTGGGGCACAAATGACAGAAAGAGTAGCGGCGAGAGGCTGGTGAGCAGCCCGGCGATCAGCAGCTGCCGGCGCTGCGCCTGAAGTCCGAGCGGCTCGCGTCGCCAGAACAGCAGCACCAGCGCCGTTACCAGCGTGAGCGCCACAAACGAGCGGCGCAGCAGCTTGATGGTATCGCTTTGATCGCCGATCAGGCTTTGGGGCAGCGCAGTCATGGCCAGCAGCACGAGCAGCGCGCCACCATAGGCCAGCAGCACCAGCGGCCGGTAGAAGCGCGTAGGCAGCGGCTCGGGAAACCGCGCCAGGAAATGCAGTAGCAGCGGTGCCATGAGCGTCAGAAAGATATTGAAGACCAGCGAACTCATCGGCCAGCGGATCGTCGAAAGGCTGCCGGCAGCGAGCATGGCTGCCATGATCTGGCTGAGGAGAAAGAAGATGCGTGTTACGCCGTGAAATGGGCGCAGGCCCCAGGTGACCAGGCTGATAATCCAGAACAGAAACGCAACCAGCAGCGGCTCCAGCCGCACCAGCCGGATAACAGGCGCGGCCGGGCTAAGCTGTAGCTGCGCCGCCAGCCTGCTTCCATCACGCAGCCAGCTGATCTCGACCACATCGCCGGCAGCTTTGGCGTAGTAGGGCAGACCTCCGCTCTCAGTGAAGGGCACGCCGTCGACCGCCAGCAGCTGGTCGCCTGGCTGGAGTCCGGCCCGCGCTGCCGGTCCCTGCGGATCGATAGTGGTGATCGGCTCCTGGGAGTTAGTCCAGATCAGGCCGTCGTGGCGCGGCAGGCCGTAGCCCGGCAGCCTCCACAGCGCGATGACTGACCACAGAATCAGCGCGAGAACGCTAAGGGTGAAGATAAGAAACGGAATATACGACCAGTGAGTCAACCGGCGTGCCCGCAACGCCAATTTGTTCATTGTTCGCACCTCACGTCGCGCGTGATCCGGCCGTACGCTTCGGTCTGTGCTCATGATCCTAGTTAGCCGACGAGTACAGGGCTACAAACCAGTCGTGTAGCGGCCTCACTGCTGAGCTGAGCCCTCCTGCGCCATCGAAGACAGCAAGCGAGCGGCGACGGTAGCGGGCAAGCTCAGCTTGCATATACATCTCGCATCCGAGTGTGGTCAACAGGTGACGTGCCTCGTGCTCTGCTGCCGCGCTGGTCGGCGCACAGGCCAGCAGCGATTCGAGATGGACTCGCTCGGCCGGCGATGCGACCGTTTGCGCATAGCAGACCGCAAGCGTTGCCTGTCCCGTCGTGAGATCTCCCTGTCCATGCTTGAGCGCTATATCTGACCAATCGTCAACTATCTGGATCAAAATGCCGACGTTATATCCAAAGTCCTGGTATTTAGCAATTTCTGTGCAATCGGTGGTTGCGCATTTGCTGCCGCTGGCCGCCGCGAGGGCAAAGAACGCGCCTGACTTCGCCTCCATGACTTGAAAATAGGTTTGAATGCTGCGCGCGGTGCTGCGATCGAGATCGACGTGCTGGCCGCGCGCCATGCGCAGCACAGTTTGTAGAAAGTCCGCTTGCAGGACATGGCACTGCGCCGCCGGTAAGTGCGTGAGCGCGAGCTGTGCTGCGGCCAGAAAGCCTGTCGAAAGATTCAGCACCTGCGCCGGATTGACGCCGGCGTTCATGCGCGCCACATCGCCGTCTTCCACATCGTCGAGCAGCTTGAGGCCGATATGCAGCGCGCGCCAGGCTGCGGCAACCGGGATCGCCGATCTGGGATCGCCGCCTGCCGCCTGGCACGTGAGCAGCGGAAGCAGCGCCAGGGGAAACCCTGCCGCTTCTGAGGCTTGTGCCGCATGCAGCACACGTGTGAGCGCCTGGTTGTAGGAATGATCGTGCTGGGGAGGCCTGAGCAGTTCGGCGAGCAGCGCGTACGCCTGAGGCAAGAGCTGTCGCGCTTCCTCAAACCGGAGCGGCAGCTCGTGTGGAACTGCCGCCGGTAACGGATTGCAGGTACTCATCAGGAGATCGCAGCGCCTGTGAACGACGGGCCGCCATCCCAGCCGGCGCGGCGCTCGTGTTCCTGGTTGCTTGTCTGGCGCTGCGTGAACAGGTGCAGGGCCTCGGTCAGCACTGCCAGGTCTTCCTGACCCAGCGCGTACTTGCCGATCACGGCATCAGGGTTGGCGACCAGCTGTAGCCGAAATTGAGGACACGTCGCCGCCTGATGAATAATGTACGGTAGTTGATCGCTCACAATCGCTCTCCTTCCTCTCGCTGCATCCTCTCATGATGCTAGCTCGTGACTGTGAATCAGCGTTGGCCTGGATTCCGTCCCGGAACCGCCTTTTTACCGCGTGATTGGCCCGCATAACCTCCTTGCATGTAGGGCATAGTCATCTATAGATCTATTGCCAAGATACAATTTTCCGCTGCGTTCCGCGCCTGTCGAGATGACCACAATGGCAACGTAAAGACGATCAACGAGCACACTTCCTCAACCAATCGTTGGCTATGGTGAGAAGCAGCAACGAAAGGTGAGCTGGGCTCGATGATCGACCTGGATCATGGATTGAAATACTCAAGCTGGTGGGATGAGAAGGAGCCAGTAGCTGATTGTCGGCGAGACAGGCTTGAGTACGGTTTGGTTATGAACGGCTATAGCGTCGGATTTATACTCAATTTTAATTTCTGTATATAACTGATCTTATCCGATTAGTCAAGTATCGAAATGTCCGGTGGTCAGCGCTATCCTAAAAGCTCTTCGCCATCTCGTGGAGCTACCTCGATACTGTTTTTAATAGGGATCGCCGTACTCACTGATAGTGGTGGTTTAGCAAGTATCCTGCGTATGGAAGCTCCGGTATAGGGTTTGGTGGCGGCGAGAGCCGCAGCTGTTGCGGGATCGAGCGATTCTTTAACCTGCATCGACGAGCTGATCGATCGACGGTGTCGGCTGGTTGCACGCTACCGGAGATCGAGCGCGGCAAGCGGCCGGGATGAATACGCGCCGTCGCGAGCAATCAGAGTACAAAAATACTCATAAAAGAGTATGACCATGCCTATACACAGCTATGTAGTTGGAAGAAACTGCAAGCATAAAGCTGCTTGCCAGTACATTCTACCCACACTACATGGCGCGCTGAACAGATTCTGTGATCAGCTATGAAAGGAATAGGCTATGGATCAACAGCTTTTTCGCCAGGTTTTAGGCCAGTTTCCATCCGGCGTCACGATTGTAACGACCTGTCACGACGGCACGCTGCACGGCATCACCGTAAGCTCGTTTTGCTCGTTGTCGCTCGATCCGCCGCTGGTGCTGGTCTGCATCGATCAAAAATGCCGGGCGCATACGTTGATCCAGCAGTCGGATGTGTTTGCGGTGAATATTTTGGCGGAGGACGGCGCGGGCCTGTCACAGCATTTCGCCAGCCGCTGCGCGGATAAGTTCGCCGATGTTCCGCATTACCTGGGCGAGACCGGCGCACCATTGCTTGAGCGTGCCTCGGCGACGATCGAGTGCCGGCTGGCGAATCTGCTTCCCGGCGGCGATCACACCATATTCGTCGGCCGAGTCGTGGCGGCAAAGGCGTACACTGATATTAGACCGCTGCTGTATCACAAGAGCGGGTATCATAGGCTAGCCGAAGCCTGATAGAGGTGCGATGGGACAGACACCCTTAGCCCGGCTGTGTACAGGCGAAACCAGTACCATCTTTTCTCTATGCCCCCCTGTACCTTTATGAGCTTAATGCGTAAAACTCAGTTCCCACAGGTACAAGGATGTAACCTGAATGATCACGAGATCGTGCTGCCGCGCGATGTCGATGAAGATTGTGTGCTGGTAGTTATCTCCTATAAGCGCTGGCATCAAGATTTTATCGACACCTGGACATCCCACTTGGACCAGCTCACCGACAAATTCCAGCGCTTAAGAATCTATTACCTGTCGATGCTCAAGCCAAAAAGACACTTTATGCAGGTCATCATCGCCGGGTATATGAAACGGTTCTACACCTCCAAAGCCGACCAGGCCGCGCATATGCTTGTCTACACCGACATCGCTGCGTTTAACCGCAGCCTGGACCTGCCGACGACCGACACGATCTATCTGCTGCTGATCGATCGGAGCGGGCAGGTACTCTGGTGTGGTCAAAACATCTTCGACCAGCCGCAGTTCGACGCCCTGTCGAAAACGGTTGGGTCGCTGCTCCACGACGCGTAGCTCTGCGCGCCCTCAGGATTCCTCACAGCTCCTCGGCGATCACACTTGTGTACCTACCGACCAGGGATCGACATACCGTACAAAAAGTATAGGTGTGCCTAGCCAAGCCACAGCCCTGTGTGATGTACTACTCCGCAGAGAAGGCTTCCTGCTTGGATGCCTGCGATCAGCGAGAAGGAGGATCGCCTGCATGATCGACGTATCCTCGTGCAATCTGCGCTACACCGACACCGACTCGGCCTACCTGGATTGTCTCAACGATAATCTGGCGGTGCTGCTGGATCATCTCGGCGTGCGCGATACCCGAACGCCCTTTGCGTGCCAGTGGTACTTTGACTTCGATCCTGCCGCCGCCGCTCACGGGCCGATCCTGGAAAGCCTGTCGGTCGAGGAGCTGATTCGTGAGCAGACCGGCTGCACGCTGCAAAAATGCGAGTTTGAGCGCGGACACGCCGTCGAGCAATGCAGTGCGTTCGTCGAGCGCGGCCAGCCGGTGCTGGTCTTCGGCGACGCGTTTCTGATGCCGTGGCTGCCCTACTTTGGCCGCGAGCACATGGATCACTCCTTTATCGTGGACGGCATCAGCGCCGACCACAAGCTGCTGCACCTTGTCGATGCGTACACTAACCGCACCGAGTGGGGCATGGCCGCGCCGACCGAGACCTGTCTACCGGCGCTGGCTCTGGAGCCGATCACACAGGATCTCGATTCGCCGCATTGTGGCTCGTTCTGGCTCATGCAGCAGACAGCGGAGGCCGCACCAGCCGATGTCGGCGCACTGCTCCGACGCAACGCCGAGCAGATGCGCGTGCAAGCGCGGCCGGGCGGCCCGCTGACGGCGTTTTGCCGGCACTACGCTCAGGCGATCACAGACGCGCCGGCCGTTAAAGACTTCACGCTGGCCTGCTGGCTCGTAGCCCGCGCGCGCGCATACCATCAGCTCTGGCTATCCGACGTTGCGCGCGCGCAGCCTGATCTGCTCGATCCCGGCTTTGTCGATCTGTTCAAGCGCGATGTTGCTCAGCCCTGGCAGCGCGTCAGCGAGTTTGCCTACATTTTGTTCAGGCGCGTCAGCCAGGGCCGCACGCCGCCGGAGACCTGTTTCCAGATGCTGGCGCAGACCGTGCGGCCTCAGGAAGAGCAGGCCGCGATCCTGCTGGCGGAGCAGCTCGCAACCCAGGGCTTGAAGGCGCTAGAGGTTTAGCATGCTTGTGTACGATGTTTTTGGAGAAACCGCCCGGCGCGTGCCGGAGGCCGAAGCGCTGGCGATGGGCGATGTCACGCTGACCTACGGCCAGGCCTCAGCTCGGATCGAGGCGCTGGCCGCTGGTCTGGCGGAGCGGCTGCCGCCCGGCGCGCGTGTGGCGATCAATGCCGCCAAGTCGGTCGACACGATTGTGATGATGCTGGCCTGTCTGCGCGCCGGGCTGACCTACGTGCCGATCGATCCGGCCAGTCCGCTCGCGCGCCGCCAGTTTATTCTGCGCGACAGCGCGGTGCAGGCGCTGGTCGTGGATGCGCGAACCTGCCGCGATTGGGCGAATGCGGATGATCTCAAGCTTCAGATCGTGATCGCGCCCGCAGCCGCGCCGCAGCTAGCAGCCGTGCAGATGACGCCCGATGAGCTGACGGCTGGAAATGGCAGTGCGCCACTTGCCGAAGCGCGCGCGGCTGCCGACGATCTGGCCTATATTCTTTATACCTCAGGCTCCACCGGCGATCCCACAGGCGTGCAGATCACGCATCGCAACGCGCTGGCCTTCATCGAGTGGGGCGCAGCCGCCTTCGATCTGGCGCCCGGCGATCGGGTGGCGGTTCACGCGCCGCTGCACTTCGATCTGCCGGTCTTCGATCTCTACGTCAGCTTTGCTCGTGGCGCGACGGTCTGCCCGATCGACGAGAAGACCGTGCTGTTCCCTGAGGCCCTGCTGCGCTTTCTGCGCCAGCAGCGCATCAGCGTGCTCTACGCGGTGCCTTCGGCGCTGACGGCGCTGCTCAATCGCAGCACGCTGGCTAAGGGCATGCTGCCGGATCTGCGGCTGTTGCTGTACGCCGGCGAGGAGTTCCAGCCCACGCCGCTGGCCGCGCTGATAGATAAGCTCCATCAGGCGCGAGTCTTCAACCTGTACGGCCCGATCGAGACCAACGTTGTGACCGCGCTTGAGGTGCTGCCCGAACATCTGGCGCAGCCGCGCATCCCGATCGGCTATCCGATCTTTAACACGCGCATCTTCTTGATCGATGTGAGCGGCCAGGTGATCGATGTGGCCGGTCAGGAGGGCGAGATTCTGGTCAGCGGGTCGAGTGTTTCGCCCGGCTATCTGAACCAGCCGGAGCGTACGGCGGCCACGCGCTGCGCGGTGAGCTACGGCGGCGAGGAGTGGCCGTGCTATCGCACCGGCGATTATGGGCGCTGGGACGAGCAGGGCGTGCTGCATTTTCTCGGCCGGCGCGATGCGCTGATCAAAACCCGTGGCTTCCGCGTCGACCTCGGCGATGTCGAGTCCACGCTGATGCGACATCCGGCGATCGCCGAGGTTGGCGTTGTGGCACAGCCGCACCCTGACTATACCAATCTGCTGTATGGCTTTGTGGTTCCTAAACGGGGCAGCACAGTCGACGAAAGCGCGCTGCTGGCCTGGTGCCGCGCCAATCTGCCCTCGTACATGGTGCCCTGCCAGATCAGCGTTCGCGAGCAGCTGCCCAAAACCAGCACCGGCAAGATCGCGCGGCGTGAGCTGCTCAGCTCGCAGTCCAGCCCGGCGCCGCACGTGATGAGAGGATAAGCCATGCGCCAAGCAGAGCTGATAGCCCTGGTGATCGATGTGGTCCAGGCCGAGATCAACGACCCCAGCGTGCAGATCGAGGAGATGACGCCGCTGCAAGACATGAGCAGCTTCGACTCGCTGGTTGTGGTGGGCGTGCTGGAACGACTGGAGCAGCAGCTGGGCGTCGAGATGGACCCGGCGCTGATTCTGCCGGAAACCTTTGCCACGCCACGCGCGATCGCCGAGGCGCTGATGCAGAGCTATCAGCCGTCGAACGCCTGAGGCAGGAGGAGTTAAATGCAGAGTTGCATGCCAAGCGTAGACCGAGCGACGCTCGTTCACGCGCTGCTGGACGAGACGGCCGCGCGTCTGCCTGATAAAACCGCGCTGATCACGGATGAGGGCAGCATCACCTATGGCGCGCTGGCGGATTCGACGCGTCGCCTGGCTGGCTGGCTGATCGAGGCCGGCGTTGGGCGCGGCGACCGGGTTGCGCTGATGCTGCCGAACGGGATTCCGATCGTCACGGCGCTGCTGGCGGCCTCGCGAGTCGGCGCGATCTTTTTCATCGTCAATCCGGGCATCAAAACCTACCATCTGCGCCATATTCTCGCAGATGCCGAGCCGGCGCTGATCATCACGACCGAGAAGCGCCGCGCCGAAGAGCAGCTTGACTCCTACGCGCAGGTGCTGACGCTGGAAGACGGCTGGCTGGCAGCGCTGGAGCGTGACGCCTGGAGCGGCGCGTTTCCCGGCATCTCCAGCGATCCGGTCTGTTTGATCTATACCTCGGGCAGCACCGGCAAGCCAAAGGCCGTGATCTCCAGCCAGCGCAACGTGGTTTTTGCCGCCCGCGCGATCCAGCAGTGCCTGGAGATGCAGGAGTCGGATGTGGTCGGCAATTTCCTGCCGCTATCGTTCGACGTGGGGCTGTACCAGATCTTTCTGAGCTTTCAGATCGGCGCGACGCTGGCGCTGGGCAGCGATATACACGTCGGGCCGGGGCTGCTCAGGAAGATCAACCAGTGGAACGTGACCGGCCTGCCGGCGGTGCCGAGTCTGGTGCTGAATCTGCTGCGGCTGGCCAATCGCTCGCGGGAGCAGCTGCCGCGACTGCGCTTTATCACCAACACTGGCGCGCATCTGCCGCGCTCCTACATCGACGAGGTGCGCGCGCTGATGCCTGACTGCACGGTGTTTGTGATGTTTGGCCTGACCGAGTGTAAGCGCGTGTCGATCTTGCCGCCCGCCGATTACGAGCGCAAATCGGAGTCGGTGGGCAAGCCGCTGCCCGACACCGAGTGCCTGATCGTGGATGCCGATGGTCAGCCGCTGCCTGCCGGCGAGATCGGCGAGCTGGTGGTGCGCGGGCCGCATGTGATGCTCGGCTACTGGCGCGCGCCGGAGCTGACGGCCAAACGCTACCGGCCGTGGGGCGCGGGCACCGAGATCGCGCTGTTCACCGGCGACGCGTGCAGCCTGGACGACGAGGGCTATCTCTACTTCCACGGCCGCTCCGACGATATTTACAAGCAGGGCGGCTACCGCGTCAGCGCGCTGGAAGTCGAGGCCGCCGCCTGCGATATTCCGGGCGTGCGCCAGGCCGCGCTGCTGCCGCCTCAGAGTGAGCGCGGATCGGTGCTGTTTGTGACCAGCGAGCTGGCGATCGAGACCGTCTTCGCGGCGCTGCGTGAGCGGCTGGAAGATTATAAGCTGCCGACGCAGATCGTGGTGCTGGACGAGCTGCCGCTGACGCCCAACGGCAAATCCGACAAAAAGCAGCTGCGCAGCTTGATGCTAGAGGCGAGCCAATCGTGAATACCCAACAACTTCTCGAACACTACGGCAGCCCGGCGTACATCTACGATCTCGCCGAGGTCCGCGCCGCCTATGCCGCGCTGCGTCAGGCGCTGCCTGCCGAGAGCACGCTCTACTACTCGCTGAAGGCGAATCCGCATCCGGCGATCGTGGGCGAGCTGAACCGGCTGGGCTGTCAGGCCGAGGTCTCGTCAGTCGGCGAGCTGCACTCCGCGCTGACGGCCGGCTGTGCGCCCGAGCGCTGCCTGTACACCGGGCCGGGCAAGACGCTGCACGAGATCAGCTACGCCTTCGAGCAGGGCACAACCTGCTTCTCGATCGACTCGCCGCTCGATCTGCGCAAAGTGGCCACCGTCGCCCAGCGCATGAACACACCGGCCCAGGTGCTGCTGCGCGTCAATCCCAGCGAGTCGGTGCCGGGCCTGGGCCTGACGATGACCGGCGCGCCCTCGCAGTTCGGCGCCGACGCCGACTGGATACGCCGCGCGCCGCAGGAGTTTGCCGGCGGCGAGTGGGCGCAGATCGTCGGCTTTCATATCTACATGGGCACCAACATTCCCAGGATCGAGACCCTGCTGCAAACGTTTGCGGTCGCGACCAGGCTGGCGGTGGAGCTGGCCGATGTGCTCGACATCGAGCTTCAGGTCGTGGATCTGGGCGGCGGCTTCGGGCATCCCTTCGCCAGCAGCGGCGAGCGGCCGGATCTTTCGGGGCTGCGCGAGCCGCTGGAAGGGCTGCTCGACGACTGGCTGCCCGGCTGGCGCGACGGCCGCCCGCATGTGGCGTTCGAGTCCGGGCGCTATCTGGTCGGTAGCTGCGGGACGCTCGGCTGCACCGTGCAGGATGTGAAAGAAAGCCAGGGCCGGCCGTTCGTGGTGCTCGACAGCGGCATTCATCATCTGGGCGGCATGGCCGGGCTGCGCAGAGTGCCGCGCATCGGCGCGGAGCTGATCTGCGCCGACGAGGCAGCCGCCGACACGCCCCTGCACAACGCGCATATCGTCGGGCCGCTGTGCACGCCGCTGGATCACCTGGCGCAGGGCGTGGATCTGCCGGGCCTGACGCCGGGAACCGTGGTGGTCGTGCGCAATGTCGGCGCGTATGGCCTGACGGGTAGCCTGCTGGGCTTTTTGAGCCGCGAGGCGCCCGTAGAGATCGTTTGTGACGGCGAGGAGATCAAGGAAGCATCGCAGATTCTGCTGACACGCTGCGCAAGATAAGGAGGAGCGAGATGGAGCACGCATACGCACCGGAGCCACAGTTCGTCGAGCTGGTCCGTGGTCACCTGAAATACCTCAAGCCCGGCGCCGAGCTGAGCATGGAGGCCGAGCTGAAGTCGCTGGGCCTGGACTCGATGGCGGCGGTCGATCTGCTGTTCGACATCGAAGACAACTATGGCGTGACGCTGCCGGATCGCTATCTGACCGAGCAAACATTCTCGACCACGCAGGCCCTGTGGAATGTCGTCGACGATCTCCGCAGCACCGTAGCTGAAGGGTAAGCCAATGACTATGCACGAACAAGTGATGCTCGATCCCGTCACGCTGGCCCACGATGTCGGGAGCGTGCTCGCGGCGCAGGCGGCGCAGGTCGACGAGGACGGCGCGTTTCCTGAGACGAGCATGCGCGAGCTGAAACAAAGCGGCCTGATGGGCCTGCTGGTGCCGCGCGACTACGGCGGCTTTGGCGCATCCTACGCGACGATGTCGCAGGTCGCGCAGATCCTGTCCAGCGGCTGCCTCTCGACCGGCATGATCTGGGCGATGCACTGCCAGCAGGTCGCGACGATCATCGACCACGCGCCGCAAGCGCTGCTCGACAAGGTGCTGCCGCGCATCGCCTACGGCGAGATGTTTGTCGCCTCGGTGACCTCAGAGCGCGAAAAAGGCGGCCATCTGCTGAGCGCGTACGCGCCGCTGCGCTTCGAGGGCGACGAGGTCATACTGGAGCGTGACGCGCCGGTGGTGACCGGCGGCGCATACGGCGACGGCTATCTGATCACGATGCGTGCCAGCGAGGAGAGCCCGCCCTCGGAGGTGGTGCTGGCCTTCGCCGATCGATCGCAGCTGGATATCGAGGCGCGCTCCGGCTGGAGCCCGCTGGGAATGCGCGGCACCGACAGCGCGGGCATGACGCTTCAGGGCCGCTTTCCCAAAGATCAGCTGATCGATCCGCCGGGCGGCTTCGAGCACGTCGCCGTCACCACCATGATTCCGGTCGGGCATATCGCCTGGGCCAGCGCGTGGCTGGGCGCGGCGCAGGGCTGCTACATGCAGATGGTCGAGCTGCTGCGCGATCCCAAAGCCCGCAAAGGCTTCAATCTACAATCGGATCTGTTTGCCACGCGGCTGGCGCGGATTCGCCTTCAGCTCGATACGGTCAGCGCGTATCTTCAGCAGACGATCCAGGAGTACGAGCAGTTTTGCCGCAGCGACGAGTCGCCGTCGCATCGCTTCAATATTCATATCAACAACCTCAAAATCCTGGCGTCGGAAACACTGTTCGCGGCGATCGACGATCTGTTGCAGCTCAGCGGCCTGCGCTACGGCTATCTCAAAAATAAACAGATCTGTGTCGAGCGCACGTTTCGTGATCTGCGCGCGGCCAGCCTGATGTACGCCAACGATCGGCTGCTGATCGCCAACGGCAAGCTGGCGCTGATGGATCGTGAGGCGCTGTTTGCCTAGCACCGGCAGCATGAGAGCGGAGAATGGCCCGATGGAAAGCGAGACGACCTATCGCGAACGCTTAAGCGCCTGGCTCAAGGCGGTGGTCTATCCACAGGTCGCCGATCTTGAGCGCGAGCAGATCTTTCCGCGTGAGATCGTGCGGCAGCTCGGCGCGCAAGGCTTTTTCGTGCCCTGCTTGCAACCGGCTGAGGCGGTGAGTCCGCGCGCGCTGCCGCTCAACGCCCGCATGTTCGGTATTTTGATCGAGGAGCTGGCCAAAACTCGCTGCTTTGGCCTGACCCTCACCGTATCGATCCATGTCGGCGTGTTTCTGCCGCTGATCCAGCGCCTGGCCCATCCCGCGATCCGTGAGCAATTAGTTCACGACGGGCTGCGCGGCGCGCTGCTGGGCACGATCGCGGCGACCGAGGCCAATGTCGCCGGCTCCGATTTTATGGGCATGGAGTGCAGCGCGACGGTGGACGGCGAGCAGGTTGTGCT
>DASWTQ010000452.1:0-19803 GCA_036402055.1 Herpetosiphonaceae bacterium
TGCCCAGCATTCCGGCGACCAGAATGATCAGGCTGCCGAGCATGAAGCGCTGGGTAAGATTGAGCCGCCTCAGCCGGCGACTGCCGGGGCGCAGATTGGCAGGCATCGATGATTCTAAAGACATTGGGCGCGTGTCCATAAAGTGATCCGGGAGGATTCAGCAGTGCAGGGATAGCGGCTCCCGTCTCTCGGCGAAGATACGCCGCGAATCATACCATGCAGCGGCCGGATCAGCCGGGCAGCACCAGGCGGGAACGATCAACGGAGCTTGTAGGGGGCGAAGGAGGATTCGCTGGAGGAGCGGCACACTGATATGCAAATACCACGACGACGAGCCGAACGGCCCGCCGTCGCGTGTTGGAGAAGCAGGTGAGCTATGAGTTGAAGAAGGGATCGTCGACCGGTACGCTACCCCGAATCTGGTTCTGCGCCTGGCAGTTCTGGGTACAGGCCGAAGCTCCCGCCGACGATTCGACCGCATCTTCGCCCAGCACACCGCCCATGCGGCCACCCGAGGCAACGCTCCACACCGTCACGGTATCCGTCTGCAACAGGCGCGTCGCCACCTGCGGGCTATCTTTGCCGCGCAGCAGTCCGCCGTTGCCAAAGTTGATCTTGCCGGTGTAGGGATTCTTGAAGTAGAACATGCCGGCGGCCAGCGTGTGCGTGATCGTCGTGTTCTGGCCGGTCTCCGGCTCCATCTGGAAGATGCCGCCGGTCGCGCAATCCTTCGACTGGATCTTCATCTTGCCCGCGCTACCGCTGCGGCGCAGCTCAATCGTCTGCGGAGAAAGCTTGACCTCAAGCTCGCCGGAGTTGAGGTTGCGCGTGCCGAGATCGGGCACTTTGCTGGCGAACAGCACCGTTCGAACGCCGCCGGTCAGGTCCTCGGGATTGGCCGCGCCGGTCAGGGTGTAGTTGTAGGCAGCCAGCGTCGAGACATCCACATCGTACTCGACGTAGCGCCCACGAACGGCGATCCGGCTATTGGCCGGCAGAGCTGATGGGCTGATCTTCCAGCTGGTATATCCTGATAGCACCTGACCGCTCGGCAGGGTAACCCGGAAATCGCCATTCACGCAGCTGCTGGAAGTAGCGGCCTGTGCGGCGGGAGCCGATGCGCCGCCGGCAACCGCCAGCAGGAGCAGGGCGACGACAAGAAGCAGGCGAGTCGAGCGGTGGGCGAGGAGTGAGCGAGCCATACAGAGTGGTCCTTCCTGGGAGTGCAGCACGTGTGCATGGTGCTGCGCGCGCCGATCAAGCTGCTCGCGTGAGCGGCTTGATATAATATATAGCCATGCGATTGGTGTGGCAGTAGCTTACCGCTTCGGATCTGTCTGCACAATGAACCGAGGTTAGGATCTCAGCGGAGCGATGGTCTGATCTTTTCGGACTTTGGTCTGATCGAGAGCGATCCTGAAAATGAGTCTTGGTTCGTGTTTTTGCCGTATCCAGGGACCGTGATTAGAGGTACAATACACGAAGAGATTCCCAGCGTGTCTGTTACTAGCCAGATTTCAAGGCTTGCAGATCGGGATTGAACACCTGCCAGAAGATCAATTCTGTTAGTACTGCGCGACCAGGCACAAGCATTAGCAGCAGCGGCTCTCCTGTTCAGAGTGCTCCTCAGATGATAGCCGGTTAAGGAGTGTGAGCGTGGGCACAGATTCTTGTTTTGCCTGCCGAAGTGGTGTCAGCCAGTATCCTCGTTCGCAAACTTCCGGTTAAACCAGAGACGCTTAATGCAGAAGGATGGACGAATGGCTGCGCGGATTCTTGTAATCGAAGATAATCCTTCATTGTTAGCGCTGTATAGTGATCTGTTTGAAGACGAAGGATACGAGGTTATTCTTCAGCCAACGCCTCAGCTCGATCTGGCGGCGATCACGAGGGCAACGCCGGATCTGATCGTGCTGGATCTGCTCTTCGACGGCGATCTGATCGGCTGGGAAACGTTGCAGGGTCTCAAGCTGCAACCTGCGACCGCCGCAATACCAGTGGTCATCTGTAGCGCCGCGACCAAATCGATCGAAGAGCTGCAAGACGTGTTTACGACGATGGGCGCGCACTTTCTGAAAAAACCGTTCGATCTGGAAACGCTGCTCGACGTGATTCGGCATCTCCTCAACAACAACGCTGCGCTGCCACAGCCGCTCACCTCATAGCCTGCGGCATTTCCACTCATTCCGTCGTCAAACAGCACAGCGGAGGCGTTGATCCTGAGATCAGCGCCTCCGCTGCATGGCAGAGCGGCTCAGGGCTCGCGCTTGACCGCGTGGCCGCCAAACTGGTGCCGCAGACCCGCCACGACTTTGTTGGCGAACGACTCCTCCTGGCGCGACTCGAAGCGCCGCATCAGCGAAAGCGTGATCACTGGCGCGGGCACGTCCTGATCGATCGCCTCCTGCACCGTCCAGCGTCCCTCGCCCGAGTCGGCGACCCAATCTTTGATCGAGGCCAGCTCCGGCTCGTCGGCAAACATCTGCTCGGCCAGCTCCAGCAGCCACGAGCGCACGACGCTGCCGTGGTTCCACAGTGCGGCAATCTGGTGCAGATCCAGGTTCATCTCGGTCTTGGACTGCAAGATCTCGAAGCCCTCGGCGTACGCCTGCATCATGCCGTACTCGATGCCGTTGTGGATCATCTTGGTGAAATGTCCGGCGCCGCTCGGCCCGACGTGCGCGTAGCCGCCCTCGGGTGCGAGCGTGAGCATGATCGGCTCGACGTGCGCCACCGCCTCGCGCTCGCCGCCGACCATCAGGCAGTAGCCCTCGCTCAGGCCCCAGATTCCGCCGCTGGTTCCGGCGTCGATGTAGGCGATGCCGTGCTCCTTGAGCTGCGCGGCGCGCTTCTGGCTATCCTTGTAGAGCGAGTTACCGCCGTCGATCAGAATATCGCCTGGCTGGAGCAGCGGCTGAAGCGCCGCGATTGTGCCGTCGACGGGCGCACCGGCTGGAACCATCATCCAGATCACGCGCGGTGTGCTCAGCTGCTGAACCATTTCCTCAAGCGTCGCCGCGCCGGCTGCGCCTGCCGCTACCGCAGCCTGCACCGCCTCCGGGTTGCGGTCGTAGGCGACCACGCGATGGCCGCCGCGCAGCAGCCGCTCGGTCATGTTCCCACCCATCTTGCCCAAACCGATCATCGCAAGTTCCACGTAGATCCTCCATGATTGTTTGCGTCATGTGTTTGTGCATACATCGATTCGCAGGGTCGTATTGCATACGCCCGGTATCACATCTGGTACAGCATTTGTTATTCCCTGCGATGCGGCCTCAGTCCGGGCGAGCGCTCGTCTGATCGATCTACTCCTCCAGCGACGAGAACAGATTGTTGAGCGACTCGGCCAGCGTTGGATGGGCGAAGATCGCGTCACGCAGCACGGTGTAGGGTAGCTTGCCCATCATCGCCAGCTGCACCTGCGCCATGACCTCGCCGCCCTCGATGCCCAGGATCGTAAAGCCCAGAATCTGCTCGCTCTCCGCATCGACGATCGCCTTCATGAAGCCCCGGCTTTCGTCGACTTCCAGCGCCCGCGCGACGTAGCTCATCGGCATCTTGGCGATGCGAATCTTGCGGCCCTGCTCCCGCGCCTCGCTCTCGCTCAGACCGACGCGCGCCAGCTGCGGATCGATAAAGACTGTGTACGGCACCAGCCGATCGGCGGTCGTGGCGCTGCCGTTTTCGATCAGATTGGTGCGCACGATGCGAAAATCGTCGTAGGAGATGTGCGTGAATGCGGGACCACCTTTGACATCGCCCAGCGTGTAGATGCCTGCGACGTTGGTCTCAAGCCGCTCGTTGGCCTTGATAAAGCCGTGCTTGTCGGTCTCGACGCCGGCCGCCTGGAGATTCAGCCGATCGGTGTTGGGCGTGCGTCCGGCCGCCACCAGCAGATGCGATCCGCTCAGCGTGCGCACGCCGCTCGGTCCGCGCACCGTGAGCTTAATCGTGCCGTCGGCGTGCTCGGCGCTCAGCGTCGTCGTGTTGAGCAGCACCTCGATGCCGTCTTCGCGCAGCACATCCGCCACCGCTTCGGCGACATCGGCGTCTTCGCGGCCCAGCAGCTGGTCGCCGCGCTGCACGATCGTTACCTCGCTACCGAAGCGCCGGAACATCTGGCCGAACTCCAGGCCGATATAGCCGCCGCCCAGGATCAGCAAATGCTGTGGCACCTCGTCCAGCTCCATGATCGTCGTGGAGTTGAGCGTGGGTACCTGAACCAGCCCATCGATCGGCGGCTGGCTGGGCCGCGCTCCGGTGTTGATAAAGATGAGATCGGCGGTCAGGGTGCGCGTCTCGCCGCTGCTCAGCCGGACCTCGATCTGCTTCTCGCCGCTGAAGCTGGCCTCGCCATCCAGCAGATCCACGCCCTCGGTCTCCTCGATGCGCTTCTGGCTGCCGCTGCGAAAGCTCTGCACAATGTCACGTTTGCGCTGGCGAACTTTGCTCAGATCGATCGAGATTGGCCCGGTGTGTACGCCATAGTCGGCCGCGCGACGCGCCAGGTAAGCAACCCGCGCGCTGGCGACCATCGTTTTGGTGGGCGTGCAGCCTTCGTTGATGCAGGTGCCGCCGACGTGCTCGCGCTCGATCAGCGCGGTTTTGCGTCCTGCTCGCGCCAGCGCCGTGGAGAGCGGCCCGCCCGCCTGTCCGGCTCCGATCACAATCGCGTCGTAGTGTTGCGCTGCTGGCATACCGATCTCCTTTTGGGCTTGCGCCCGGCTTGGTTTCTTATCAGCTGTTGTCTCGAATCTCAGCATTTTATTACACTCAGACCTATACAATTTGTAGCAGATTTCGCCAGCTGGGGCGAGCAGAACATACTGGCATGTTCCTTGACACGGTAACTAACGCAGGTCTACGGGTCTGCTCACAAATGCACAGGAGGAATCGAACATGCGTTGGATAAAGGCCGGTGCTCTGCTGATCGTGATTCTGGTGGGCGGCACATTCGCCGCGCTGGCTTTGTCGCAGCAAACCGCGTTTGGCGCGAGCGTGCAGAGCGCCGTCAGCAGCGCGTTTCGCTCGCTGACACAGCGCGACGCAGGCGGCGAGGCGCAGGTTCAGAGTGCGGTCGACGGCGTGCTGCAAGCCTTCGACTCCTACTCGGTCGTCGCGATCGGCGATGAGCATGGCCTACAGCAGCTCGGTGATTTCTACCAGGCTCTGCTGCGCCACCCGGATTTTGCCAAAAAGGTCGATGCGCTGGTTGTCGAGTACGGCAACGCCCGCTACCAGGATCTGGTCGATCGCTATGTGCGCGGCGAGGATGTGGCCGCCGAGGATTTGCAAAAGGTTTGGAGCGATGCGGTCGGCAAGATTCCCGGCGGCACCGAGGTGATGTATCCGCAGCTGTTCGCGGCTGTGCGCGCCGTCAATCAGTCGCTGCCCGACGATCAAAAGCTGCGGATCTTGCTCGGCGATCCGCCGATCGATTGGAGCCAGGTCCAGGATCGCTCGGATGTCGAGCCCTTCCAGGCGCAGCGCGACTCGCATTTTGCGCAGGTTGTGACCGATGAGGTGCTGGATAAAGGCTTGAAGGCGCTGGTGATCATCGGCGGCACGCACCTTGATCGCAGCCAGCCCACGAACACGCTGCAAGCCGCAGGTGGCGATGCAAGCAACCAGCTTCAGCCGCTGCCGGGCGCGAGTGGCGCGCCTGCACCGTCAGGAGCGCCGGAGATGCGCCAGCTGCCGCAGTCGGGAGCGACTGCTGGTGGTCCGCCAGCGGGACAGCCGGAGATGCGCCAGCTGCCGCAGTCGGGAGCGAATGCGGGACAGCCGCAGTCTGCCGGCGGCAAAGCGCAGCTGATGCAGCAGATCGTCGAGGCTGAGTATCCAGGCCGCACCTTTGTGATTCTGGTACACACAGGCTTTGCCGACGATCAGTGCAACGCCCAGGCCGAGGAGCGTATGGCCGGGTGGCAAACGCCGGCGCTGGCGCTCGTCAAAGGCAGCTGGCTCGAAACGCTCGATTGCCAGAAGTTTCCAGGTACGGTGCTGGTGCGGCGATCCGGCGGCTCCAACCCCGGCGCGCCCGGCGCGGATGCCACGCCGAATCGATCACCGGTGGCAGGAGCGCAGCCGCAGATGCGTGCGTTTCCGGGGCAGACTGGCCAGTCCAGCCCGCTCAGCAGCGCCGATGGCTATCTCTACCTCGGCCCGCGCGACTCGCTCACGCTGTCGCCGCTCGATCCGATCATCTACCTGGACCAGGAGTTTTTCGCCGAGCAGAGTCGCCGGCGCGAGCTGATGAGCGGCGAGCCGCTGAGCTGGGAGCAAGTTACGGCGAGTAATGTAGGTCGTTTTGTCGATAAATACCGGCGCTAGGCGCTGTAAAATAGCGCAAACAACCGCTGATTGGCTGGGAGAATCGTCTCTCAGCCAATCAAACGTGCAGGTGCTCGGTGTGAGCAGTTTGGAGAAACCAATGCGTGATGCGACCAAACGATTTTCTAGCCGGGTCGACAACTATATCAAGTACCGGCCGAGCTATCCGCAGGCGCTGATCGATCTGCTGGCGGCGGAGTGCGGCCTCAGCGGCGACTCAACCATCGCCGATATTGGCTCGGGCACCGGAATTCTGGCCGAGCTGCTGCTTCAGCGCGGCTACCAGGTGATCGGCGTCGAGCCCAACGCCGAGATGCGCGGCGCCGGCGATCGGCTGCTCAGCGGCTATCCGCGCTTCCGTAGCGTCGCCGGAACCGACGCGGCTACCACGCTCGACGACGGCAGCGTCGATTTGATCACGGCCGGCCAGGCGTTTCACTGGTTCGATCACGAGCGCTTTCGGGCTGAGTGCGTGCGGATTCTCAAGCCCAGCGGTTGGGTCGCGCTGATCTGGAACGATCGACGGCTCGACAGCACGCCGTTTCTGCAAGCCTACGAGCGGCTGCTGCTGACGCACGGCACCGACTACACCGCCGTCAACCACAAGCAGTTCGACGACGAAAGTATGAAGCGCTTCTTTGGCGCCGGTCATTTCCGCAAGGCCAGCTTCGAGAATCTTCAAACCTTCGATTTCGAGGGCGTCAAGGGCCGGCTGCTCTCCTCGTCGTACGTGCCCGAGGCCGATCATCCCAGCTACCAGCCGATGCTCGACGAGCTACAGGCGATCTTCGACCAGCACCAGACGCACGGCCAGGTCGTTTTCGAGTACGACACGATCGTGTACTACGGTCCTGCGTCGGCGCTGGCCGAGCTGAGCGCAGCCTAGACGTTCTTCCAGGTTTGCGCCGGGGATTGCTAGCCAAGCATCCGATCCACGATCTCGGCCACGCGCGCTACACTCTCAGGCGGGCGAAAATAAACGCCTGGGCCTGGTTTGTCGACGGCTGGGGAGGAGAGGCGATGGTGGTTGAAAGTCCTGGTTTTGCCCGATCGCGCGTCGGGTCGCTACGTGAGCGCTGGCGGGATCTGATCGCTGCGGTGCGCAATCTGCCGCGCGCGTTTCGGCTGGTCTGGCAGGCGCATCGGATCAGCACGATCGGGATTGCGCTGCTGACGCTGATTGCGGCGGCGCTGCCGGCTAGCCAGGCATGGGTCGGCAAGCTGATCGTGGATGCCGTGGTGCAGGCGCTGGAGGCGCAGCAGTCGGTCGCGGCCGGTTTGCGCACGGCGCTGCCGTTTCTGCTGCTTGAGTTCGCGCTGATCACGCTGAGCGCCGTGATCAGCCAGATTCGCTCGCTCTTCGATCATGTGCTGCACGCGCGCGTCGATCATATGGTCACATCGGCGATCGTCAACAAGGCGATCACGCTCGACCTGGAATCGTTCGAGGACTCGACGTTCTACGACAAGCTCCAGAATGCGCGGCGTGAAGGCGGCAGCCGGGCGCTGTCGAGCGTCAACACGGCGTTTCGGCTGATCCAGAACGCGCTGACGCTGCTCTCGTTTGCGGTGCTACTGCTGGCGTTCAGCCCGCTGGTGGCGCTGATCCTGGTCGGCGCGACGATCCCGGCGTTTCTGGCGCAAGCGCGCTACAGCTCGCTGCATTTTCGGCTGCTGACCTGGCGCGCGCCCGAGTTTCGGCGCATGCAGTATGTGCAGAATGTGCTGACGGTCGATACGAGCGCCAAGGAGGTCAAGCTCTTCGGGCTGGGCCTGCCGCTCTTCAAGCAGTACGAGGATCTTTTCTGGCAGCTCTACCGCGAAGATACGGCGCTGGCGGTGCGCAGAAGCTGGATCAGTCTGGCCTGGGGTTTGCTCAGCACCGCGAGCTACTATAGCGCCTACGCGTACATCGTCTGGCGCACGCTGAGCGGCAGCATCACGCTCGGCGATATGACGCTCTACCTGACGCTGTGTCGCCAGAGCCAGGGCACGTTTCAGAGCACGCTCGGCAGTATCAGCAGCCTGTACGAGAGTGGCCTGTTTTTGAATAATCTCTTCGATTTTCTGATGCTCGACTCGCGCATGGTGGCGCTGCCCAACGGGCGCAAGGTGCCGCGTCCGATCCGGCAGGGCATCGAGTTTCGCAACGTGTCGTTTCGCTATCCTGGCCGCGACGAGTGGGCTCTGCGCGATGTGAATCTGCTTATCGCGCCCGGCGAGAAGCTGGCGCTGGTCGGCAATAACGGCGCGGGCAAGACCACGCTGATCAAGCTGCTGACCCGGCTCTACGATCCGACGGAAGGCCAGATTCTGCTCGACGGCGTGGATCTGCGTGAGTACGATCTCGACGATCTGCGGCTGTGCATCGGCGTGATCTTTCAGGATTTTGTGCGCTACCAGGCGACCGTTCGTGAGAACATCGGCTACGGCCAGATCACGGCGCTCGACGATCAGGATCGGCTGCTGGGCGCGGCGCAGCGCGGCGGCGCGGATGAGGTGGTGGCGACGCTGCCCGACGGCTACGAGACGATGCTGGGTCGCTGGTTCAAGAGCGGCCACGAGCTGTCGGGCGGGCAGTGGCAGAAGATCGCGCTGGGCCGGGCGTTTATGCGTGATGGTGCGGTGCTGGTGCTCGACGAGCCGACCGCAGCCCTGGACGCCGAGCGCGAGTACGCGATCTTTCAGCGTTTCCGCGACCTGACTAATGGCAAGATCGCGCTGCTGATCAGCCATCGTTTCAGCACGGTGCGCATGGCGGATAGGATTGCGGTGCTGGAAAACGGTCATCTGACCGAGCTGGGTACGCACGCCGATCTGCTGATCCAGAACGGCACGTACGCGCGGCTGTTCAACTTGCAGGCCGAGGGCTACAGGTAGGCTGGCCCTTCGGGCGCACAAAGGAACAAGGAAACAAGAGAACAAAGAAGTTTCTCTGTCAGGCCCTCACCCCGTCGCTGCGGCGACACCCCATTGCGATAGGAGAGGGGCAAGAACGTTGTTTACTCCTTGCTTTATTTTGCTATTCTCCTTATTTTCTCACTCGGCCGGTTGCCTAGGCAATCGGCCTTTTTGCTGTTGGCCGGCTTCTGCGCCTAATCTGCGTGATTTTGCCGATGTAACGGCGCTGTCCGCGTGGTACATTCTTCTAAAATAGACTATTTTTAAACCATTCAGTTGTGGGAATGGCCCTCACCCCCGGCCTCGTTTCACTCGACTCTCCCCCTGCCCCGAACCTCGCCAAGCTTTTGGCTTGGTTGCCGCAGGCGAGGGGGAATAAAGGTACTTTGCTCTTTAGTCTGTTGTTCTTTGTTCTTTGCTCTTGGTTTTAGCTTTTGGTTCTCGGTTCTTGGTTCTCGGTTCTTGGTTCTTCGTCAAGGAGGAAGCCCATGCCCCATCGGTTAACGCGTCTGGTGAGCGCATTGCTGGGTACGCTGCTGCTGCTGAGTCTGATCTTTTTGAACGTGACGCCGACGCAGGCGCTGGCACCGGCCTGGCAGCCGAACACGGCCTACGCCGTCAACCAGCTGGCCTCGTACAACGGCATCGACTACAAATGCATTCAGGCGCATACCTCGCTGACGGGCTGGGAGCCGCCGAATGTGCCCGCACTCTGGCAGCCGGTGTCGGGTACACAGCCTACTGCGACACCGATCCGCACGGCCACGCCGATCCGTACTGCGACGGCCACGCCGATTCGCACGCCGACCGCCACACCGCCAGGGCCGACGCCAACCTCTCCGCCGAGCGGCAGCCTGCCCAAGCGTCTGCTGGTCGGCTACTGGCACAATTTCGACAATGGCTCGCGCGTGATCCGGCTGCGCGACGTGTCGTCGGCGTACGATGTGATCAACGTTTCGTTTGCCGAGCCGACGGTGCCTGGCGGCTCCACGATGGCCTTCACGCCCTTCAACGCGAGCGTCGCCGACTTCAAGAGCGATATTGCGTATCTCAAGAGCCGGGGCAAGAAAGTGCTGATCTCGGTCGGCGGCGCGAATGGAGCGGTCGATCTGTCGGGCAGCACGGCGCAGCAGAACTTCGCCAACTCGATGATCTCGATTATCGAGACTTACGGCTTCAACGGCATGGACATCGACTTCGAGGGTAGCTCGGTCTCGCTCAACGGCGGCGATACCAACTTCAAGAGCCCGACCTCGCCTAAGATCGTCAATCTGATCGCCGCGACACGCACGATCGCCAACCGCTTCGGCTCGTCGTTTATCCTGACGATGGCTCCCGAGACGGCCTACGTCCAGGGCGGCCTGGGCGCATACGGCGGCATCTGGGGCGCGTATCTGCCGGTGATCTATGGCCTGCGCGACAAGCTGACCTATATCCATGTGCAGCACTATAACTCGGGCAGCATGACCGGCCTCGACGGCCGCAATTACTCGCAGGGAACCGCAGACTTCCAGGTTGCGATGGCCGAGATGCTGCTGGCCGGCTTTCCGGTGGCGAACAACTCCAGCAATATCTTTCCAGCGCTGCGCCAGGATCAGGTGCTGATCGGTCTGCCGGCCTCGCCGGGCGCGGCTGGCGGCGGCTACACGGCGCCGGCGACCGTCCAGCGCGCGCTCAACTACCTGATCAAAGGCCAGTCCTTTGGCGGCGGCTATGTGCTGCGCAATCCCGGCGGCTACGCCAACTTCCGGGGCTTGATGACCTGGTCGATCAACTGGGATGCCTACAACAACTTCGAGTTCTCTAACAGCCATCGCTCGTATCTCAACAGCCTGCCCTAGCTCAATCTATCGCCCGATCCAAAACTGCTCCGGTGCTTCCAGGCGCTGGAGCAGTTTTTTGTTTCGCTGTGTAGCAATTGTCTCTAATCTTTACGAATTTTTTATTGATCTCTCCTACGACAAGGTGATATGATGCTCGCATCACTAGATGGTGTGGCTCTTATCTCGCCCATATCTCCAAATTCCTGGCTATAGCGTAATTTAATCGCACCCCGAGTAGACAATTGCCCCCTTGTTGTCTCGTGCGATCTATTGCGATCGTTTTATGGCCTGGAGTCTTCCCCAGAGCAACCATCGATCCAGATCTCTTTTACCACAATTCGTGACCACTTTCGGTCGAATCTGATGCCTGCATGCTAGCTCGGGCTCTGTTGCCTGTTCTCTGCTTTCGTCGCTGGTGTCAATATGCGGTGATTCCTGTTCATGATCGCAGGGATTAATGGCCGTTGTCTCCGAAATTGGAGATCTGTGTGCTGCCTGTAACCCCCGCAGGCTGGTTTTCCCACATCGGAAGGCTGGTGGATGTTCTTGTTATGGCGGAGATGCAACGATTCTTGAGGATCGGAGGATGGCTATGACAACGCAATCAGGAGATGGAGAGACTCTGGCAACGATTCGCCCCTCGGTCGCGCGGCAGAACGCCCAAACCTCGGTGCGTGCGGCAAAAGTATTGAGCCGCCTGAGACGACGCCCTGTGCGCTGGAATATGAGCTGGCTCTACCTGCTCTTGTTCCTGATCGCATCGCTGCTGGCCGCGCCGGTCGCCGGACAACAGCAGCCTACCAGAGCGCCGAGCCGGGATAAGCCTAAGCATATCGCTGAGATCGAGCCGTACAAGCTTTACATAAGCTCTGGTCCTAAGCGCTCGGATCAGGCGCTGCTGGATCGGGCGATTGCTTCAGGCCAGCGCTTTATCTTTGCAACCTCGGAGGCCGAGACTAGCCAGGTGCGCTTCTTCCTCGATCCGCCCGCCGCTGTGCTCGAAGGCCGCCTGGATGCCGCGCCCTACTCGATCGATCGGGCCGCTCCGTTCGATCTTGCCGGCAGCGCGGCCGGCGGCGTGGCCCAGCCTTTCGATACCGCCCAGCTCACAAACGGCTTCCACACAGTTGTCGCGGCGATCGACCTGGCCGATGGTAGAACGGTCGTTACTGCCGCGCGCTTCCTGGTGCGCAACGGCGGCCCTGCGCTCCTCTTCACCGACGAAGGGCTGCGCGTGCGACTGCCGCGCGGCAGATCGGCCAGCAAAACGATCGATCTTTTCAGCAGCCAGGGCTCAAAGGTCAAGTACACGCTCAGCGAGCAGGCCTCATGGCTGAGCATCAACCAGTCAAGCGATACCACGCCCGGTAGCCGCACGCTGGCGGTTGATGCGTCGGGGCTGGCTCCCGGCAGCTACACCACCACCGTCACCGCGACCGGACCCGGCCACGAGACCGCGACGCTGCCGGTGACGTTGAACGTCGAGGCCGAGGCGACCTGCCTGCCGCTGCCCTGCTCCGAGATCCTGATTCGACCGCCGTACGCGCTGAACTTCGATCAGGACAGCAGCAAGATTCAGGATGCCAACGCGGTCGGCACCGGCTTTACCTTTCTCAGCCATCCGGCAAACGGCGATGGCTATCTTCCGTCGCTGATCGCCGAGAACATGGCCGCGCCGGGTACGCTCACGCTGACTACGACGGCGGGCATTGCCTACACGACCCACAATGATCAGGATAATATGCTGGGCGTCGGCATCGACGCGCCGAGCCAGATCTCGCTGCTCAAAACCACAGTGCGCGATCTGCCGACCGCCAGCGGTAACTTCGAGCAGGCCGGGCTGTGGTTCGGCAACGATCAGAACAACTACGTCAAGTTCGAGGTGATCTCGCTGCCGACCGGCTACGAGATCGAGTATCTGCTGGAGGTCAACGGCGTATTCGTCGAGAAAACGCTGTCGGGCACGATCAACACCAGTGGCCCGATCGAGCTGACGCTGCGCGCCGATCCCAACGATCGCAGCATCGCGGCCAGCTATCGCATCAACGGCGGCTCGGCGACCACGCTGGATACGATTATCGCGCCGCCCGAGTTCTTTAGCTTCGACGCCGCCGGTATCGATCCGACGATCGGCACGCGCAGCTTTGGCGGCATCTTCGCCACGCACCGCAACGCGACAGCGCCGCTCAGCTTCACCTTCGACGATTTTTCGCTTACCGCCGAGCAGACGACCACGCCGCCGCCGGTCTCAAGCGTCGGCTTTACGCGCTCGTCGTTCCCGGTCAGCGCGCCGACCTCGATGGTCTGGGGGCCGGATGGCCGCCTGTATGTGGCCGAGATGATGGGCAAGATCCACGCGATCACGCTCAACGATGCCAAGCAGGTCGTCGCGGATCAGGTGATCACCACGCTGGGCTCGCGGCTGACACTCGGCATCACCGTCGATCCGCTCTCGACGCCGAGCAACGTGATCCTCTGGGTCTCGCACTCCAGCCCGTCGCTCGACAACGGCACGCCCAACTCAAGCACGATCACGAAGCTCTCGGGCTCCGGCTTTACCACACGTCAGGACGTGATCACCGGCCTGCCGCGCGCCAAGGCCAATCACGCGGTCAACTCGCTGCACTTCGGGCCGGACGGCAAGCTCTTCATCGCGGTCGGCGGCAACACCGGCGCGGGCGCTCCCAACACCGCCAACACCGAGTTCGGCACCATGCAGGAGCAGCCGCTCTCGGCCGCGATCGTGGTGGCGGATGTGCGCAGCGCGACCTTTGACGGCACCTGCGCGAACACGAGCAATATCTTCGGCCCGCCTCCGTGCAGCGTTCAGGTATACGCCTCGGGCCTGCGCAACTCCTACGATTTTGCCTTCCACAGCAACGGTACGCTCTACGCAACCGATAACGGCCTGGGTGTGACCGGCACGTTCCCGCCCTCGCCGACGCCGCCCTGCACCGGCTACGGCAGCACGACCTCATGGACTCAGGGCGGCGATAATCCGGGATCGCAGCCGGATCTGCTGCTTCGCATCGAGCAAGGCAAGTACTACGGCCATCCCAACCCGTATCGCAACCAGTGCGTCTTCAAGGACGGCCACTACCAGAACGTGTCAGCGCCGGCCAACTATGTCGGGCCGCTGCACAGCCTGGGCATGAATCGCTCGTCCAACGGCGTGATCGAGTATACCTCGAATGTGTTTGGCGGCGCGCTCAAGGGTGAGCTGTTGATCGCGAACTATTCGGTCGGCGACGATATTACCCGCGTGCAGCTCTCGGCGGATGGCCGCTCGGTGGTCTCGTCCAAGCAGCTGATCGGCGGCTTCAGCAATCCGCTGCCGCTGACGCAGGGTCCCGACGGCACGATCTATGTCGGCGAGCTGGGCGCGAATCGCGTGACGGCGCTCAAGCCCAATCCAGGCACGCCCAGCGCGGGCGGCACCTGGGCCAGCAAACAACCGCTGCCGGCCTCGCTGCTTGACGTGGGCGGCGCGGCGATCGGCGGCAAGCTCTACGTGGTGGCGGGCAAGACCAGCGTCGGGCCGCAGACCAATATGTACATCTTCGACGCTGCGAGCAACAGCTGGAGCAGCGGGCCGAATCTGCCCGGACCCGGCGTCGAGCATCCGGCGGCGGTCGCGTACAACGGCAAGCTCTACGTCTTCGGCGGCTCGACCGGTGCGTTCTCGGGCGCGGTCACCAACGCGGCGGTCTTCAATCCGGCGACCAATAGCTGGACCGCGCTGGCTCCCATGAGCACGGCTCGCGGCGGCGCGACGGCGCAGGTGATCGGCACGAAGATCTATGTGGCAGGCGGCATGGGCGGCAACGGTGCGTCGTTGTCCAGCGTCGAGGTCTACGATCCGGCGACGAACAGCTGGAGTGCGGCGCCGGCTATGAGCACCCGTCGCGACAATCCCGGCTCGGCGGCGCTCAACGGCAAGCTGTACATCTTCGGTGGCCGTACGCGCAACGCCGACGGCACCAGCCTCGGCGACACGCTCAACACCGTCGAGATGTACGATCCCGCGACCAATCTGTGGACCGCGCGCGCTCCGATGCCCACCGGGCGCCGAACTGTGGCCGTCGGCACGATCAACGGCCGGGCGCAGGTGATGGGCGGCGAGCGCACACCCAGCGGCGGAGTCTTCTCCCAGAACGAGGAGTACGATCCGGCGACGAATACCTGGCGCACGCTCACGCCGATGCAGACGCCACGTCACGGCGCGGCGGCCGGAACGATCAACAGCGTCGTCTATGTGGCGGGCGGCGGTCCCAACGGCGGCTCGTCGTACTCGACCACCAACGAGGCATTTGCGTTGCCCTAAACCGCTCTCTCCATCACAATGCTAAGCCGGCGGAATCTCCGCCGGTTTAGTTTTGGAAAAGATACAGCCCAAAGCCCAGCGTCGCGCGGCCCCAGCGCAGGTAGCCCGCGTACCAGCGGCGAATATACGCGGCGAACTCGGGGCTCTCGGGATCGTCGGGGTGGGCGGCGACGAAGCGCTCGACAGCGCGGCAGTACAGCCCCTCGTAGTGATCCCAATCGTCGTCGCTGCTGGTGACGCTGTAGAGCGGTGTCAGCCCGGCAGCCACGGCGCGGCTCACGTTGTCGGCGTGCGCGGTAAGCTCGTCGGGCCCGGCTCCAAGGAGTGCCAGATACTCGGGGTCGGGATCGCGCTTCCAGTAGCCCTCGCCGATCAAGATCTGGCCTCCCGGCCGCACCAGGGCTTTGAGCGCCGCCAGGGTTTGTGCGTAGCCGCCGTAGGCATGCGACGCGCCGATGCACAGCGCGGCGTCGAAGCTGCGATCGGGCTTGAAATCGGCGACCGGGATCGCGTACAGCTGGAGGCGCTCCACGGGAATGCGGCCCTGCGCTCGTCGCGGACCGTCACTGAGCGCCTCAGGGTTGTGCTCTACGCCCGTACCGACGATGTTGTAGCGCTCGATCAGTCGGATCAGCAGCTCGGCGTTGCCACAGCCGACATCCAGCACCTGCGCGTCGGGCGGCAGATCGAGCAGCCCCAGCAGCCGGTCGATCTTCTCCTCGCTCAGCGGATTGGCGAACGTATGATCGCGATGGGCGATCAGAGAAAAACGTGTGCGATTCATTGGAATCCTTGATGGGTAGAGGTCGAATCTATCTCATGCAATGAAAACAGCCGGGAAGCGCGATCGACTCCCGGCCGGCTTCGCTGTGTCAAACGTCGTTATGCGACGCCCTCGAACAGATCCGAGAGCTTAAAACCCTCGGTTGGCTGCGGCCAGGCCAGCACGAAATGCTCGCGGCTCATCATGGCTTTCACCTCGTCCTCCGGGAAGCGCCGGAACATGTTGTTCTCGCCAAACTGCGTGCGGTGCGCGTGCAGCGATTCCATCTTCGCGTCGACGGTGCCGGATACGTCGAGCTGTGCGCTGATCTGATCGTCGGGCCAGCCCATGCCGTTCTCCTCGATCCGCTCGAACATGCTGGTATCCTCGCCCGCCGCCGCCAGCCGGTCGCGCATGGCAAGGAAGGTCGAGCGTGGGATAGCGGTGTAGAAGAGCCGCGCCGGCTGCCAGACCGGCCCTGCCTCGGGGTAGCGCTCGGGATCGCCGGCCAGATGAAAGGCGGCGACGGTATGCTGGTGGATCGCGATGTGATCCGGGTGGCCGTAGCCGCCGCTGGGATCGAAGGTCATCACCACCTGCGGCCGGACCTCGCGAATAATTTGCACCAGCCGCTCGACAACCTCTTCGGCGGGCACGTTGACGAACGCTTCAGGATTGTGGTTGTCGTCGGTTCCGGCCATGCCCGAGTCGCGGTAGTCCAGAAAGCGCACATCGCTGACGCCGAGCGCTCTGGCGGCATTGAGCATCTCCTGCTCGCGCACCTGGCCCAGGGTCTCCGGTGTTGCCAGCGCCGGATCGGAGATCTCGCCGACTTCGCCACGAGTCGCGCAGACGAGTGTCACACGCGCGCCGCTCTGGGCGTACTTGGCCAGCGTGCCGCCGCTGCCGAATGCTTCGTCGTCGGGATGGGCGTAGGCCGCCAGGATTGATTGTTGCTTCATCATCGAGTCCTTTTGCTTGATAGGATCTGTTTGTTGGCTTGACGTAATTAATATTTCTAGATCGCTGCTGCTGGGCTGGTGAGCGGCTGTGGTTTTTCGGCCAGGCCCGTGAGCTGCTCGCTGATCTGCCAGAGTTGCGCGGCGGCAGCGGCATCGTGTGAGGCCGGCGACGATCGCGCGGGCTTTTGCTTGTTGAAATAGGTACCGGTCACTCCCGCAACCTCGGGCGACGAGGCCATGTAGATCGAGGTTTGCGCGCCCTGCTCCGGTGTGATGCCAAAGCTCATTGCGAAGCCGACCAGCTTGGAGAACAGGCCGGGCTGTCCGCGACCAAAGTTCGAGGCCACGCCGCCGGGATGCAGCGCGTTAGCCGTAATGCCGGTGCCCTTGAGCCGCCGCGCCAGCTCATATGTGAAGAGTAGGTTTGCCAGCTTGGATTGCGCATACGCGCGAAAACCGCTGTAGCGGCGCTGGTTCTGGAGATCGTCGAAGTTGAGCTTGCTCATCATGTGCGCCGCCGACGAGACCGTCACGACCCGCGCCGAGCCCGAGCGCCGGGCGGCGACCTGGAGCGCGGGCAGCAGCAGATTGGTCAGCAGAAACGGCGCGAGATGGTTCACGCCAAAGGTCCATTCGAAGCCGTCGGCGGTCTCGCTGCGGCTGCCGAAAACACCGCCCGCGTTGTTGACCAGCACATCCAGGTGATCGTAGCGCTGGTAGAAGGTTTTTGCCAGCTGTCGAATCTGCGCCAGCGAGGAAAAATCGGCCTGCATGCTGTCGATCTGCCCGTTGCCGCTCTCTGCCTTGATCTGCTCGACCGTCGCGGCGATCTTCACCGGCGTGCGCCCAACGACGATCACGTGAGCGCCCATTCGAGCCAGGCCCAGCGCCGTTTCTTTGCCGATCCCATCGGTCGCGCCGGTGACCATGATAAGTTTGTCTTGCATGTTGGGAGTCATGATTGCCCTATCTGTTCAAGTTTCTTGATCGATAGTAGCTGTCCCATCTGAATGTTTCTAAACACCAGATAGGCGCTGCACATTAAAGTGTAACCCAATTTCGACGCCACTTAACGTTCTCAGATCACACAAAGATCCCCCTTGACAAATCTTGGATCATGTAACATTATATGTTACATGAAAAGAGATAGTCGATTATCTGGCGTGCTCCATGTGCTGATGCATCTAGCCGGAGCCGAAAAGCCGCTCACATCGGAAGATCTGGCCAAAGCCATGCATACGAATCCGGTCGTGGTGCGGCGGACGATGGCCGGGCTACGCGAGGCCGGCTTTGTGCGATCCGAAAAGGGCCATGGCGGGGGCTGGTCGCTGGCCTGCGATCTGGCGACGATGACGCTCTACGATGTGTATGCGGCGATCGGCGCGCCGACTCCGCTCGCGCTCGGCAATCGCACCGAGTCGCCGGGCTGCCTGGTCGAGCAGGTGGTCAACGAGGCGCTCGACGACGCGTTCAAAGAGGCGGAGGCGATGTTGCTGGCGCGGCTGCGCACGGTGTCGCTGGCGACGCTCGCGGTTCAGTTCCAGAGCCGCATGGCATTACATAAGGATCTCAAGGAGTGTGTGTATGACGTATGATGCTCTCGTAATCGGCGGCAGCTTTGCCGGTCTGTCTGCCGCGATTCAGATCGCTCGGGCGCGGCGTTCGGTGTGTGTTGTCGATGCAGGACTGCCGCGCAACCGCTTTGCCGACGCATCGCATGGGTTTTTCGGGCAAGATGGACTATCGCCGCGCACGATGATCGAGCAGGCGCGCGAAAAATTACTGGCCTACCCATCGGTGACTTTTATCGGCGGCAGCGTGGAGTCGGCGCAGGCGCGTGACAGTGATGGCTTCGACATCGGTCTGGCCTCCGGCGATGTGGTATCCGCGAAGAAGCTGGTTCTGGCGTTCGGCGTTTCGGATATTTTGCCGGATATTCCGGGGCTGGCGGAGCGCTGGGGCAAGCGCGTTTTACACTGTCCCTACTGCCACGGCTTCGAGTTTGGCGGCCAGCGCCTGGGTGTGCTCAATCTTTCGCCGATGTCCTCGCACCAGGCGATCCTGATCTCCGATTGGGGCCCGACCACCTTCTTTTTGAATGGTCATGATGACCTCGACGATGAGACAAGAGCGAAGCTCGCGCATCGGAACGTTGCGATCGAGCCGGCGCCGGTCATGGAGCTTGCAGGCGACGCCGAGCAGCCCATGCAGATCTTGCTGGGCGATGGTCGATCGCAGACTGTAGATGCGCTGTATATCGGAACACGCACCCGCATGAACAGCACAATTGCGGAGCAGCTCGGCTGCGCGGTCGACGATGGTCCGTTCGGGCCGCTCATTCGCACCGATGCTTTCAAGCTGACGACGGTTCCTGGAGTCTATGCCGCCGGAGACATCGCGCGCGTGCCGCCGAATGCGACCTTTGCCTCGGCGGATGGCGTGACCGCCGGCGTCTCGCTGCATCGGGATCTGCTCTTCGGCTCGCTGCCGGCCTGATCAACACGCAATTCCATACCATCGGTCGTAGTCATATCTTTCTCAGGCAGACGTGCTTGATCCCAGTCGCGAGGCTGGGATTTTGCTATTCTGGCAAGATTAACCCTTGACATATTCCGATATGGGTATATAATGTACACATGGCACGAGTAGCGACGACAACCGACGCGTTCAACGCGGTAGCGGAGCCCAAACGACGCC